>DASUYO010000283.1:0-32993 GCA_036377375.1 Pyrinomonadaceae bacterium
CGCAGGCTCGCGCACGCCTCGGATGCAATCTTTTGTCGCACAACCAGTGCACACGTCCGTGTCTCGAACAGCTACTTCGAGTGGCGATGCAGTTGAAGCGACGAAGTTGAACTGGCCGATAGGACAAACGAATTTGCAGAACGTCGCATGCTTGAAGATGGCGTCAATGATCAGCGCTCCCGCAAAGTAAGCGAGGATCAGCCATGCGGTCCACCACGGAGAGGCCCATAGATCGAGCCACTCGTAGATGAAGAGCATCGTCACGAATAACCCGATTGACAGCCATTTGTTGCGAAGGCGGCGTGGCCAGTTTCGAACCGGGCGAAAGAACTTGCGCGCAAGATTTCGCACCAGCATGAACGGGCACGCCAGGCAAAAGAAATTTCCGGCAAAGAGGAGAACAAAGACCAACGCACCGCGAAAGTGTACCCAGGTATAGGTCGTCGCAAGATTCTTCGGTGCTAACTGTGGGCCAAAGAGGCCGTGAAGAATCATTGCGGCGCTGATTATGAATAGAGGAATCTGAAGCAGCGTTCGTGCGTGCCGCATCGTGAGGAGACTGCCAATGACGGGTACGCGCAGTAGATCGAAAGAAGGCTCGCGTTTGCTTGTTTTCAGTTCAGGATGGAACACGCCTGGATCAACCGTAAGGTTCATCGAGTAATCACAAACAGAAAGCAACTACAATAATAGAAACGAACCAGAAGAAAAGAACAAGTCAGGAAGGGTGGCTTGCCCCCGCTTCTTCCGGAGAGCGGGGGCAAGCCCCTCTTCCTGACTTGTTCTAATTTTATTTTCCGCATCTGCCACAACAGCCTTGATCTCAAACTGTTGCTCCCACTTTAGACCGTCGTGCAACGTCACATGGACCAGCACGTACCAGTCACCGGCCATCGAGAGATCGATTGTTGCCCGATATCGTCCCGGCTCGATCTCTGCTGCGTCTGCGAATACCGGAGCCATGCCCGGGTGCGACATATTTCCTTCCAGCCGGATGCGAGCGCCAGTTACTCGTTGGCCCGAATGCTGTAGCGTGAGAATGATCGTCGTCTGTCCAACACGCGGCGGGTGTGGATAAACATTAAATGTGAGTGCGAGACCGGCGGTCGGATCGCTTTGTCTTCTGCAACCATGCAGAAGCGCAAGGCCAATACAAACTACGACCAATGAACTGCGTCTTGCGAGCACCGATTACGTAGCAACGGCAGGCAACGGCTCGTGCCGCAGCGAACAACTACAAGCAGCGACTTCTTCACCCTTCGGCGGAAACAGGTGATAGTACATTCCAATCATCATTGGAATGAACACCACCGCGTTATAAAAGAGGTGAATCTCTACACGAAACTTCGGAAACAGCAGCTGTAAGAAACTGACGGGCACGGGCGAGCCAAACCAGTAGTGATGAGTGAGCGCCTGCCATTGCAAGACCGCGTGTTCGATGTGATGCCAGAACTGGATAACGAGTGCAACTGTCCACCACTTACGAGAGGTTCCGGTGAAACCTTTCCGCAGCGTCCAGATTCCGATCAGCATCACGATGGCATAGCCATAATGCAGCACCTCTGAGCTGACAAGCCATGGAAAGAACAAACCGAGAACACCGCCCGCGCTCGGTCGAGGCCACCCGAGGACATAAATCTGATACGCCTGCGCCAGGTGCTCGGCCCAGTGAGCGAGCACGATGACCATAAACAGATTCAGCGCACGCTTATGCCAAACACTGTTCAGTTTTTCGTAAACGCTAAAGTCGGCGGAGCCAATCCGCGCAGGGTATGCGGCAACCGACATCTCGACCTCCGTTTTAACGAGCCGGCAATATAGGACGGATATCTTAAGACGGGCTACGAAATTAGTAAACACTTAGCGGCAAAAAGCGCAAAAGCGGAGAGTCGATTTGCGCTTTTTTGTGACTTTTGCAGCCGATCCGATTATTCTTGCGGCCACGTGAGCAAAGAACTCTCACCCGACACTAACCTTTCGCACTACCGCATCCTTTACAAAATCGGCGCGGGCGGAATGGGTGAGGTTTATTGTGCGCAGGACACCACGCTGGATCGAAAAGTCGCATTAAAGATCCTTCCGGCCGAGCTCGCAGCCAACCGCGATCGAATGGACCGTTTTATTCGCGAAGCAAAATCAGCGGCGGCACTCAGTCATCCCAACATCGCGCAGGTTTTCGAAATCGGTGAACACAACGGCGTGCATTACATCGCCATGGAATTTATCGAAGGCGTCACACTGCGCGACAAGATTCATCGCGAACATACTGAGCTGCGCAAGTTACTTCTACATCTGCAACACGTGGCTGAAGGCTTGGCCAAAGCTCACGCCGCGGGTATCGTTCACCGCGATCTGAAGCCAGACAACATCATGATCACGGTTGATGGTCACGCAAAGATCCTCGATTTCGGGCTGGCCAAACTGATTGAATCAACAATGCCGCAACCCGGAGTTGATTCATCGTTATCGCAGGCACCCACCGCAATGCTACAACAGCATTCAATCCCAGGCCTGATTTTAGGAACAATCGGTTACATGTCGCCTGAACAGGCTAAGCAGGATTGGTCGCCGGATGGGAACGGCGACCCTCAGAAGATCACAAACGATGCGAACAACTACTGGGCTCTGACTCTGACGGCTGATGGTCGCACTGCGCTCGTACAACAATCCAGCGTCTCCTCAAACGTTTGGGTAATGCCTGTTGGGGACTTTGCGCATGGCCGCCAGGTCACTAACACTAATACTGAGATCGGCGAGCTATGTTGGACGCCGAGTGGGCAGATTGTTTACTCAGCTGCTGCCAGTGGCCGTTACCAGGATCTTTGGATCATGAATTCTGACGGCACCGGAAACCGGCAACTCACCTTTACGAACGAACGTCACGAAAACCAACCGGCCCTCTCACCTGATGGCCGCCAGATAGTATTCGTTACTTTTCAAGCGGGCCTCAAAAGTATTTGGCGGATGAGCATCGATGGCGGCGGTGCGAAAGAGCTGGTCCACAATGTTAACCAGTATCCCGAGCCGCAGGTGTCGCCCGACTCGCAGTGGATTTTTTACAACTCGCGGGATGAGACGGGTAATCCCACGTTTTGGAAAGTTCCGCTCGAGGGTGGCCAACCGGTGAGAGTCAGAGAAAAGACCTCGTGCCGTTTAGCGCGCGACGGAAAATGGTTTGTGTGCGCGTATCAGAGCCCTGAGCCCGATGCGACTCAGAAAGTTCAAATCGTCTCGGCGGAGAGTGGCGACGTTGTTCGAACACTCGACTGGCCCAGGAATACGGATTCACTGTACTGGTCTCCTGATGGGCAGGCACTGGACTATGTTGCCGACCGTGATGGTGCGCCAAACGTTTGGCGTCTGACACTGGCAACCGGAAAAGAGCAGAAGCTGACTGACTGGCAAACGCCGACGCCGCTATGGTATTTCGCGTGGTCCAACGACGGACGCCAGCTCGCCATCACGCGCGACACGCGCACCGATGAACTCGTCCTCATCCAGAACTTCAGATAGCGGCCACAAAAGCACAAACGTTTGCGTCTTCATTTTTGTGCCTTTTGTGCCTTTTGTGGCTTAGTTAGGGTTTTCTGAAGACCGCATCGTCTATCGGAACGTTGTGTTCGAGCTCGTCGACTTTAACCGTGAAGTTGAACGATTCAAACGCAAAGCGCACAGTGAACGGAACCTTCACTCCACTCACGTCTTTGTAATCATCGAGGTGCACTTTCACGAAGACAGTGCCGCGGTTTGGCTGGCGTCGGGCCATGTCCCAACGCAGTAGTAAGCCATTGTCGACATCGAAGAAGAGTTTTTCAGGAGGACCCTTGGCTGGTTTTCCTTCAATCACATACACATCACGCCCACTCAGTCGTGCCTTGTTTTCCAGCTTCATGCTCTCGAAAAGACTTCTTATTCTTGCGGCACTATAGGCTTCTGCGTCGCGGTCCATGTCTGCAATTTCTTGTTGTTGAGGGCTGGAATCACTGAACGTGCCGATGGGTGTTTGCACCCAACGCGTTTCACCGTCGAAGCCTTTCTTGAGGGTACCAATGCGAGGAAACTCGATAATCGTGAGTGTCTTGTCGGGCTCTTTGCGCCACACCTCCATCGTGCCCGTCATGCCGGAGAGATTGAAGGTTCCTTTCAGTTTCTGACTTGTGATCGCTGCGATTGCCTCTTTCCCACCCAGCACCTGTTCGTAACGTTGCAATATCTGATCGATAACAGTTTGCTCGGTTGGCGAAGGAGAAGCGACGGGACGAGCCGCTGTTGCGGGACTGGTGCGCACGCAGGAAAGTTGCGCTGTGATCACAACAGCCAGAAGTGAAACAAATGAAATATGTTTGATTCGCAAATTGTTCAGACCACTTCTCCCGAAGTCGCAAGGCAAGATTCACGGTGAGGACCTACCGCTTTCAGTTTCCCTAAACCTTCGCCTGATCGTCAAGGTTTTTGTGGCTCGACAAATATAGCGTGTATAATTAAGCCTCCAAGGGGGCGTTATGTGCATTATCAAAAGACTCCTGGCAGTACTCCCCCTCACGATAGCCTTATTTCTCCTAAATCCAATCACTTCAGTTGCAAGTCCTAAAGTTAAAAAACACGCCGGAGGTCCGCTCAAACGAACAGAGCTGAAGGAGGCAGAGCGCCGTCTGTCAGAAATGGGCTACTGGACCGGCCCGGTAGACGGCGTGATTGATAGCACTACGCAACTGGCTTTGGTGACTTTTCAGAAATGGGAAGGCCGGAAAATTACCGGGCGCCTCACACGCGCAGAGTTCAACGCAATTCGTGAGGCGAGTTCACCACAAGCAAAGGACACAGGATACAAGCACGTCGAGGTAGACTTGGATCGACAGGTGCTTTTGTTGACGGATGACGAAGGTGTCGTTGCCAAAATCCTGCCGGTGTCAACAGGCAGCGGCGAGCATTACAAAGAAAAAAGCATGAGTGGGCTCGCTTACACTCCGAGGGGACGGTTCCGGATTTACGGCAAGATGGAGGGCTGGAGAAAATCGCCGTTAGGGTTGCTTTATTATCCGAATTACTTCAGCGACGGCCTCGCGATACATGGCAATCCTTCGGTCCCCGACACGCCGCGGAGTCACGGTTGCGTTCGGATTCCAATGTTCGCTGCGAAAGAAGTCAGTAAACAGTTACCCATTGGCACCATCGTGCTCATCTACGACTCGGAGTCGTTCGTCTCCGCAAAGGACTGGATTCGATAAATCCGTGTTATCCGTGTAATCTGTGGTAAATAAAAACATGCAATACTCACTCTCGGTGATACTTATCGCTTTGTTCTGCTGTCATGCATATGCAGATGCAAACGCAGAGACGCTCGCTCGCCAAGTCACGATCTATCGCGATACTTATGGCGTGCCTCATGTCTTTGGTCGCACAGACGCGAGCACGGCATTCGGCTTTGCCTACGCTCAGGCGGAAGACAACTTTTGGCGCGTCGAGGAGAACTTTATCAACGCCCTCGGCCGCGCTTCCGAGTTATACGGCGAGCGGACCCTTGATGAAGATCGACTCAACCACGCACTCGAAATTCCCAGATTAGCACGCGAAGAATACGCGCGCCTCGACACGCACATGCGCGACTTGTGCGACGCCTTCGCCGCGGGTTTCAACTACTATCTCGCTCGTCATCCGGAAGTACACCCGCGACTGCTCACGAAGATCGAGCCGTGGTACACACTTGCTTTCATCCGTTACAACTATTACCAGAACGGCTTCGCGCGTGATCCAATCCTGCGCCGAGATGGATTGCAAACTGCCGAGTTTGAGAACGATCTAAAACAACATACCGGCTCGAATGGTTGGGTCATTGGTCCATCCAAAAGCGCCACCGGTTACGCGATGCTTTTCATCAATCCTCACCTGCCCTTCTTCGGCTCCGGCCAGGTTTATGAAGGTCACGTTCATAGCGACGAGGGTTGGAATTTCACTGGTTACACACGATTCGGTTTTCCGCTGCCGTACGTTGGTCATAACGAAAACGGCGGCTGGGTGAGTACTGACAATGCCGCAGACTTAACTGATGTCTACATGGAAACCTTCGACGATCCCGCTCGCCCACTCGCATATAAATATGGCAACGGATATCGCCTGGCCACTGAGCACGTCGAAGAAATTAAAGTTAAGACGGCGAGCGGTCTCGAGACGCGTAAATTTACCATGCGCAGAACGCATCATGGTCCGATCCTGGCGGCGCGTGACGGCAAACTGCTGGCGCTGCGCATGGCAAAGTTTGAATCGGATGGCTGGCTGCGTGAGTGGTACGACATGACTCGTGCGAATTCACTCGCGGCGTTAAAGCAGGCGATGGCGCCGCTTAATATGCTCTTTGGTAACGTGATGTATGCCGATCGCCAGGGAAACACCTGGTATCTTTACAACGGCGCAGTTCCCAAGCGCGATCCGCGTTTCGACTGGAGCAAGCCATTAGATGGAAGCGATCCAGCGACGGAATGGCAGGGTTATCACACCATCGACGAGTTGCCACAACTCACAAATCCGAAAACCGGGTGGATGCAAAACTGCAACACGACGCCTTTTCTACTGACGAGTGAAGGCAATCCAGATCCGAAACATTTTCCGAAATACATAGTCCAGGAGGGCGACAATCCTCGCGGCGCGATCTCGAGAGAAATCCTGTCGAGTAAATCGAAGTTCACCTTCGACGAATGGAGGCAGGTGGCATTTGACACGCGCGTAATGAATGCTGATAAACGCATGCCGGAACTTCTTGCGGCACTCAAACAAGACTCACGGCAACGCGAAGTATACGAGGTGCTTGCAGGCTGGAATCATCGCAGCTCGAATGACTCAGTCGCCATGACGCTCTTCAGTCTCTGGCACGAGCGTGTGTCCCGTGATCAAAATCAAAATGTAGTCGCGGCGTTTACCGAAGTTATTAATGCACTTCAGCGCGATTTTGGAACATGGAAAGTTACCTGGGGCGAGCTAAACCGTCTGCAACGTCGCGACGAAAGCAAGGATGAAGACTTTCAGGACTCGAAGCCGAGCCTGGCTGTGAGTGGCGTGAATGGTAATGATGGCGCTGTGTTCACGTTTTACGCCACGCCCGTTCGTGGACAAAAACGGCGCTACGGCGTTGCAGGTGGAACTTATATCAGTGTGGTTGAGTTTGCGCCCCGCGTCCGCGCACTTTCGATCCACACCTTTGGTGCAAGCGGAGATCCGAAGAATCGGCACTACATGGACCAGTCCTATCTCTACACCCGCGGAGAGTTCAAGCCATCCTGGCTCACGCTTGACGAGATTAAAGCGAACCTCGAGGCCGCATACCATCCAGGCGAAGAGCCGCGTAAATAGCAGATCACTCTTTCTCTGGTTGATTCTTTGGCGCAATGAAATAGAACCGGATCACTACCAAAGCGGCTAATGCAGCTACGCCGGCAAGCAGGTCGAGGCCGGAGATTCCCGCAATGACCATCCTGCGGGCGATGACGAAGATGAGCACCTCGATCGCAGCGCTCGTCCGGTGAAAAAGAAGAAGCAACGCTAACTCCGCCGCGATCGCCACCAGCAAGACATCCTGAATGATCTGATGCAAGGCATCATACTCGTTGGTTTGGTGCCAAAGCTGCGGAACATCGTGAATGATGATCTCAAACGTTGCAATCGCCGCTGCCACAAGGATTAGAATTGCCAGAAACGTGAGGAAGAGATGAACAGTATTGCCGAGATGACGATCTAAGAATCGTTCGGGTGCGGTCTCACCCCCGGTTCGGGCCTGCGTTTTTTCGGATTTCGTCATCGGTTATACGAATCTAACAAATTCGCCTTGAATGAACGAGAGAGAAAAGTAAAATACGCGATCGCTTCATGAAGAGCCAATTAAACACGATCGAAAATGAAACTTTTGTGCTTCTTTATGGCAATAGTGAAATATGAAACTTATCAGGAATCCGCTTGCACTGAACTTCATTCTTTTACTGATCGTCAGCAATGCTCTGAGTCAGGAAAAGCCTAGCCTGCGTGAAGTTGATCGCGTACGAATTGCCGAAGCATTCAGGCTGAGTGAGAAGTTGGGCGACGAGCTTTGGGCCGGCTGGAGTAAAGCACCATTTGCAGTCTTACTCGTCACTCCCCAGAAAGAATTTCTAATAAGGCATCCGCGACCTTCTCAAGACTTTACGTCCCTCGGTTATGACGCACGATTAAAAAGCGATGTCTACTACCGTGACCGAAAGTTTCAAACTAGTCTGTTAGCCACCTTTCCGGCCGTTGGTGGAGTTTCGACCATCGTCATTGGGCAGGCAGAAAATACTGCCAGCAAAACCTCGACACCGTGGGTCGTCACGTTACTGCACGAGCACTTCCATCAGTTGCAGGATTCGCAGCCTGACTTCTACAAAGAAACGGAAGCTCTTAACCTTTCGCACGGCGACCAAACGGGAATGTGGATGCTCAACTATCCGTTCCCGTATGCATCTCCGGATGTTAGTCAGCAGTTCTCTGTCCTTGCTCGACTACTTGTTGAAGCAATTGGAACCCCAGCTCAATCCAAGCTCGCAGCCTATCTTGAGGCGCGTCACGCACTTCAAAAGATGTTGAGCGCCGATGACTACAAATACATGTCGTTTCAATTATGGAAGGAAGGAATCGCGAGATACACCGAGTATCGCGTTGCGCAGTGGGCCGCCGCAAAATATCAACCGAGTCGTGAATTCCGACAGCTGAAAGACTTCACGACGTTCGCATCGACAGCAGATCAAATTCATGAACGCATAGTGCGAGAACTCGCGACACTAAAACTCGAGAACTACAAAAGAGTTGCGTTTTATCCTCTCGGAGCCGGCGAAGGACTATTACTGGACAGAGCAAATCCAAACTGGCGCCGACGGTACTTTGCTGAGAAGTTTGATAACGAGAACTACTTCAGCCGCAAATGAACGTCTTAGCCTGCGAAGCAGGCGTAAGCATAAAGCCTGGGGCGCAAGCCCCAGGATGGTGAGCAAAGAATGTTCGAGCCCGTGAAAACGGGCGACAGCGTAATATTTTAGCTTTCGCCCGCTACCGCGGGCTCTAGGATCTTTTTTGTGACCTGATCCTGGGGCTTGCGCCCCAGGCTTTATGCTGTCACCTGCTTCGCAGGTTACAGAAAGCGACGCCTGTTTCGCGGGCAAGAGATCGTGCATTTCGACTTTATGTGCAAAGTCGATCACGATCCTATTTCTTCTGCGCTAACTCCTCGCTGAGCTTTTTCACTACGTCGCGAGCCGCGGCTGCGTTGGAAAAGTTGGGATCGATCTCCAGCGCTTTCTGGTACGACTCGAGCGCCTTGACCTTGTCGCCTTTTCGCAGTTGAAACTCACCCACACTGTCATACAGGTTGGCTTCTTTCGGGTAAAGCTCGATTGCAGCGCGCAAAAGAGTGAGTGCCTCATCAACCAAACCCGCACCTGCAAGCTGATAAGCAACATTGTTCAGTCCACTGGCACTCGCAGCGCCGAGTGGATTGATCGAAGCTGCCTTGCGCAACCTCTCCTGCCCCTTCGCTGAGTCGCCACTCAATATGAGCGCAGCGCCGTAAGCGAAGTTCGCTGCCCCAGCTTCGGGATACAAATCAAAAGCCAGTTGTGCGGCTTTCAATGCTCGCGGCTGATCGTGACTCAATATTGACTGGCGCGTTACCGCAAACAAGTCGTCAACAACATACGGATAGATGCTCGCTCCCTTGAATGATTCACGCAAACTCTTTCCCACAGCGTCGAGATCTGTTGCGGTAGTGAGTGCAAGTTTTTGTACATACTGTGTGTCGGTCCTGCGCCAATCCCGTGTCAGCTCAGCAAGCACGGTGGCCAGTTCCTGGTTGACTTCGAAATTTTTTGCGATCGTCGCGTCGGTTTTTGCCAGCGCCACATAATCTTCGAGGAAGACCAGGCCACCCAGCGCTGCATAAGAATCGAGTCTTGCTGCGCCATATTTCTCAGCAAGTTTGGCAGCCATGTAGGACCCCACTTTCGTCAACGCCTGTTGCGCTACAGGATGAACGCCGTCGCGAATCTTCTTCGTCGCTTCCGCTGGATTTGCCTTTATCTTGTTAAGATCGACTGAATCGTTGAAATAAGCGAATGCCTTAGCGAGTTCGCTCGCATCCGCCGTCATCGGTTTTCGGAAATGCTCGTAATAAGCGAGACCATAGTTGAAAGTGTTGTTGATGGCGTCCGCCAGTGACGACTTCACGCGATCGGCTGAGTAGTACTGAATCTGAAGGGGCATGCCGGAAACGATTTGGAACAGACGATCGAGATAAACGCCGGGGTTGCCGCTTTCGAAGTTCATGCCAATCGCCAAAGCCAACTTGCGAGCAGGCAGGATGTAAAGGAGTGTTACCGTTTCCTGTTGCCCGCCTGAGTGCGTCAATATGTAGCGCCCGTTGAACGGTCTCGCGTCCCAACCCATCGCGTAATTTGTAAGTCGTCCATCGCGCGTCGACATTGAAGTGGTCGCGCTGATCATGCTTTCGCTGCTGAGGAGTCGTCCGTCGATGATGCTCTTCGCATACTTCAACAGGTCCGGAACGGTCGAACGTGTGCCGCCCGCGGCAAAACGGCTACTGATGTCGACGAACTCTGAGTTCTTGACTTCGCCGTTTACTAAGCGATATCCACGCACGCGATTCGGAATCACCTCCTGCGGATCATCCATACGAGTGTCAGTCATTCCAGCAGGGCCCCAAACGTTCTGCTTCATGTATTCGCCGTAGGACATTCCGGAGGCTGCCTCAACGATGGCGCCGAGCAGGTTGTAACCGTAGCTGGAGTAGTTGTACCGCGTGCCGGGTTCGGCTATGAGATCAAAGTCCTGAAAGATGGCAATCGCTTCGCGCGTCGATTTGTGCTCTTTGATATGCAGCTCCTTGTCGGCGTTTTTATAGTGACTGATGCCGCCGATATGACCCAAAACCTGACGCACCGTCACCGGCCATTGTTTCTTTGGAAAGTAAGGAACGTAAGTTTGCACTTCCGCGTCGAGATCGATTTTTTTCTTATCGACCAATTGCATGATCGCGACCGCCGTCATTGATTTCGTCACCGAAGCAAGCCGGTAGGCCGACTCAGGTTTGGCAGGCACTCTGTTTTCGAGATCGGCAAACCCGTATCCTTTCACCCACACGAAGCTGTCTTTCATGAAACCGATTGTTAGGCCCGGTGTTTTGTCGAGCTTCATCTGGCGAGCGACAAAATCGTCAAACTCCTTCAGCTCTTGTCTATACTGTGCAGGAGTTGCGGCGACCGCTGGTCTTCGTGTTTGCGCGAGGACTACGAAGTTGGACGCGCTCGTGATTTGCAGCAGCAATGCGAGTAGGACAATCCGGGTCACTGTTCTCATGATGACTCTCCTGTGCCTGATTGGAATTGAATCGAAGGGACTAACCCGCGAGCGAACTTTCAATTAGGTTAACACCGCGGCACGTGTTTTTGAAACAATGGGATTGCCCACAAAAAAGCACAAAAAACCCAAGCGTAAATCTGTGTTAACAGAGCGTCGGGAAAAGCTTGACAGTGCGTTGGATTGGGTATATAGCCTGAGCAGTTTCAAACGCCTGACTCACCACAATCGTTGTCTTGCGATATAGATTGACTAAAGGAGGTATAAGATGACGATGATAAAGGTTAGAACCCTTCTCAGTATTGTGCTTCTTTTGACCACTGCGTTGGTCGGACTGTTCGTCGTCCTAAGAGACGCAAAGTCAAAAATGGAAGTGAACGATATTCCACCTTCCCCTCCACAGATTGAAACTGATGTGATCAGTTATGATTTTGATTTGCTTAAAATAACGTCCAACTGGCCGACAAGTTTGACCGTTGAAAACATCTCCGATAAGGAAGTCAGCGGCTTCGAGATCCTTATAGTTGCGGCGAATGATGATGGCGGACCAGGAGATGTTGTCTGGTGGGGGACGGATCCCGCTCACGGGAAACAAGCCCCGTTGTTCAAACCCTCGGAGATGATGACGCTTCCAATCAGCGCGCAAACAGTCAAAAAGTTTATAGACAACGGCAAACCCTTTCTATACGTTCAGGTATCGCACGTTTGGGTCAACAATGATCCTAAGTTCATGTACTCCTATGGAGCACTCCTGAAACAAGACGAAAAAGACCCGAGGCTCTATCATGTAATTCGAGACTCGAAGGGCAGGAGCAAGTCTCCGCGCCACCATGCGTTGCCTCATATTACTCATTCGATAAAACCACCGTTCCCTATCCCGTGCTGCAACCGGGATTTTTACGATAGCATTACTTATGATTGTGGTGTTACGGACACTTGCGACCCGCAAGGTAGAAAATGCCAGATCACGAACTCTGCCTACACATACTGTGGGGGCTGCTGCCCAAGTCGCCAGGGGCTCGCCGCGCTGAGTTGTCACTCTGTCGGTACGGTGTGTCCTGCGTTCCTTTGCACCCAGAGTCAAACTGTTGCATACAGTTTGCCATGCCAGTGCTGTGGCCCCTGTTAAGAATCGTGCACGCGTAATTGAATCAGGAAGGAGCTTCCCCCGCTCAACCACGGTGATTCGCTGAAGTGATGTGAGGCTCCGAACAGTATTAAAAAGACATCGCACATAGGTAATTGCGTCTGGGAAAAAGCGCACCCTGTCTGGACGTCGGCAATTACTTCTAGGATCTGCAGGAACCTTTCTCGGTTTTAACGCCGGAAAGACTTCTCTGCGCTGACAAGTCCTGTCTGGGAGTTTGTAGATCCTTTCTCGGGCCTGTGGATCACTGCTGGGATTTCACCAGAGCCCTTCCCGGATCCAGGCAGACCGTGAAAGGTACTCGTCAATCTTCGATATCCGAACTCCGAAGGTCACAATCGGATCCAAGAAGCAGTTTGGCAGCGAAAATTAACTATGCAGCAGATCACAAGAGGAAGTCATATTAATACTCACGCGAAGACGCAAAGACGCGAAGTTTTTGATGATATTCTCTGCGTCTTTGCGCTTTTGCGTGAAATAGTTTTATTTACCTTAACAACTCGCCCTCAAGCAGTGTAATTTGCGCGTCGACCATACCGGCGACGTTCAACTCGGCACAGTGCATGAAAGCAAGATTCTTCACCGTGTTCGCGAGCGCTTTCGGATGCTGCGCGTTTTCGAGCATCGCCATCAGCACGAGTAATGCCGCCGATTTGATCTCAGGCTCGTCACCAACACGACAGATCATCTCCGCCAACGCTAGGATCCTTTCTTCGCCTGAATCATCTTCGCTGTTATTGGATAGTTTCGAGAAGTCGATCGTATCGATCGTTTCACCAGCATCGACACGCCGAACTAGTTCAGCAAGCGACGGATCGTTTATCTCCAACCCGTAACGTACTAGCGCTCGGCTCTCTGCATCGATCGATGTGTCTTTTATGACAGACTCTGCCCGTCGTCTCAGCACACTGCTGATTGGCTTTTCATCTGAGTCGTTACGGTCGATCCTTTCGTTCTCGGTTGATTTTGTTACGTGAGGTGTCTCTTGAGTGAGTGTTGCGTTACTATTTGTAGCCATAATCTTAAGCCTTTCGATGGAAGGTTTGAGGTTTAGGGTCGATCTTGTGTTGCTACCACAAGTCGGCCCGCTTCATTTTTTGGTGGAGTGCCCGCACTATACCACAATTCGGGCGTACACCGTTCTCTTTTTCTCAGGTCCGGACTAACTTAAAACCAATTTATCGGTCATGACGCTGTTCCATGCCGATATCGGAAGGTAATATTCAGGACGTTAGGTCAACTCTATTTCTAAAAGATTTTGCTCACAATGCCTGATTACGATTTCAGAGTCCTATCTCCAATCGATTTTGAAAGTTTGGTTAGGGATCTTCTGCAAAAGGAACTTGGGATCACGCTTGAAAGCTTTTCCTCCGGTCGCGATACAGGGATCGATTTCAGGTATACATCAGCCGCAGGGAGGAAACTCATAGTTCAATGCAAGCATTATCCAGACTCAAGATTTGAAACACTGCTCTCTCGACTTAAAAACAAAGAACTTTCAAAGGTGAGAACGTTACGTCCCGATAGATACATCTTCGCAACCTCACAACGTCTAACCCCGGACAAGAAGAAGAAGATTCTGGATCTGTTCGATCCCTTCATTTTGCAAACGTCTGATATTTATGGGAGGGAAGATCTGAACAATCTTCTCGGCAAATTCAAGGGTGTAGAGCGAGATCACATTAAGCTATGGTTCTCGAATGCTCTCTTAATAGAGAGAATGCTGCATACGCGCAGACTGAATATTACGCGAGAAACCCTTAGTAAAATTCAGCGTGATGCAAGATTGTATGTACAAAATGAAAGCTTTTACGAGGCATTAAAGATTCTTGAGAGGCATAATTTTTGTCTCATCGTAGGCGTTCCAGGCATTGGTAAAACGATGCTCGCTGAGATGCTCCTTTTACGCTATCACCATCGAGGATTTGAGATAATAAAGATCGAAAATTACATCGGAGAGGCTAGTGAGGTGGATTACGCGAACCAGAGACGTCTATTCTACTACGATGACTTTCTGGGCCAAGCATCAATTGCAGAAAAACTAAAGAAAAACGAGGATCAGAGTTTACTCAACTTCATACTGGCGATAAAACGCTCTAGAGTTTCCAAGCTCATACTAACTACCAGAGAGTACATTCTGAACCATACAAAACTGGTTTACGAGAAGATCGATAGAACGCGATTTGATTTAGAAACGTGTGTTATAGACCTTTCTAAATACACCAGGCTTAATCGAGCGAAGATACTTTTTAACCATATATATTTCTCCAGCCTGCCGGGATCTTACCGAACCGCCCTACTCAAAAACCGATCATATTTAGGCATTATCGATCACCCTAACTACAACCCTCGAATAATAGAATACCTAACCGATATCAGTAGGCTGAAAGATGTTACCGCTAGAAACTATGTCGCCAGGTTTCTTTCGAGTTTAGATAACCCAGAGGATCTTTGGCATCATGCTTTTACATCGCAACTACTCCCCGAGTCCCGAGATCTTCTGACAATTCTCGTCACACTTCCACGAGAGGTATTTCTTGATGATCTTGAAAGTGCCTTCAGGTTATATCGACGCAAAAACGTCAGAAATGGAAATCCTCATAAACCCTCTGAAGCGTTTAAGCGAGCCCTGAAAGAACTGGACGGAAACTTCATAGCAACTGACAAATCCGGCGACCATTTGGTGGTCCGCTTTCAGAATCCTTCAGTCAGAGATTTCTTGCAGAATTATTTAGCCTCTAGCGTCGACGATTTACAAGCTATGCTCAGTTCAATAGCTTGTTTCGATCAGCTTCACTGGGTGTGGGAACATCGACATAAGGGAACAGAGGATTACCGATTTCGAAGCATAATAAAACAAAAGCTCCCAAAGGAGTTGATTTCAAATCTGGGGGTCATACTGCAACTGCCCGTATATAGCCTTGATGTCCAGTACGTCTACGATGAGTTCATCAAAAGAAGGACGAATGTGTCCTTAGTAGATCGATTATTGCTCATAGTTTCAATTGGTAATGAGATTAAGACAAACGAAAGTCAACAAATCCTGAACAAATCCTTGGTTGATCTCACTACTTGGATCGATTCAGGCCGCGTTAACTCCAGCGACCTTATAAATCTAATGGAAGTACTAGAAGGTAAGGTTGACACTAAGCGCTGGAAAAAGCTGCTTGCCACAACGAAGACGTTCGTTGCCGATAACCTGCGCGATCTTGATGATTATAGAGCCCTAATCAAGTTCTCAAAGGCGTATCCCTACGTTTTCTCCAACGTTGAGATGGAACGACTTGCTAAGTCATTTCCATCTGCTGCTAGAACGTTCGTTTGGGAGTCCAGCACCTCAGACCCGGACGACTTGAGAACATATGCCGAAGAAATAGATTCGATAGCAGACGATCTTGAGGTTGATGTCTTCGATATAGTTAATGATCTTGAGCATGAAGCACGCGAGGCAGAGCAACGCGCTGAGGAAGAAGAAAGGAGAGAGCGCTATAATCGGCCGCGGGAAAATTTCAGTCGTGAGGATTTTCTCTCAAAGCTCAGGGAAGCTAAGCACGAAGCCAGCGATAGTGATATTGAATCGATGTTTACTTCGCTTCAGTAGGGCCGAGTGAATTTGATTTCGTTGGACCCGAATCTCTATTGCTTCCGTCTTGGGTGTGGTTTTGGCATGAGATCCAGCGCCTGGCAAGAGAACTTTTACTCCAACGACAGGACCGGAACGATATTGACGTCGTGCACGCGTTAGTCGACTCCATTTGCCACATCATAGGCGTTTCGTAGTCGATTCAGAATATCAGATTCATCTTTGGGTACGACGAAGGCTTCACCAGTCAGCACGTCGCCACATTCGCGTAAACGCACCCGTGTTCGTTGCACCCAATCCAAACCTTCGAGCTCGTGCTGTACCTTGTCAGGAATTGGCTCGGCTTTGCCATCAAAGGGTATGTAATTATCCATGGTTTAATTATGGTCGGGTAAGACTCTATCCGCAGCCTCTTTCGAAGACATAACCGGATAGACTTCGAAGTCAACGATATCACTCCAATTTGCGATCCATTCGTTGATGTAACCGATGTCGGCTGCTTCCATCAGTTGAAAGCATCGCTCCAGCTTTTCATCGATCCAGCTTGATACGTACTGCACCTTGTCGGGGGCCAGACGACCGCGCTCCCGGAAGCGCTGGTACACTGGAACCGGATCGCAATTCTTAAAGTGCTCGATGATCATGTAGAGCAAAGCAGTTACCTCGAATTGAGCGCTGTATGTTTGAATCTGCCGCTACGTCTATAACAAATATCGATCGATCTCTAAGGCTCCATGAAAGACGCCGATGATGTCGATGTCACCGCTTGGCTTTATAAGGTAGGTAATGCGGTAATGCTCGTACAGGAGAATACGGACCTCGCGGTCTGCTTCGGGTTCGTATCTATATCCAATGCGCGGATGATTTCTGAGCAGCTGTGCCTTTTCGTAGATCTGCGTGATGGTTCGCGCAGCTGCCTCCGGATCGTCGGCTGCGATGTAGTTGTAAATATCTCTGAGCCAGATTCCAGACTCATGAGTCCAGTTTACTTCTGCCAACTTTTTATCCGGCATTCCATTTCTTCGTTCGAGATGGTACGTCGTTCGTCTGAATCTTTGAGACCGCGTTGTACCATGAGATCAAAGGCAAGCTCGCGGACAATATCATCATAAGAGCTATCGTCCGGCTGGCGCTTTATGATTTCAGCGATGTGCTCTTTCGCTGTAGCCATATTTTCCTCCATTCACCGGAATGATAGCGGAGTTCGCTTGCAGCGGACAATAACGTTCTCCATTTCGAAATTATTGCCACTTAAAAATCCTGAGCGCGACTATAAAACTGACTACGCACCAGGTAAGCAGTATCGTTATCGGAAGCCAGTTGGACGAAAGTGTCGCGCCTTCGTTCATTACTGCGCGGAGCGAGGTGTTGAGGGCGGTCAGCGGCAGCGCTTTGATGAATGGTTGAAGCACTTGAGGAAACCGTTCCGACGAGAAAAATGTGCCTGACAGCAGCCACATCGGAAGCATGATGAAGTTCATCAGGCCTGACACTCCTTCAATCGTCGTTGGGCGCGCAGCCACCAGCAAACCCAAGCCGGAAAAAGTGAAGCCGCCGAGTATCGTGATCAAAAAAACAGTCACCCATGACCCACGCACTGTAAAATCAAATGCCAGCCACGCGAAGACAACAATCGCTGCTACTTCAAGCACCAGAAACAACAGCCGCGAAAGCATGAATGAAAACAGATAATGCGAGCGCCGCATTGGTGTCGCGGCAAAGCGCTTCAGAATTTTTCGCGAGCGCGCGATAACTACCGTAAACCCCAGTCCCCACAAGCCGCTGCCCATCAAGTTCATTCCAATCAAACCCGGAACCAGAAAATCTACATAACGAGCACCTGGTTCAGTAATTCTCTGCTCCCCAACCTTCACCACATCCGTTCGCCCTTTGCCGCGCTGCAAGACATCGTCAACCAGCAGTCTCGCCGAACGACTCTCTGGTCTTGTCGGATCAAAATGATATTCAAAGGAGTCGTTTTGCGGCTTGACAACCATCGACACTTTTCCACTTCTCAATGCCTGTGCAGCCTCGTTGGGATTCAACACAGTCGCCTGAACTTCAGGCGCAGCAGATAGCACGTTCGCAATTTCGTTTACCCTTGAATCTGTTGTACTGCCTTCGACAGCAACGAGCGCTTTGTCAGGCACTGTATTGCGAAATGCAATCCCAAGTGCAAATGTCATCAAGACCGGGAAGATAAAGACCCAGAACACAGCCTCTTTTTCCCGCAGAAACTCGCGAATGCGCATCGCCGTCAGCTCAAACAGCGGATAAAGCGTCTGCGACTTCCCTTCACCAGGTGTCCTTAATTCTTCTTCGCGCCTCTGCGCCTCTGCGTGTGAAATCGTCATATCTTAGGCCGCCGGTTTTTAACTGTCCCTTAGCATTCTTCCTGTCAAACTGACAAATACATCCTCGAGCGTCGCCTGATGTGTTGTGAGTGTAACGAGTTCTGACTGCTGTCGTTTGATCTCGGCGAGCAACGCCGGCAACGCCACGGCGATCTCCGCAACAGTAAGCGCATATACCTCGCCGCGTCTGTGCAAATGATTAACGGCAGGAAGACTCGTCAACGCTTCGTCTGCAAGCCCGTTCGTGACACTGAATTCTATGATCTGATCCGCGCCGAGTGATTCAATCAGCTCTGCCGGCGTTCCGAGCGCGATCATTTTGCCATGGTCCATGATCGCGACGCGATCGCAGAGACGTGTTGCCTCTTCCATGTAGTGCGTGGTCAGAAGTATCGTGCCGCCGCGCTCGCGAAATTTCTCGATAATGTCCCACAGTGAGAGACGCGCTTGTGGGTCGAGGCCCGTAGTCGGCTCGTCCAGAAATAAGAGCTCCGGATCGCTCACCAGTGCGCAGGCGACCGCAAGTCTTTGTTTCTGACCGCCTGAAAGTTTGCCCACTCGTGCGTTTCGTTTTTCTTCGAGCGCGACTGTTTGAATAACTTCATCAACGTCGTGACCGCGTTGGTAGAAACTGCGGAAGAGTCGCACGGTTTCAGCCACTGTCACTTTTTCCGCCAGTTGCGTCTCCTGTAGTTGAACGCCGATTCGTTCGCGCAGCGCTCTGTCGTTAGCGGTATACCAGTGTTGGCCCAGCAACTCGACCCTACCCTCGTCCGCAGCCGTCAGGCCTTCCAATATTTCCACGGTGGTTGTCTTCCCGGCGCCATTTGGACCAAGCAGACCGAAACACTCACCCACGAATACTTCGAGATCGAGCCCGTCGACGGCGGTTACGTCTGCGAATCGCTTCACGAGGCCCGAGCAACGTAACGCCACGCCGCGGGCCGTGCGTGTGGCCGAAGGTGTTTGTGTTGACATAAAGGTGGCAGAGAGTATTACTCGTTACTAAAATTGCGACAAGCGAAAGAGAGGAGTTCGGCAACATGGAGGCGGCGGATGTTGTTGGTTTGTATAACAGCTTCAAGAAGTTGGGAATCGAGATCTGGATAGACGGCGGCTGGGGTGTTGATGCACTGCTCGAGAAACAAACTCGGCCTCACAAAGATCTCGATATAGTGATTCAGCAAAAAGATGTTGCCACACTTCGCGAACTAATGGAGGCGCACGGCTATAAAGAAATAAAGTTGGAAATCGCACGGCCGCACAATTTTGTTCTGGCTGATAATCGCGGTCATGAAATCGATGTTCACGTGATTGTTCTTGATAAGCAAGGTAACGGTATCTATGGACCAGTAGAGAATGGAGAGATGTACCCGGCGGACGCACTTGTCGGAACCGGCAGCATAGCTGGTCAGACCGTTCGGTGTATTTCCGCGCGGTGGACCATTAATTTCCATAGTGGATATCAATTAAAAGAGAAGGACTATCAAGACGTATCAGCGTTGTGTGAGAAGTTTGGAATACCGCTACCGGCCGAGTATGAACGCTTTCGTGAACCGCGGATGAACACGGATTAATGACGGATTGGATAACTAACTATCGGGGTGATTGTCGAAGTAGCGACTCCAGCTCTTTCGTTGCTTCTTCGACCGTGCGCTTCGCGTCTTCGACGGCGGTCGTCGCCTCCTCTGCTTCAGCCGCGACAGTTTGAGCGTGGCGGGCAGCATCTTTCGAGGCGGCAGTTGCCTTCTCCAGCCGCTCCTCTGCTTCGCGTCTGTGTTTCTCTGCTTCCCTCGCCTCTGCGTTGGCCTTTTTCTGCTCTGCCTCTAAACTCTGTGCACTGGCTCGCGCATCGACGAGCGCTCTCTTCGCATCCTGCAATGAAACTTTCGCGGCAGCTATCTTCGCCCGATGAAGCTCTTGAGCGTTCCGGTCTGCCTTGATCTGCTTCGGCTGCGCACTCTGTTTGATCGGACCAGCGGCGACTCCCGACATCAGTGACGCGAGTGACTCAAAACTCGGAGGGTCGAGATCTTCCGTCAAGCGTCCGGGAGTTGGACCATCGGGAAGCAGTGCATAAGTGGACATCGCCTCGAGCGTTGTAGTGACACGCCGGATCGTATCCAACGTCGGACTGTGACCTGCATCGCGCAACACTTCCGTCGCAAGATCTGACAAGTGCGCCAGCGCCTCACGTCGTGCGTCAAGAGAGTCGCTCATGCCCGCGCTCTTCCCGGCCAGGCGCAGCCTCTGCGCGGGCCGAAAGCGCTTACTGGCTGCGATAAGCTGGTCGAAAGCACCGCGATGGTTCCAGTAAAGCTGGTTCACTGCCCATGCCGAAATGGAGGGCTTCGCCAGTAACTTTACGCGCTCCGCATCGTTGCGGCGCCCGTCCTGTTTCAGCCGTGCAGCCAGCGAGTTGCGCGCACTGGTGAACTCCGCCAGCGGCAGTCTGAACAAGGCGTCAATATCATCATCGAGCTTCATTACAATCTAATCTGCATCGAGTTGTTGCAGCGGGCGCTCAAAGGCTTCACGATCTCAAAATATTAGCCACAGATTTGCACAAATTTTTCGTACGCCAGCGCACCGATCTGCCAATCGTTCACTGATAGGCTGCAAGTGTTCCCCTGATAATTTAACCGTTCTCCCGTACGTTCACAGCACGCCGCGAGGCGTGTGTGGACGATATTGCTTAAAGTTGAGGCATTCCTATGAACAGAAAAACGATGTGGACCGCCATGATAATTCTTTTGGCGGTCGCAGCTCTTTATCCAGCGACGAATACTTTGGCGCAAGATCGATACGCCGGTACGACGATTACCGGAACTGTCTATTTTATGAGCGGCCGGAGGCCCGGCTTGTCGGTGCCATTCACGTTGACCATCAATCGCACTACAACAGCCGATGAAGTTAGTCAATTGAATTCGGTGCTACAAGGAGGACAAGACGATCTGATGCGATCACTGTCGCGCATGGAAGCGGGCCGAATTCAAATCGGCACCGGCGTCGGTGTACCTGCAAACGCGATAATGGTTACTGACCAGGGAGACGGTCGCACGAAGATAACGGTTCTTTATCAACGCTATTTGCGGTTTAGTGAACTACGTTATGGGACACGTTCAACTGACTACCCGTTCGGCTACGCAGAGATGTACGTGGGACGTGGACAGAATGAGGGCATGTTGATACCCGCGGCTCGCATCCGTTTGCGCGATGGCAACACGTGGGAAGTTGAGGACTTCGGCACATTCCCCGCGAGACTGATGGGCCTGCGTGTCCGCGGTCGTGGTCGTGCGGGTTAGCAGCTTTTGTAATTAGTTGATAAGCAATCGGGCGGATCGCTTCCGCCTTCACTCAAGGAGGGTATGTAATGAGCAACCAGCAGCTGATCAAGTCTGCACACATTTGGTTTTTGGCCGTGCTGCTTTCGTGCGGGGTTTGGGCCATCGGTGGAAAGGCTGGCCAGGATCAGAATTCCAACCAGAACAGTAACAGCAACGCTAACTCAAGCAGAACGCAGAATCGCAACGCGAACAGATCCAATCGCAATTCCGCGAACACCAGCGCGAAGGGCGAACAGACTGCGATGGGCAATCTGAGCTCACACGACCATGATTTTCTAATGGACGCTGCCGTGGGCGGCATGATGGAAGTGGAGCTCGGTCGCGTGGCAGCGCAACAAGGTACGAGTGATGCCGTGAAGCAGTTCGGCCAGCGGATGGTGGACGATCACTCCAAAGCCAATGAAGAGCTTATGTCGTTGGCGTCGAGCAAAGGAATCACGCTGCCTACAACGCTGGACGAAAAGCATCAGAAAGAGGTGACGAAGCTCTCGAGTATGAAGGGAGCAGAATTCGATCGCGCGTACTCGAAGATGATGCTCAACGATCACGTAAAAGATGTTGAGGAATTTGAAAAGCAGAGCACTAAAGGAGGTGATCCGGATCTAAAAGCCTTCGCAGGTAAGACACTGCCCACTCTCCAGGAGCACCTGCAATTGGCAAGAGCACTGCCCGGGAATGAGCACAGCAACATGAACAGCAATCGGAGCGGCAATAGCAACAGCAATCGCAATAGCAATTCGAATCGTCCATAGCCGGAGATCACGCCCATAACGCAGATTAACACGGATTTGATCCGTGTTAATCTGTGGTTATGTTTCTAGCACTAAGTCTCGCGTGCGCCGCGTTGCTCCATGCATCTGAGCCAGAGCAGCCACAAAAAAGCACAAAAAGCACAAATGCATATATGTTGAGATTTTCTCAATGTGCATTTCGCGCTTTTTGTGCTTTTTTGTGGCTGCTCTTTTAGTCGAACTTCTAGTTCAAGGGAAACCCGATCTCTCCAGCAGTTGGCAATATGTAAACCTTGACTGTCATTAAGCGGCGTACTACTCTCTGCGTTCGCATTATCACTCTCTCGTAAATACACACACTGCTTTCCGAAATTCATAACTTAAGGAGTTGATATGGTCCAAAGACAAGAATTTATTTTTCCACCCTCACTGCCTCAAAAAGACAATGCTGGTGAGCAAGTTGAGCGTGAAACGCAATTGTATTTCTCTCGTGAGATTTACGACTACAACAGCGATTCTGGTCTGCCCATGCCGATGGCGGCCACGAAAGCCGCGCTTGCGCAAGTCCCCGGACTGCTTGGCTGGGTGGAGGGACAAGGGACTAACCAGGCAAAGATATTCGCAGACCTCCAACTCTGGCAGATCGAAACCTATGGACAGGACAAGTTTTCCAGTCTGGCTGATTACGCCAAAGTCTTCACGCTCTTTCCGATTCCCGAAATAGTAGAGACCTGGCGGGACGACAAGGTCTTTGGTTCCCAGCGTCTGGGCGGTCTGAACCCGATGACGGTCACTTTGGTGACTGCAGACGGAGCAGTAGGCATGAAGTGGTCCGATCTTTCCGGGAAGCTCTCACCCAAGATCAACGATCAAGCTATTCGGCCCTTTCTCGGTCCCGATGCCACTCTTCAACAAGCCGTCAACCAGAATCGAATCTATGTAACAGACTACGCAGCCCTTGGCGCCGTCGTCGCCAACGACAAAGCTCCGGGCTGGCAAGCGGGTAAGCATCTCATAGCTCCGATCGGCTTATACGTGAAGACAGACGATTTCTCCAGTCTTCAACCGATCGCAGTTCAACTTAACCAGACGCCTGACAGTCAAGTTTTTCTGGCATATGAGGGAAAGCAGCCTGGCAATGAGTATCAATGGCTGATGGCCAAGACTTACTTGCAAAGCGCAGACGTGAATCTTAACCAGGTTATCAATCACCTCGCCTTCACACATTTGATCGAAGAAGCTTTCGCCTTGGCGATGCAGCGCCGTCTCGCATGGCAGCATCCGCTCAACATTTTACTGACAAAACATTTCGCCGCTTTGCTCGTGATCAACGAACTCGGCGCGCTGACCTTGATTAACGATACAGGCATCATCCAGCAAATATTCGAGGGCGGCATGAGTGGTTCACTCCAGCTCATTAAGAACGCTTACAAGAGTTGGACCTTTGATGACATGGATTTTCCCAGGAACCTTCAACAGCGCGGAGTCGATAAGACGGATTTGTTGCCTTACTTTCCTTATCGCGATGATGGGATGCTTATCTGGGATCTTCTCGGCAACTATGTTAAGGAGTATCTCGACTTCTATTATCTCAGTGACAACGATGTAATCCTGGATTATGAGCTTCAAAACTGGGCCGCACAGTTAGGTGGTGCATTGGATGACGGAGTTGGTATAGTACGCGGCTTCCCCAAGCAGATTGGAACTCGCGCTGAGTTGGTGGACATCGTTCGTAGAATCATCTGGACGGCTGGGCCTCAACACGCTGCCGTCAACTTTCCACAGGTCGACTTCACGACGTTTATCCCAAATGCACCAGGTTCCACGTATCTGGAACCGATCCAGGGTAATGTCGACGAAGCAGCGCTTCTCCAAGTCCTCGCTCCAAAGGAACAAACCGGCGTGCAGGTGAAGACCAGTTATGCACTGGCCGGCTATCATTACGATCAGTTGCTTAATTATGATCTCGGTAGTCAAGACGGATCGCAGGCCATCGTGCAAAAGTATTACCAGCAATTGACGACAGACGTGCGTAGTCAGATCGACGCCAGGAACAAAGAGCGTGCTGAAGAAGATGGGCTGTTGGTCTATCCGTATTTTCTGCCGGAGAATATTCCGAACAGCACCAGCGTCTAAGTAGTTAGCTGCAAAAAGGCACAAAAAGCACAAAACTTCTAGTAAGCAGTGCGCGAATCCTGGAAAGTATTTTGTGCTTTTTGTGCCTTTTTGCGGCTCCGCTTTCAGGGCTGCTTTGTGGTATCGTGAAGCCATCCATGACAGACGATTCAGTAATCCGAGCTGCGGTGTGGCTTCTGGCCGCCAGTGCTCTCGTATGTTTGTTATCGCTGCCGGTCAGTGCACAGCAGCCGGTCGTGGTCCAACCGGGCGCACCCGGCCAACCCACTCGCGAATTGCCGTCCTCGACACGTGCCACATTGCCGCCCGCTTCACCAAAGGACGTCGAGTTTATGCAGGGTATGATCATGCATCATGCTCAAGCGGTCGAGATGACGGCGCTCATCGAATCACACACGCAGAACAAGGAGCTTCGCTCGCTGGGGTCGCGAATCAGCAAGTCGCAATCAGACGAAATAGCGTTTATGAAGCGATGGTTGATGGCCCGGGGCGAGCCCACGTCGCATACGATGCCGCACATGCACGGCATGGACATGTCGAGCCATTCGATGCTGATGCCCGGAATGCTTACGGAAAAGCAGATGGCAGCTTTAAGAAAAGCGAGGGGGAAAGAGTTCGACCGTCTGTTTCTGACAGGTATGATTCAGCACCACAACGGCGCCTTGATTATGGTAAAGGATTTGTTTGACACTGCCGGCGCCGGACAGGATGCTGAGCTTTTCAATTTCGCGACAGATGTCGACAGCGGCCAACGGGCCGAGATCAGAATTATGCAAACTATGCTGGGCGAAAACCCCTACGAGGAGAAACGATGAATCGAGTACACGATATCGCCTTTCGTTTAATAATAGCTTCCCTGCTTTTATGCTCGTGTTTAGCAGCGCGCACGCTGGCCCAAACGCCATCGCCTTCACCGTCCCCGGAACCGTCGAAGACGCCAGACAAGGAAGAGCAAGCGAATCCGTTTGCGCCTGAACCCGCAACACCGTTGGCTGCGGGCATGACCGGTTCAGACGTGAATGATCCGCGCTTCAAATTAACGCCGGGAGTCTACGATGCGGGCGAAACAGCGATGGGCCTCAAGCATATTCTGTTGGTGAAGAAGCCCGACGCGTTTCAACTCGGCTCCGAGAATCCGGACGATCCGAAGGTGCAGAAGACGCTGGGCCAACTCGGCGCGGGCGGCGACGCCTCGAAGATGCCGAAGCCTATACAGTTGGTCATCGCTCAGCTTGCCTTCGCCAACTCGGATCTCGCGTTTCAAGGCAATCATCTGTTTCAGGGAAACTTTTATGGTCTGAATATTTTCGACATCTCCAATCCGGCGAAGACCAGCTTGTTGACTACGATGGTGTGTCCGGGTGGACAGAACGACGTGTCGGTTTACAAAAACCTGCTCTTCATGTCAGTGGAAATGCCAAACGGTCGCATCGATTGCGGCACTCAGGGATTTCCACCGGCACCGCCGGCAGCGCCCGAAGAAAAGGGCAAACCAACCCCGCCGCCGGCGCAGAAAGATCGTTTCCGAGGCGTCAGAATCTTTGACATCACTGATATTAAAAATCCAAAGCAAGTCGCAGCAGTTCAAACTTGCCGCGGCTCCCACACGCACACGCTGGTTGTCGATCCGAATGACAAGAACAACGTCTACATCTACGTTTCGGGAACTTCGTTCGTCCGCCAAAGTGAAGAGTTGGCCGGGTGCTCAGGTGAAACGCCGGAAAAAGATCCGAATACTTCGCTGTTTCGCATTGACGTGATTAAGGTGCCATTGGCGGCGCCACAGGAGGCGAAGGTCGTTTCGAGTCCTCGGATATTTACAAATCCTGAGACCGGCTCGCTGGCGGGCTTGAGCAGTGGTGCCACGCATGGCAAAGAAAAGCCCACGCCTTCGAACCAGTGTCACGACATTACTGTGTACTCGGCGATTGGGCTTGCGGCCGGTGCCTGCTCCGGAAACGGAATCCTGCTCGACGTTAAAGACCCAGCGAATCCAAAGCGTCTCGACGCCGTCAACGATCCAAATTATGCGTATTGGCACTCGGCATCATTTTCGAACGATGGAAAGAAAGTCGTGTTCACGGATGAGTGGGGCGGTGGACTCGGCGCTCGTTGCCGCCCGAACGACCCGAGCAAGTGGGGTGCTGATGCGATCTTTGACTTGCAGGACAATAAGCTGAAGTTCGCCAGTTATTACAAGATGCCGGCTGCGCAAGGCGACACTGAGAACTGCGTGGCCCACAACGGATCGCTCGTGCCAATCCCCGGTCGCGACATCGAAGTGCAAGGATGGTATCAGGGCGGCATCTCCGTCATGGATTTCACAGACGCAGAGCATCCTGTTGAAATTGCCTACTTCGATCGAGGGCCAATCGATCCAAAGATGCTCGTACTCGGCGGTGACTGGTCAGCGTACTGGTACAACGGCCACGTCTACGCTTCAGAAATCGCTCGTGGCCTGGACATTTTCGAGCTGACGCCGACGAAGTCCCTTACGCAAAATGAGATCGACGCTGCCAAGTCGGTTCACATGACTGAGTTGAATGTGCAGAACCAGCAGAGGATCGAGTGGCCGCGTACGTTGGTTGTGGCAAAGGCATACATCGATCAGCTTGAGCGCTCGCAAGCTCTGCCGGCAGATCGGATCGCAGCCCTGCGACAAGCGATTCAAAGCGCCGAGAGCTCGCAAAAAGAAATGGCAAAGCTCAAAGAGCTCGCGCCGTCAGTGGAACAAGGTGTCGCCAGCGCAAAGAGCACCTCAGACTCAACTCGGTTGCAGGCGCTCGCGGAGATCCTGAGAAGTCCGGCACGTTGATCAAACTACACGAATAACTGAGCCACAAGGCACAAGAGCACAAAGACGCTTGCGCAAGAGTTTTTGTGCCCTTGTGCCTTTTATGGCAGATGGGCGTATCTTTAAGCCCTTCCCTCCGACATTATTTCGCGGCACTCTGACAATAACGTCTTCAGTGACACGTTACCCAAGCTGGTCTCAAACGCGCAATTATCCGCTGCCTCATAGCTCACCGTCACGTCAACCATGTCATGCTTTGGCGGCCACAGCGTCGACGGATTAACCGCAACGCTCGAGATGATCGGCGCTTTGTTGTCAACGACAGTCACCACCTGCTCACACGTGGACGTAAGATTATCTGCGTTCGTGGCGCTCCATGTGACAATCGTCTGGCCGCTCGGGTGCGAGCCGTCGGCCTTAATAGGTGTCACACGCAGGTCATCGGATGTGAACTATTGCAGTTCGTGCACGGAGTATTTAACTCGAGGATGCTCGGAAAGATTCCGGTGAGACGGAGTCATCGGCATCCTCGAGTTCGAGAGCTGCCTGTGCGTGGGCGCGAACAATATCGCTCATCGTTAGCAAACCAATTAATCTCTTTCCATCTTTTCCATCAACAACTGCAAGCTGGTGCCTACCGGACTTCTCCATCCGCACCACCGCTTTCACCAAAGCGTCCTCAGGTTTCACATGGGGCGCAGGCTGAGCGATTTTGCCCACCGGTTGGTCCATTCCACCTTCAGCCGCAGTGCGACGCAGCCGTACCTCAGTCACCATACCGATGAAGCTCTGCCGGTCGTCTACGACGGGATAGGTCGAGAAAGGATCAGCTTCAATCCCGCGCAAAGCCTCGGACACTGAGGCCTTTGCCGAAATCGTTGTCGGGTCGATTGTCATAGCGGTGCCGACTCGCAACTGTTCGAGCGCATGCGACACGCGACCGCTGCGATGTGGCAAGTAAATCCCATCCTGATGCAGCAGCGCTTCATAAATCGGTACAGGACGCAGCTGTCGAGCAAGAGCGTAGGCTGACATGTTTGAAATCATGAGCGGAAGAATCAACTCATAGCTGCCGGTCATCTCAAAGATAATCAACACCGACGTGATTGGTGCGCGAACGATGCCGGCAAAAACTGCTCCCATACCCACCAGAGCAAACGCGCCAATCTGCTCGCTCGCGTGATGCAGGACAATTTTGTCGAGATAGCCGAAGACGCCCCCGAGCATGCCTCCAATGAATAATGCCGGGGCAAAGATGCCACCCGCGCCGCCGCTCGAATATGAAAACACTGTCGCGATTAACTTCAGAATGCACAATGCAAGTAATGCGCGAAGTGCCAGATTGCCTGCGAGCGCCTCTGATAATGTGGCGTAACCACCTCCGGTCACGCCGTCTGCTTTCAGCCAGGCGAGAGCAAGCACCGCGAGCAGGCCCGTGACAAGACCGCCGATTCCCGGTCGCGCCCATGCCGGCACCAGAATCAACCGTTGAAATTGCTTGCGCAGATGAAGCAGCGACTCCGTGAATGCCAGCGACGCGATCGCAGCCGCTAATCCGAGAGCCGCGTAAGACAGAAGCGAAGATGCATGGGCCAACCCGTAATGTTGAGTAATGGTGAAAACCGGATGTTCACCGAGAATACTGCGCTCAACCGCAGCGGCAATTGCGGCGGCAACTACAATCCACGCCAGCACTGCCTGATCGAGGTCGCCTACAACCTCCTCGATCGTGAAGGTGACTGCCGCGATTGGAGCATTAAAAGCAGCGGCGATTCCTGCCGCTGCTCCAACGGGCAAGAGTCTTCGCAGATTCTCACGAGACAAAGCGGCAGCGCGGCCGAGTGTGCTGGCTACTCCGGCACAGATCTGCACTGTTGGTCCTTCTCGTCCGAGCGACGAACCGGAACCAATCTGTAATACCGCAATGAGAAATTTACCTGCCGCTTCGATGAACGGGACTCGGCCGCCTCTCACGGCGTATGCGACCTTCACTTGCGGAATGCCACTGCCGCGAGCACCAGGGACCACGTATTGCAGTATCGCCCCGCTAATCAAACCGCCAATAGTTGGGACGAGTATTGTCCAGAGGATCCAGCTTCGGCCAGGCGCATGCATTGCGCGCTGTATCAGATGAACGTCAGCGCTGATAAGGGCCAGGTGAAAGGTAACAGCTGCAAGTCCGCAGAGGGCGCCTGCAATAAGCGATACTGCAAAGACGCGATGAGTCTCCGAAGGAACTACGCGGAGGAACACGCGAAGCAGAACCATGTTCACGCGGCGCCAGCGCGTTCTCCATCTCCGCCCGACTAGATTCATTTGAGTTCACTGAGACTATAGCAAAACCCTGATTACGACGCATTGAAGTGGATCAGATGCTTTCAGGTGATTTGTACGGGATGTGTGGAGGGAACTTTATTTCGAGACGGAGTGTTTCTCACGAGCCTTCTGCGCCTCTTCGATGCTCCGGAATTTGAAGACGCCGCGTGGGTAGCGCTTTGGTGCGATGGCCCAGTAACGTGCGCAGTGTCGGAGGAACCGCTCGAAGTCCGGCGTTGGAGATTCACGCACAGGTGCGTTGTTCATTTCTTCGATCGAGCGGAATTTTTGCACCCTCTTATCAGTTTTCATCTTGTAAATTGAAGCGGCTTTGCACGCAAAGGCAGTTTGCCTTGATTTCTTGCGAGGTGCTCCGGAGGAGCACGATGTTTATAGCCTCGTGTTCTTAATTAACCTAGCGCTCCAGCGGAGCGCAATGTGCTTTGGTGTTTTCAGTTACATGCCGCTCCTACCGGAGCGGAATCAAATAACTACTGGAGAGCTATAAACATGTTGCTCCTTCGGAGCAAAGAACCTCGAGTCCCGCCGCCTCAAATGCTCGCAACACGCGAATGATTTCATCCCGGTCCACGCGGTTAGGATAACGTGTCGCTGGGCCGCACGCCACCTCCGTGGTATGTTCGCAAGGATCTTGCTGAATTATGATTACGGTGGAGTGTTGGTGAGGGAAGGCAAGGTCTAATGGGTGTTGTTTGAGAAGGAGATTCCGAAAGGAGTTGAGGACAAGGTCGAAGTATTTTACGAAGGCGTTCCTGTTGTGAGTAAGAACCTGATGAGATCAAGACATTCGAGTAAATCGTAATTTCTATATTGAGACAGCGAAGGATTAGCTGTAGGACACGTGATCAGCCCATGGCAACCAGAATCTTGCGTGGTCCCTTAAACGAATTCCTTCCATGTGCGACGAGGACATTATCAAGAACGAGCAGGTCGCTTTTCCGCCACGGAAAATAAACGGCTCGTGAACGCATGATCGAACGAATCTGTTGTAATTCTTGTTCATCGAGAGAACTGCCGTCACCGAAGGAAGCGTAGTGGGGAAGGCTTTCCTCTTTTATTCCCAGGGCTGCCATCGCCCTGCGATTCTTCTGGTCCAGCATTGAAGGGTGCCACTGTTCCACCTGATTGAACCAAACCTGCTCGCCCGTAACAGCATGCGTGATGATAGCCTCGCGCACTTGACTCGTATGGAGCCCGCCTTGATCGTCCCAATCGAAATCGATGCCACCCGCAGTCAAATACTCTTCGATCTTTGACTTGTCGCCGGTCTCAAACGTGTCCTGCCACGACTTACCCATACGATCACCACCGTGCAGGTTACTTACATATCTAACCTTCTTCACGTTGAAGCGTTCGCGAAGTTGTGGGTCTAACGACTGCAACACCTCACGACAATCCACAATCGGAGTCTCTCCACCTTCAGAGGGAGGAACAGCACAGTAGAAAAATATTTTGCTGGGCCATCTATGTGCGTACGAAAGCTCGTTGTGAAGAGAAATCTGATACGTCTCGGGATACTCAGTTGAGGTGTAGATCTTTCCGGAGATCTTTGTTCTTGGTGAGTCGCCTTCGATGTAATCGAGGAGTTGAGGCTGAATTGCCCGCACAACTGCGTCAAAGTCCTCGACAGTATCGATTGAAAATCCTCTGAAGAGAAGTGCGCCGTGTTTGTAAAGCCACGATTCAAGGCAGTCGCGATTGCCGGAAATGGACTGGATTAGTGACGAGACGCTGCGGGTTGCAGGTGAAGTCTCCTCCGGTTCGACTAAGAGCGGCAGGGATTTCTGCGGATACAAGAGCCGTGCTTTGAACATAAGAACACTATTACCCAACAATCACAGGGGCGTGATTGGATGCGGAGGAGGAATAATTATTTTGTGGTTCTTGTGCCTTGTTGCGGCGTTAGTCTGCCGCGAGGCACCACGCGAGCACCGCCATCGCGCCGGTCAATTTGTGTTTTGCCTGCCGAAACGCCACGCTGTTTGGTCCATCCAGTACCTCATTCACGACATCATCACCGCGCACTGCCGGTAGATCGTGCATGAACACCGTGTTGCCATTTTTCGAGAAGCGTCGCATGAGCCCCGGGGTGACGCGATAGGGTATGAACTTCTCTTTCCAGTGCGGATCCGGCTTTGGTACTCCCATGGTCTGCCAACGCGTGGTATAGACCACGTCAAAGGGACCTGACAGAGTTGTCAGATCGTGATACTGTTCGACGACAGAGCCACTTTGCCGGCAAAGTCCGCGCACGGTTTCCAGAACTTCGGATTGCAGTCCGTATCCTTCCGGCGTAGCCAACGCAAGACGCATCCCCGGAGTCAGAGAGACGGCCAGCGCCAGTGCGGCTGCTGTATTATTTCCCTCTCCCACGTACAAAATCTCTACTCCGCGCAAACGACCGAAGACTTCTTTAATAGTCACCAGATCGGCTATCGCTTGAGTCGGATGTTCCGTGTTGCTCATGGCATTAATGACCGCCATGTCCTGTTGCGAGGCGAACGCACGCATTTCGTCGATCGAGTCGTTGGTCCGAATCACAAGCGCATCGAGATAGCCCGACAGTACGCGAGCAGTGTCGCTGATTGTTTCGCCAGTCTCGATTTGCAGATCACTCGGGCCGTACGCAATCGGCACCGCGCCGAGTTTGATCGCCGCGACAGTGAAGGCAGAACGTGTGCGCGTCGAGGTACGCTTGAAGTAAATGCCTACTGTCTTACCTGCGAGTAATGGTCCATTTACAGGACGAGCCGCAAATGCCAGACCATAATCAATGAGTCGGGCCAGATTCTCTGGTCCTACTTCTACAAGTGAAAGTAAATGTTTCATAAATAATGCATGTTCCGAATGATAGGCGGCCACGAAGGACCGCCCCTACAGTTGTTCCTTAGGACACCTTTCCTGCCCCAGCACTGGCTGCTGCTGCCTCCATCTTCTTTCGAAGACTTAAAGGCCGCATATCTGTCCAGACCTCCTTGATGTATTCCAAACATTCCTGCTTGGTACCTGTCTTACCCACATCGTTCCAGCCCAGCGCATTCTCGCGATCGGCGGGCCAGATGGAATATTGCTCTTCGTGGTTTACAACCACTTTATAGATGGTGGTATCTTCTGCATCCTCTCTGCTCATAGGTCCTCCGTTGTTGTTGATGTATTGAGGTGAAAAATAGCTTAGTCGGGAATGCCGGGATTAG
>DASUYO010000284.1:0-15371 GCA_036377375.1 Pyrinomonadaceae bacterium
TGTGGGGCCGCCCGCCGATCGTTCATTTGGCGCCTCTGGAATTGAGCCGACTGGCAATTACTTTTGCAGCCGTAGCGCCTGCTCCTGTGGCGCTGCTGATCGTCGGCGCAATCGGATTCGAAACGTCACCAACCGCAAACACCATCGGCACGCTAGTCTCTTGTTGACTGCTTACTTCAATAAAGCCGTTCTCATCAGTTTTGATTTGCTCTCTGAACAACTCAGAATTCGGCTCAACGCCGATGCGAATAAGAACACCGCGCACTGCAAGCTGGAAAGGTTTCAACCCCTGTTTACGCTGAATCTCAACTGCTTCCACTTGCTCCTCTCCGATGATACGCGTCAGCACGGATTCAGTGAAAACAGTAATGCAGTGCTGTGACTGAAGTTTCTCGACAAACTCACGTCTCGCGCGCAGCTTCTTTCCACGATGCACCAGCGTAACCGTCGGACAGACCTCCGCCAACAACAGCGCATTCTCGACGGCTGCATCTCCGCCTCCAACAACGCAAACATCCTTACCTGCGAAAAGCTGTCGATCGCGGGTCGCGGATTCCATCATTCCCTTTCCGACAAGCTCCTTCTCACCTGGCACTCCCAGTTCCCGCGGCCGAACGCCAGTCGCGATCACGATTGCAATTGACTGAAGGTTTTCACCACTCGCTAATGAGATTCGCTTTGCTTTTAAGTCGACTGACGTGATGCCGGTCTGCGTCCATAGATCAAAGTCGGCCGTCTCGACATCTGCTGCGAAGAGCTCGAGCAACTCTTTCCCATTGCGCGTTTTTAAGCCGAGATAATTCTCGATCGGGTTATAGACGCGGTGCAGTTGCCCGCCAATCTCTTCGGCCTGTTCAAGCACGAGCGTATCGAGGCCCAACTCATCACACCAGAAAGCTGTTGATAGTCCGGCTGGTCCAGCGCCGATGATGATTACGTCGTGCATTTTGTTTTAAGAGACTGAAGCCGCGGCCAGCGCGAATGAGTTCTGTAAAACTTCCGCAACAGCATTCGGCTCCAGGCGCGACGGCGCCAGTGTTCGATCAGCGCCAAGGAACTTGACTGCCGAAGTCATTTCGCGATGATCAGTTTGCCAATGTCCTTCGCGATTACTTTCCGTGTTGTTGAGTAGCTGTAGAGCAGTAGTCAAATCGCATCGCTCGACGTGCGGGCGCACAACAGTTTCGGCCCACGAGTAGTAAGGATAGTCGAGTCGATAAAACCAACCTGCGTTGGTGGGAATCGCAATCAGAAAAAATTTGCCTTTCGCAAACTTCGAGATCGCGGTGTACGGTGCGGAATGTCTCGTTGGACTAAAACCCGCGCCATCAAAAAGCTTCGGCGCGAGAGTTATCAATGAAATCTTTGACTCGGGATATTCAGTAACAGCAGACTCGCCACGCTCGAAGCTCTCGAGCGCAGCCCGAACGCTATCCCAACCTTCGCGCCAGAGCGGCTCAAAATTGTTGATGTTGGTCAATAAATGTTCCACTTCCGGCAGCACCAGCTCATAGGCGCGAGCATCGTCATCAACCTCTTCGCCCGCGAGGAGCTGTGCTAACGGTGAGCCATCGTCGTTGTTCGGACTCGCCTGATCAGATCCCTGTATGGCGATACTGACACGCACACCATCGTCACTCGAATACTCCGAGAAATCTCCGGCTTCCGCTGCTGCGATCAGCAAATCTCGATAGGCCAGAGCGCGTTCGCCGTTCAACACAGTCCATACTGACAGAACACCGTCTGTATCGAAGTGGTTATTCGTTATCAGCTCAATTCCCCGCGTTAAAGTCGCGCGATTTGGTGAGGCGACAAGATTGAGCGCGATTTCGGTAGACGTGTCAGCCTTCACCTCGGCAGGCGTTCGATTTCCTTCCCAGTGTGAAAAATGAATACTATTGTCGACTGTTCCATCAACCGACAGCTTGGGAACATCGGCGAGGGCGTCTGTGTAAAATTCGAATCTCATGGTCTGGCCTTTCGTTGGGTTAAAGAGATTCTAATCAAATTAACAGGGGAACTAAACCATGGAAGAGATTACTCCAACTGAACTCAAACAACGGCTTGATAAAGGTGACGATATCCAGATTGTTGACGTTCGTGAAGACAATGAGGTGGCGATTGGGCGGATACCAAATTCGATTCACATTCCACTCGGACAAGTGCTGAACCGCATGAACGAGATCGATCCAAATCGCGAAACCGTAGTGCACTGCAAGATGGGTGGACGCAGTGCACGTGCGATTGACGCACTTCAGCGGTCAGGGTTTTCGGGAAAGCTCGTTAACTTAAAGGGCGGGATTATTGGGTGGTCGAACGAAGTGGATCCAAGTGTGCCGAAGTATTAGTCACAAGGCAGAAACAATTATTTCGTGATTCCTTCGAGCTCGATAAAGCGGCTGAGCTTAGTAATCACCATTCCTTCTTCACATTGCAAACGGCACGACAACGCGGGCCTGTCGTTCAGTTCGTCCTGCCCTTTCATGTGATACCAAACCTGGCAATTCGTACACTCACCATTCCAGCAGAAGTCACCGTAGGAGATCGTGTTGATGGAAAGGTATTGAAAGCAGCGCAAGAGACGATTCTTCTCCGGTACGCTGACCTCGTTGCCCATTATTTCGAGACTGATAAGCTTCTCGTAGGGTTCGAGCAGATCCGAAGCAGCTTCATCGAAGCTGTCGGCGGCTGCACTTTGTTCACTCATAGGCAGCGGCAGTATAATCGCTCCTCGCGCAAATTTGTATATTAACGTTCGGCGGACGCTCGTGCGTCTCGCTCTGTAACGAATACGGGGGTTATCGATTTGGCTTTAGTTATCTACACAAAACCGGGATGTCCTTATTGCGAGCAGGCACGCGACCACTACAACTCTAAAGGCATCCCATTCATTGACTACGACGCGCAGAACGACAAAGCACGACGCGCTGAGATGTTCTCGTACTCCGGTGGCGATCCGACTGTGCCTTGCATCGTAAGAGACGGTAAATATGTGGGTTCAGGCTGGGGAAACCCACCGCGTGGTTGAACGGTCCACGATTAACCGGCCGTGCGCCGGCTGTTTACAAGAAAGCGGCTCCCCTTCACGAAATTCTTAAAAAGAAAAGGTGTGCATGCAAAACCAATCTCGTTTGCTTTTCCTAATCCCGTTCGTTCTCTTATGCCTTCTCCCGGCGACTAGTAAAGTCGTAGCACAGACAAATGGCGGAGCGGGCGCACCTGAACCACCCATGGCAGAAAAGAAACCAAAGACTACGAATATTCACGGCGTAACACTCGTTGACGATTACTTCTGGCTGCGCGAAAAAACGAACCCCGCAGTGATGGCACATCTGAAAGCTGAAGATGCATATGCCGAAGAAGTGATGAAACCATTCGCGCCGCTCCGAGAAAAGCTCTACAACGAAATGCTCAGTCATATTAAACAGACTGACACGAACGTTCCTTATCGCTGGGGAGATTACTTCTATTACACGCGCACGGAGGAAGGTAAGCAGTATCAAATCTACTGTCGCAAGAAGGGTAATCTTGAGGCGCCGGAAGAAGTCGTTCTCGATCAGAATGAATTGGCGAAGGGTCAAAAATTCATGAGCGTCGGGATCTTCACTCCAAGCAACGATGGAAACCTGCTCGCCTACAGCACTGACAACACCGGCTATCGGCAATACACGCTTCAAATCAAAGATTTGCGAACTGGTCAACTTTTTCCCGAACGAATTGAGCGTGTGAACGGTGTCGCCTGGGGCACTGACAACAAGACCTTCTTCTACGTCACTGAAGACGCGGTTACGAAACGAAGCGACAAGTTTTTCCGTCACGTTTTAGGTACAGACAAGTCTGACTTGATCTATGACGAGAAAGACGAATTGTTTGATCTCGACGTCGGTCGTTCGCGCGATAGATCGATAATCTTTCTTCACGCGCTCAGTAAAACTTCGACTGAAGCACGTTACATTCGAGCAGACGATCCGAACGGAACGCTCAAGCTGATCCTGCCGCGACAGCCCGAGCATGAATACGACGTCGATTATCGCGATAACCTGTTCTACATCCGCACAAATAAGGGCGCGAAGAATTTCCGCATCGTCACCGCGCCCGTGAACGATCCGTCGGAAAAGAACTGGAAAGAGTTTGTCGCCCACAGGCCGGAGGTAAAGGTCGAGGCCATTGACTTGTTTGCAAATCACGCAGTGTTGTCTGAATGGGAAAACGGGCTCCAACAACTTGAAGTGCTCGACTTCAAGACTAACAAACGACAAGGCATCAAGTTTCCTGAGCCTGTTTATGCCGTGGAGCTTACTTCCAATCGAGAGTTCAACACGAGTGTCGTCAGGTACAGCTACAATTCACTGGTCACACCGAATTCTACATTCGACTACGACATGAACACGGGCAAAACAACGCTGATGAAGCAGACGGAAGTGCCCGGCGGATTCGACCGTGCGAACTATCAGTCGGAGCGCGTGTTTGCCACCGCGTCTGATGGCACAAAGATTCCGATGTCGATGGTCTATCGCAAAGGCGTGAAGCTCGATGGCAGTGCGCCGCTACTTCTTTACGCATATGGCTCGTACGGCATCTCGATTCCGCCGACATTTTCTTCGAGACGGCTCAGCCTGCTCGATCGTGGAGTGATCTATGTAATCGCACACATTCGCGGCGGCGGCGAGCTGGGCGAGGAATGGCGCCAGGCAGGCAGGATGATGAACAAGATGAATACGTTTACCGATTTCGTCGCCTGCGCCGAAGCGCTCATCAAGATGAAATACACGTCAAAGGATCGACTCGTGATCGAGGGCGGCAGTGCCGGTGGTCTATTGATGGGAGCTGTGGTCAACCTGCGGCCCGATCTTTTCAAAGCGGTGGTTTCTCATGTGCCGTTTGTAGACGTTCTCAACACGATGCTCGATGCGAGCTTGCCGCTGACGACGAGTGAATACATCGAGTGGGGCAATCCGAACGAGAAGCCTGCATTCGATTACATGAAGACGTATTCGCCTTACGATAACGTCGCGAAGAAGGATTATCCCGCGATGCTCGTGAAGGTTTCGGTGAACGATAGTCAGGTGCCGTATTGGGAGGGCGCTAAGCTTGTGGCGAAACTGCGCGCGTTGAAGACGGATAAGAACCCGTTGTTGTTGAAGGTCAACTTCGGCGCCGGACATGGCGGCGCTTCAGGCCGCTACGATGCATTGCGCGAGGTAGCGTTTGACTATGCGTTCATGCTCTGGCAGATGGGTAACACGGATTAGACGGATCGAATGATCGGATCCACGCTGGGGAATTACAAAATTCTCGAGAAGCTCGGTGAGGGCGGACAGGGGACGGTCTATAAAGCGGTCGATTCAAAACTCGGCCGCACGCTCGTGATCAAAGTTCTTCCCGCCGAGCTGACGGCTCGCGAGGCAAATCTCAAGCGTTTCGAACGCGAGGCGCGCCTCGCTTCCGCACTCGATCATCCAAACATCTGCACCATCTTCGACCTCAACGAGATCAACGGCATTCACTTCATCGCAATGCAATATATCGAGGGCCGAAATGTGCGCCAGCTCGTAAACGGCCGCCCACTTTCCCTCGAAAGTGCTTTATCAATTGCATTGCAAACAGCAGATGCACTCGCTGCCGCACATTCGCGCGGCATCATCCATCGCGATATCAAAGCCGGTAACGTAATGGTCACGCCCACCGGTCAGGTCAAGATACTGGACTTCGGCCTGGCAAAACTGCTCGACGACGAAGCAGCGCGCACTTCAGGAATTCACCACACCGAGATCACTGAAGTCGGCATTCCTTACGGCACGGCCACATACGCCGCGCCCGAACAAGCTCGGGGCGATCGAGTTGATTCGCGCGCTGACATTTTCTCGACAGGCGTCTTGCTTTACGAGATGTTGACCGGCACGTGGCCTTTCCAGGGCAAGACTGCTGTGGACGTGCGACACGCCGTCTTGAATGACGAGCCTAAGCCGCTGTCGGAGATGAGACCTGGCCGCGTTCCTGCGAAGTTGCAAGTTGTTCTCGACAAAGCGCTCGCCAAGGATCCTCGCAATCGCTACCAGAAGATCTATCATTTCGCCAATGACCTTCGTGAAATCATCCGTGAGCTAGGTACAGACTCACTTCCCGGAATTGATGAAGGTGCGGCGCCGGTTGCTCCCAAACATTTGAGACAGGAAGGTCCTGTGACTCGCGCACTTCGCTGGTTAAAGGGCAGTAAGCCCGGCGAGAGTGCGTCCGGTTCGAGATCCGCTGGGCGCAGTGGTGATGCCCACGCGAGTCCATTGACGAGTCAAAGTGATCATGATCGAAAGAGTGTCGCCATTCTGCCCTTCAAGAATGTTGGTAACGATCGCGAGATCGATTTCTATCAGTTTTCTCTTGCTGATGCGGTGATCACTGAGCTGGCCCGCCTGCGCTCGCTGGTCGTGCGGCCATCGTCAGTGATAGTGAAGTATCAGAACAAGACTGTTGACGCCGCTGAAGCGGGACGCGAATTGAGCGTTGACGCGATTCTCACGGCAACATTCCTGCGCGCGGGTGATCGGCTGCGAGTCACTGCGCAATTACTTGACGTTCGCACCAGTGAGATTCTCTGGAGCGAGCGAATTGATGCGGATGCCAGCGACATCATCGGCGTGCAAGACACGATTGTGCACCGCATCGTAGAAGGACTGCGCCTTGAGCTGAGTCCGGATGAAAAAATCGAGCTGGCGCGAAAAACAACTGCCGATGCCGCGGCGTCTGAAGAATATCTTCGCGGACGCGATTGTCTGGCTACGTTCATCTACCACACGATTCAACGGGAACATCTCGATTCCGCAATCGAACACTTTCGCCGCGCGATCGAAATCGATCCAAACTTCGCGCTTGCTTACTCCGCGCTCGGCAGTTGCTACGTCAATCGTGTGTTGAAAGGTTTGGGCCAAGCCGGCGATCACGACAAAGCAAAGAACGCTTTTCGAAAAGCCCTGGCGCTGGACCCACGACTGCTCGAAGCACGCATGCACATGGTGTTTATCTACCTCACCGAAGGACAAAAGGAGAAGGCACGATTGGCAGTTGACCTGCTGCGTGATGAGTATCCGAATGATCCGGGTGTGCACTTCGTGCGCGGTGTCGTCGCACGGCTCGACGGTGAATATGAAAAAGCATTACGTAGTTTCGATCGGATGGTTCGACTGAATCCGGGTGAGCGCGTGCTGGCAAGCTACAATCGCGCACGCATTTTCATGTATCAGCGCGATTACGAACAGGCAACGCGCGAGCTCGAGGAAGGCGCTAGGCTCGAGCCTGAACATCCAGTGATCAGAGTGTTTACAGCGCGAGTTCTTTATTACAAAGGCCAGATCGACGAGGCCGAGGCTGTTCTGCATCAGGTTTTGCAGCGGCATCCGCAAATGGATGGTGTGCGGCCAATTCTTGCGATTTGCCTCAGCTCCCGCGGACAGCACACGAAGGCAAATGAACAATTGACACCGAAAGTTCGTCAGGTAGCTGAGGGTGATTATGATATATCTTACTGGCTGGCCTCTGCCTATCTCCTACAGGGTCGCCAGGTGGAAGCACTCCGATGGCTTGAGACGGCCGTCAGTCTTGGAAACGAGAACTACAAGTGGTTTGAATCTGATCCAAACTGGACCGACATGCACGAGGATCCACGTTTCGTTGAATTGATGAACCGCATCAAGAACAACCGCGCGCAACCCGGGGACCAGTCTGCATGAGAACATTTGTAGTCGGTGACATACATGGTCGTTGCGCGCAGCTCCTCAACCTGCTCGACATGCTGCCGCGAGATCCGGAAACAGATACGCTCGTCTTTTTAGGCGACTTGATCGACCGCGGCGCCGATGCACCTTGCTGTGTGTCGCACATTCTCAAGATGTGCGAAGAGAATCCGGAACGAGTTATTTGTCTGCGAGGGAATCACGAACAGATGTTGATGGATTTTCTCGAGGGACGGGGTAATCTGTGGCTCACTCCTGTTGTTGGTGGCGAGCGAACGTTTGAGCAGTACACAGGACAATCGATCAAGGTCGACAGTGAAAAGGATCTGGAAGAGATGAGGCGCTTGTTTGAGCAGTCGCTTCCAGTAGAGCATCTAACGTTTATGCAGGAGTTGCCTTTTTACTACGAAGACGAGTTCGCGATCTACGTGCATGCCGGACTCGATGAGGGTAAGCATCCGCGGGAAAGCTCACCGGTATCGCTGCTGTGGATGCGGGACATGGATTTTTACAAGAACTACCGTGGCAAGCCGTGCGTGTTCGGGCACACACCAACGCCGCTGCTGCCTCTGCGCGGGCGGTTGGGCCGGCATGGGATCTACATCTCTCACAGCGCGGTGGGACTCGATACCGGATACAACCATCAGTCGCCGCTAAGCTGTCTCTCCTTACCTGATTTCAATCTGTATCAAACGTATGCCGACGGTCGTCAGGAGACCTACCAGATCACATCCTTCATTCCGGAAACCCTGAAGGAAATGCAACGCAAAGCCGGTTTGGGTTAGTTTTAGCGAGTATTGCGGCGGCGTCCGGCGGGTCTGGTCATCGCCATTCGTTCGTAGTCGTAGCGACCGAGGATGTACTTGTGCATGAATTTCCCTGCGGAGTCGGCGCTCATTAATTCCTGGTATAAAAACGAAGGGACGTTTTTGTAACGATATTTTTCGCCCGTCCTGAAGATAACGTGCAGGCTGTGCGACTCGGGATCATAGCCCGCCGCAACTAGCATTTCCGAATCTACTGGCGTCAACTTCATCGTTCCTCCCCGGTGCGCTACAAGAGTGTCTGAGTGTCGTGTGTATTTTCACATACTTTTTGCAAATTCGCATGCAGATGTGAGGAATCGGTGTGGGTGAGGCACTAATCCGTCTTATCCGTGTAGTGTGTGGCTAAATTATGATGGTATGTCTCTGTAGATCTCCGCGCCGCCGGTGATGAATTCTTTCGCTTTTTCTTTCATTCCGCTGTTTAGCGCGTCCTGCTCGTTGAGGCCGTGCTGGGCCGCGTATTCGCGCACATCCTGCGTGATCTTCATTGAGCAGAAATGCGGACCGCACATCGAACAGAAATGCGCCAGCTTCGCGCCTTCCTGCGGCAGGGTCTCGTCGTGATATTCGCGTGCGACTTCCGGATCGAGTGAGAGGTTAAACTGATCTTCCCAGCGAAACTCGAATCGCGCCTTCGACAAAGCATTGTCGCGATACTGAGCCCCAGGATGGCCCTTCGCCAGGTCCGCCGCATGTGCCGCAAGCTTGTACGCTATAACACCGTCTTTCACGTCTTTCTTGTTCGGCAATCCGAGATGCTCTTTTGGAGTTACGTAACAGAGCATCGCAGTTCCGAACCAGCCAATCATCGCCGCGCCAATTGCTGATGTGATGTGATCGTAGCCGGGCGCGATATCGGTCGTGAGTGGACCAAGCGTATAGAACGGCGCTTCATGACATGTCTCAAGCTGCTTGTCTATGTTTTCTTTGATCAGATGCATCGGCACGTGACCTGGTCCTTCGATCATGACCTGGCAATCTTGCTCCCAGGCAATCTTCGTCAGCTCACCCAACGTCTCCAGCTCCGCAAATTGTGCTTCATCGTTCGCGTCCGCAATCGATCCGGGCCGCAGCCCATCACCTAAAGAAAACGAGACGTCATAAGCAGCCATGATCTCGCAAATGTCGCGAAAACGCGTGTAGAGAAAACTCTCTTCGTGATGTGCCAGGCACCATTTCGCCATGATCGAACCACCACGACTGACGATTCCGGTCGTGCGTCGCGCCGTTAACGGAATGTAAAGGAGTCGCACGCCGGCATGAATCGTGAAGTAGTCCACGCCCTGCTCCGCCTGCTCGATGAGCGTGTCACGGAAGATCTTCCAGGTAAGTTCCTCAGCTTTGCCGCCGACTTTTTCCAATGCCTGATAGATGGGTACTGTACCGATGGGCACAGGTGAGTTGCGGATAATCCACTCGCGTGTCGCATGAATGTTCTTTCCAGTGGAAAGATCCATTACCGTATCAGAGCCACAACGGATGGACCAACGCATCTTGTCAACTTCCTCATCGATCGAGGAAGCGACGGCTGAGTTTCCGATATTGGCGTTGATCTTAACGAGGAAATTGCGGCCGATGATCATCGGCTCTGATTCGGGATGATTGATGTTAGCGGGAATGATTGCGCGTCCGCGTGCGACTTCCGAGCGTACGAATTCAGGAGTGACAAACTGCGGAATTGCAGCGCCAAACGACTGGCCCTTATGCTGGTGCAACAACGAATCACGCGGTGCGTCACTACTCTCCAATGCTGCTTCGCGTCCGAGGTTTTCGCGAATCGCAATGAACTCCATCTCAGGCGTGATGATGCCGCGCCGCGCGTAGTGAAGCTGCGTCACACACGCACCCGGCTTCGCCCGCAACACTCCACGGCGTGCTGACGGAAAGTCTTCAAGCTTGCCCACGTCCTTTGCTCGCGCGCGGCTCGCAGCAGCAAAAGTCAAGTAACCATCATCTATCGGCTTCGCCTCACGGCCTTCGTACTCCTCGACGTCTGCACGACCAACGATCCATTCGCGCCGCAGTTGCGGTAATCCCTCACGCACGTCGCAATGCAAATTCGGCTCGCCCCATGGTCCACTCGTGTCGTAAACACGAACTGGTGGATTCGTAGCCAATGTTCCATCGAAATTGCGGGACGGTGTTTGATCTACTTCACGAAACGGCACGCGCACGCCCGGCAATTTGCCGTCGACGTAAACGCGACGAGAGTTTGGCAGTGAAGTGTTTTCCGAAAGTTCGCTTTGCGTTGGTTTGATTCCTGCGCTCATAGAAGGCATTCTCCGATTGCTACTCACGTAGTCTATAATCTCGGGCGCTGGTAATCCAACCACCCAACTGATCTCCCGGAGACACAACATGCTGAAACGACGCGTAGTCGCCCTGTCCGACGAATTGCTGCCGCGATTCTCGAAAGCCGATATGCCAGCGAAGCCTGCTGAGGGAGGGCAATAATTGGCAATAACTCGCCGTCAATTTCTAAGGCGAAGTGCAATCGCAGTTGCCGCCGCCGGACTGAAACCATCTGGCGTGCTTGGCAGCATTGTTTTAAGTGGCCCGGCCAAAAAGGTGCTTGTTCTGGGCGCGGGGATGGCCGGGCTTGTTGCTGCGTACGAGCTTTCGAAGCTTGGCCACGATGTGACTGTTCTCGAAGCGCGCACGCGTCCGGGTGGTCGTGTTCATACATTGCGCGAGCCGTTCTCAGATGGGCTTTATGCTGAAGCTGGCGCGGCACGTATTCCTAACAATCACGATCTCACACACAAGTACGTTAAAGAGTTTGATCTTCCGCTCGAGCCGTTTTATCCGAGTCGATTGAATGCTCTGAGATTTGATCGCGGCAGTCGGGAAGAGGTGCCCATTGACGGGTTCACCGATGCGATGACGACGAATTATGGTGGAGAACTGGGTGGGAATCCTGAGCGCTGGCAAAAGATTAAAGGCGGCACAGATCTATTGCCAAAAGCATTTGCGGAACGACTTGGCGCGAAGATCCACTACGGGTCGCCTGTCGTGAGAATCGAACAGGATGCCAATCAGGCGCGAGTGGTCTTCCTAAACGCGGGGCGGCAACAGATACTGACCGCAGACAACGTACTCTGCACGATCCCGTTTTCAGTTTTGCGCAACATTGAATTGCCGGCATTATCAGCGCGCAAGCGGGACGTGATCAGCAACACTCACTATGACGCAGTCGCGCGTGTTTACCTGCAAACGCGCCGTCGCGTTTGGGAAGCGAAGGGCCTGAATGGTTTCGCGTTTACGCGCGGTGCGGTCGAGATTTGGCAGCCGACGTGGAGCCAGTCTGGACCACGAGGGATCCTGATGACTTATGCGAGACCCGGCGAAGCAGAGAGAATCACGAATTTAAAAGAGAACGAGCGGATCGCTACGACGCTGAGCCAGTTGGACGTGATGTTTGGCGGGATTCGTGAAAGCTTCGAGCGCGGCGCGACGAAGTGTTGGCTTGAAGACGAATGGTCACGCGGCGCGTGGGCGTTCGTTGGCTTGGGAAACTTCTTAACGGCAGTCGCAGCGGAAGGCCGCATTCATTTCGCCGGCGAACATTTGTCGCCGTGGTTTTCGTGGATGCAGGGGGCGCTGTCGTCTGGTTTGCGGGCTGTGAAGGAGATTGATGAGTTTGTGAAGGTTTAATTGGTATTATTGCGGTAAAAACAGATCATCAACTGGCCGGCCGTTGCTTCGGAAAAAGATCATTGACTGCCATCGTCCATCCAGGTACAGCTGGCTCCGCTTCCGCTATTTCACCGCGTCGATAGATCGTCGCTCTTTCAGAATCATTCGCTCGATAAACGCGAACCACGTCATCGCTTAGCAAATCGACGTCCCACACCACGAGTGTTTCAGCGGCAAAGTAATCAGCGCGTTTCTGTGCCATCGCTCTTTCCGCGCGCGGTCCATAGTCGCTTTCGCTCCGGACTTCAACGGCAAACACCGGCGAGCCTTCGAAGAACTTCATACCCGGATCTGCGCCAATATGAAAAGCCGCGTCAGGACTGAACGACCTGCGATGAGGAAGATTTACTACAAACGCGGCGTTATCGCTGACAGCACGTCCATACTTATGTCTTTTACTGTATTCGCGCAGTGAGGAGAATATTTCGTCTCCTGCGTAGTGCGGAAGACCGCCTGTTGGAGACATGAGGATTATTTCTCCGTTGACGAGCTCAGCCTTGCCCTTCACTTTGTACAGATCTTCAATTGTGGCTTCGACTTTGGTGCTCATGTGTGAGTATTTTGAATCAAAGTTTTACTCAGGAACAAATCATTAACCGGCATCGTCCAGCCGGGCACGGCGGGCTCGGCTTCGGCGATTTCGCCCCGTTGATAAAATGTGGCCCTTTCAGGATCACTGGCGCGGTAAACGCGAACCACGTCGTCACTCAATAGATCGACATCCCACACCACAAGCGTTCCGGCTGCAAAGTAATCTGCGCGCTTTGCCGCCATCTGTCGTTCCGCCCGTGGTCCGTAGTCGCCTTCGCTACGAACTTCCACAGCAAATACTGGTGCGCCTTCGAGGAATCTCATGCCAGTGTTCGCTCCGACATGGAATGCCGCATCAGGGCTGAATGATTTGCGATGTTGAAGATTCACCACAAAAGCTTTGTTATCGCCGACAGCGCGTCCAAACTGATTACGCTTGCCGTATTCGCGCAATGAGGAAAATATTTCATCCCCTGCATAGCCGGGGAAATCGCCTGTTGGAGACATGAGGATTATTTCTCCGTTGACGAGCTCAGCCTTGCCCTTCACCCTGTACAGATCTTCAATTGTGGCTTCGACTTTGGTGCTCATTGGTGTTGTGTGAGTATTTTGGAATCAAGTTGAGGGGATTCTATCTCCTTACAGAGTATAACGTCAATGGGTCAGATTACCCGCCAATAAAGCTCATCGTTCGCGAGGGGGCGACAAATCCGGGATCGTTGATGAAGTGACGTGGTTCTTTTTTGAATACCACGGAGTGAATGTAATCAACAATCTCATCGCGCGACGCACCACTGCGAACCACGTCGCGCAGTGAATGCTCGACCGTTGAAAACAGGCACGTGCGAATCTGACCATCAGCCGTCAGCCGAATTCTCGAACAGGCGCCACAGAACGGCTCCGTGACAGGCGCAATGATTCCGATTTCGCCCGGCGCGCCGTCTGCGAAGCGATATCGTGAAGACGTTTCAGAGCCTCTCGGGACTTCCAACCGCACCAGTGGAAAGCGCTCACTAATTCGATCGCGAATCTCTTTTCCTGAAACAACATCCTTGCGCGACCACTCGTGCCCGGAATCGAGCGGCATGAACTCGATAAACCTCATCTTCACATCGTGTTCCCGCGCGAACGCTGCAAAATCCGCAACCTCGTCTTCGTTGTGACCGCGCACAATCACAGCATTGATCTTTATCGGCTCGAGTTTGGCTTGTTTTGCGGCGGCGATTCCAGCGAGCACTTTATCAAGCACATCAACGCCGGTCATGCGCTTGAAAATGTCTCGCTTCAGACTGTCGAGACTGATTGTGACGCGATCAAGCCCGGCGTCTTTCAAACTCTGCGCACGTTCAGGCAAGTAGTAACCATTGGTTGTGAGCGCCAGATCCTGAAGACCTGAGCTCTTAAGCTTGGTGAGTTTTCTGATGATAGTTTCGATATCGCGGCGTAACATTGGTTCGCCGCCGGTCAGACGAATCTTTTCAATGCCTAAGCTAACGAATATCTCGCAAACGTACTCAATCTCTTCATAGGAGAGCATCTGCTCCTTCGGCGCGATCGGCGGCTCACCATGCGGCAGACAATAAAAACACCGAAAGTTACAGCGATCGGTGAGCGAGACGCGCAGGTCGCGAATCGGCCGGTTGTAAGAGTCACGGAGCATTATGGAAATGATACTCTTTAGGACTCAGATTTACACGGATAGAGACGGATTCGTCAGGAAGACGGAGGTGGGAAAACCCTTTGAAGTGCCAGGAATTTTCAGACTACGCTTCAGGACGAAATCAAAGAGCAAAGGGTTGTAATTGTAAATTTCCTTGAGAGATTCGGCTTCGGACCGATTGATGTAACCCTGCTTCACGAGCGGCCGCGTTCTGATCAGGATGTTCACAGCCGGCAACGGGTAATCGCTTCCATTCACAAGCCGCTCGTGCAGATCTTCGCGCGCAAGAATCGTTCGCAGAGGCTTTCCCGCGCGGTTGAACTGGGTCATCGCGGAGATCTCGCCAAACACCAAGCCCTCGTAACGCTTCTCATCCATCAAACGCAGAAACAGATCAAAATTGTCCGTTTGCCGGCGATCTTTGCTATCGAGGTCCTCATTCGTTCCGAGTCCGGCACAATGAGCCACAATCACCTTCACGCCGTGATCCAACGCACGACGCAGTAACAGCGGATTTCCAAACTTCTGATCCTCTTCAGCCTCGACCGCCTTCTCCTCACCGCCATGACTCAGGAGGATTAGATCAAGCTCCTTCATCTTCTCGTAGAACGGATCGCACCTGGGATCCGAAGGATCGATCCCCATCGCATTCGGCAGCCACTTCACGATGCGCGCCCCGCGTCGCGCCCACTTCTCCAACTCGGCAATCGCATCCGGCCGGTAAGGATTGACGGAAATGTTTGGAACAAACAATTCCGGATACTGCTCTGCCAGCTCGAAGACATATTCATTCGGAACGTAAAACTCTGTCTTCTCGAGATTCACTGATCCGTCTTGGCGATAGTTCTTGTCGAAAGCGAGCAGCCGGTGTTTGCCGTGACCGTTGATACTTCGCACCAAACTCGTCAGTCGCGCGATAGCCTGCGGATC
>DASUYO010000285.1:0-4531 GCA_036377375.1 Pyrinomonadaceae bacterium
TACAAGCGGGGGCAATTTGTTAGGGGAAGGGTGTTTTAGGATACTCCCTAAAAGGCTATCCTGTAAAGGGGTGAATATGACGGTAGGCAAACGAACCGGATTACATTTTCCCTGCGAGTGCGTATCCAGTCTACCAGGCGGATATACAGACCCGTGGGCAGACGTTACCAAGAAGAAATTATTCCCGGACGGCACCAAAGAGCAGATTATGAACCTCGTCGCTGAGGAGCCAAAAACAATCTCGCAGTTGGCACAAGCGCTCAATCTGTCGGCGCCGAGCGTTCATACGCACATTAACGATATGCTCAACAGTGAGCTCCTGCGCGAATCGGAAGAATACGAGAAGAGACATCCGAGCGAGCGTTATTACGAGCCTAACTTCCCGGTTTTCAAGACTGAGGAATGTGAAGAGTTTTTGCCGCTATGTGAGGAGATGGCAGAGCAGTTGGCTAATTTGTTCGAGCGGCGGCGCGCAAAAATGGAGCGAGCCTTTCGTAAGACGAGCCTTCCTAATCATGGCTGGGAGTTTTCAGACATCACGCAGTGCCTGTTTACAAACATGTATCGCAGCGCTCGCACGTTGCTTGAACAACGTGGACTGCTCGCTCCACCAAAAAAACACAAAAACGGCGCAGAGTGGATCTTCTGGGCAGAAGCAGAAAGATAGCCAAAAAAAGCACAGAGTGATTCAGGGAAAATTTTTGTGCCTCTTTGTTGCTAACCGCTCTTCCGCAAGTCGATCAGCAGCCTCGTTCGTTGTAATCCCCTGAGCTTGCGCGCTTTGAAAAATCGTTAGAATGGTGTCGTAAATCTCGTCTACTTTTCTTAATGACTGTTCTGCTTCCCAACCGAGAAGCTCGATGCAGCCATTGAAAACGCCACCTGCGTTGGCGACGTAGTCAGGCGCGTACAGAATGTTTCTTTCCCGCAGCATCTCGCCGTGCCGCTCTTCCAGAAGTTGATTGTTGGCCGCACCTGCAACGATCTGAACATTGAGCTCGGCAATCGTTTGATCGTTGATAACACCGCCAAGAGCGCACGGAGCAAACACGTCTGCACGCACGCTGAAAATCTCGTTTGGCTGAACAGTCGCCGCACTAAACTCATCAATGACACGTGACTTACTGTCGTTATTAACATCCGTGACTATGAGTTTAGCTCCTGCCTCATACAGCACTTTCGCTAAATGGTATCCCACGTGTCCGCAGCCCTGGATTGCGACCGTCAATCCCGAAAGATCGTCGGTATTCCAGCGATATTTTGTTGATGCTTGAATCGTCCGAAACACTCCACGCGCAGTATAGGGTGAAGGATCACCTGAGCGACCGAGGAGACCGGCCACGGTTCGAGTTTCAAGACGCACGATTGCCATGTCCGCAGGACTTGTTCCGACATCTTCTCCCGTGATGTAACGGCCCTTTAACGTATCGACGAAACGTCCATGAGCGCGCAGGAGCGCTTCGCGATTAGCAGTTTTATTGTTGCCAATAATGACCGACTTGCCGCCGCCAAATGGCAGTCCTGCCAGTGCGGTTTTGTAAGTCATGCCTTGAGAGAGACGTAAGGCGTCATTAAGTGCTTCTTCTTCGGTTGCGTAATTCCAAAAGCGTGTTCCTCCAAGAGCCGGACCGAGCGTCGTGCTGTGGATGGCGATAATGCCGTGATAACCACTCACGGTATCGCGTCCGATCAGGACTTTCTCGTGAGTGTTCGTTATTTTCTCGGTGATTTCCATATGCCTGGGCCAACAATAACTTTCGATGGGGTCGGAAATAGTTCAGAGTTCAAGCTTTAGCTTGCGTGCCCGCCAACAAGCAGCAGCCTAAAGGCTGAACTCTGAACTATGCGCAAATCTACCTCGGAGCTTTACGCTTATACAATTGGAGTTGTTGCATACCTCGACTGTAAAGAGTGAGAAAGTGGAGAGGTCTTAAAGGTGAGAGGTGAGCCTGTTAGTCGCGACTCAAGTGCGTTCAGCATCCATCTTCTTGCGCAGGCTGAGAGGTCGCATATCTGTCCACACTTCTTTGATGTAGGCCAGACACTCGGCTTTCGTACCGGTCTTTCCTACATCGTTCCATCCGAGCGCATTTTCCCTGTCGGCGGGCCAAATAGAATATTGTTCTTCGTGATTTATCACCACTTTGTAAATAGTGGTGTCCTCTTGCTCGTCTCGGTCCATGACATCTCCTTCAGTTGACTCTTATCCGTGGGTTAGGAGTATATAGACTTTGTCGGCAGCCGTTAAGGACTTCTGTATCTGGATCAAACGAAACTATAATACCGCCCATGATCCATGCCTCCGAACGTGCCACCAATTTTCATTATGCCATCCGTAATGTTGTTGCTGCCGCCGAAAGGCTGGAACGACAAGGGCGGCAGATAATCTATTTGAACATCGGCGACCCCCAATCGTTTGGGTTTAGACCACCACCGGAGATAATCGAGGCGGTTGAGCGTGCGAGTCGCGAGAAGTTTACCGGTTATTCCCACTCCGCTGGTCTACGACCGGCGCGAGAGGCGATTGCCCAATACGCGACTGCACTCGGATCGGAAACTTCTGCGGACGGCGTTCTAATCACGTCTGGTGCATCAGAAGCCGCAGACCTTGTGCTCACAGCACTGGTAAATCCGGGTGATGAAATCTTACTGCCTGCACCGGGTTACCCAATCTACGCTGCGATTCTCAACAAGCTCGACGCAAGGATTCGCTACTATCGTCTTAATCACAAAACCAACTGGCAACCGCCGGTAGATGAAATCAAATCGCTGATAAATGAGCGAACGCGTGCCATCGTTCTCATCAATCCCAGCAACCCGACCGGTGCGATCACACCTGACGAGACGACTAAGCAACTGCTTGAAATTGCTGCGGAGCACAACCTGCTCGTTATTAGTGATGAGGTCTACCGAGATCTCTGCTTCAAACAAGCGCCTACGTCTGCGTCAGTACTGGCTGATCATTCGGGTGCGGCAGTTGTGGTCCTGGAGAGCTTATCGAAGACGCATATGCTTTCGGGTTGGCGCGTCGGTTGGATGCGTTTCGCTTCCGGTGGTCCTACTGGCGAGATCCTCGCCGCGGTTAATCGTCTTGCCAATGGGCGTCTCTGTTCTTCAACACTGGCCCAGTATGCGATTCAACCAGCATTGCACGGCGACCAAAGCTCAGTGAAGAAGTTTACGGAGGAGATCCGGAGAAGGCGTGACTTCGCGTTAGAACGAGTGGCCGGCATCGATGGATTTAGTAGTACGGTTCCGGATGCGGCCTTCTACCTGATGGTCCATGTAAACGACATGGGCGGTCGAACTGACGAGCGATTTGTTCTCGACCTGCTCGAGGCCTCGAACGTCCTTGTCGTACACGGCTCCGGTTTTGGGTCTGATCCGGCCGCAGGATACTTCCGCATAGTTTATCTCGGTGATGAAGAACTGCTCGGGACAGCGTTTGACCGCATCGAACGATCCTTGCGCGCGCGAAGCACTACGGTCTAGGGGTGGTTTTCACAATCCGAGACATTACTGCCAGCGCCCCGAGATGGTACGCATTGTGGTCTGCGATCAAAAGCGCCTCACGCAAAATCGTTTGGCCGTTTCCGTGCGGTATCTTTGCATGCAAATCTGTCGCCTCATCCTCGACGAGCGCTTCCATCTGCTGTAGATCGTTGCGAAACTCATCAACCGTTTTTTGCCACGATGCTTGAGTTCCAAGCTCCTTTGGCTTGGGCCAATAACCTTTCGGAAACTTGGGCGAGATGTGGTCGGGATCGCGGCTGAACTCGAGTATGTCCCATTGCGCGATGCGCATGTGTTCGAGCACTTGCCACGGTGTGTAGGGCAGTCCCTCAATTTTCCGGTTGCATAGATCCGCCGGAAAGTTGCCGATGAAATCGTCAAACGATATATGAGCGCCGCCACCTCTCAGAAGATAAAGTACGTGCTTTCGTATTGAATCGTCGCTGTTGTTCTGTGTCATGATTGCAATACCCCTCTGCTGCTAGATCGTTATTTGTGATTTTTGTGCCTTTTTGCGGCCGTTTCTGAACCAGCCATAAACATTTTGCTCCTACCAAGCAACGAACTTAACATTAACGGAAATGAATAAGAAAACTCTATCGAAAATGGCTTTGCCTCCAATATAACTTCATAGCGCCAAAGGCGCGGAATATGACCGCCAGGGGCAAGCGCGAGCGCAGTGAAGAGCGTCGCCCCTGGTCCATACGAAATAAAGATTGACGGCCTGAAAGGCCGTAATAGTTATCATTAGTAATTCCGCCCTTTCAGGGCTCATGTATTTGTTCGAATTGATCCAGGGGCGACGCGCTTCGCTGCGCTCGCGCTTGCCCCTGGCTGTAATATTCGGCGCCTTCGGCGCTAGTGGTACTTTGAGGCAAAGGTGATTTGCGATCTCATGACACGAGGATTCTTTGAAAAGTACGGGAAAACAATCCACGAAAAGCTCACAGGCATGGGCGCATCTTTCAAATTTACTGTCGATAATCCTGAGGAGATATTTCTAAAGAACGGTTACAGC
>DASUYO010000286.1:0-21589 GCA_036377375.1 Pyrinomonadaceae bacterium
AGTATCATTGACGGCGACGGGCGACGCGGCTAGCGAGCCGCCGACAAGAGCGGTGTTAGTATCCACCGTGTCGTTGAACGCGACCCCAGTGGCGTCCTGGCCGCTGGCGCCAATACTGACCGTGTACCTCAGCGTGTCGCCAGGATCGGCCTTGCCGTCGCTATCGCCATCGACAACCAGTGAATCTTGCTTGGTGGCGGTGACGGTCGGCGCAAATGGCGCCAGGGTCGGGTTGGTACCCATAGAGTGCTTGGAATTCACAGCGGTAGGACTCGTGGAATTCTTTGCCGGTTCCGGCTTGCTGTTAGAGGCAGCGGGCTGCGTCTTCGACAACCATCCGCCGCTTCTCGACTCTACAGAGATCGTAAGAGCAACAGCTGCCAGCAGGGCAATGCCTATAAGCAGCAGCGGTGTAGATCTCTTATTTTTTTGAGTTGGGGAATTTTTTCGGAAACGGCGAGTTAATTTAGTGAATCCTGGGCTGTTTTTGCTGAGGGACATGGGAAACTCCTTTATTTGTCGTTAGCCGCACTCTTAATGGGATTTTGAAGACCGGCAGACACTTACGGGTCTTGAAAATTGCGATAGGGCCTAGAGACAACATTAGTAGAAGGACGGATATAACCCCTTGATCGCAAGGGAACTCGAGAACAGCAACGTCTCGGAACCTAGGGTTTTCACAGAAACCGCAGCGCTGTTGCGAGGGCCCGGCTTCTGACAGTTGCTGCCTTACTTAGCTTTCTTGCCAGGCAACCAGAAGGGATTGGTAAACCAGCGAGTCGACGTTAGTAGGACAACAGTTGATTGGACTCACAACTTCGGGAACCTTGCAGCGTTCGTAAGTTGCGAGTTGTGGCGAATTAGCAGGCGGATTCTAGTGCGGTAGGCGGATTAAGTCAAGGTGTATCCACAAAAACGCAAAAAGACCCAAATGGTTTGATTCGGCTTTTGCACTTTGGGCCCTTTTTGTTGGCTAAAGATTGAGATTGCGGATAAGGCGCTGAAGATAGTTTGGATGGATACCGAGTAGCCGTGCGGCCTCGACGTAATTACTATTTGCCTCTGCAATCGCGCGCAGAATGACCTGCTTTTTGTTTTGGACCACCGCTTCGTGGTACGTCGTGCTCGCCCCGTCGGCAGTGATTTTCGTCTCCAAAAGTGCTTCCGGCAGATCTTCGGGCAGGATCCAATCAGTCGTGCCCAACACAACAGCCCGTTCGATCGTGTTTTCAAGTTCACGCACGTTGCCGGGCCAATCGTAAGTCGTCAAACAGGTCCGCGCCTCAGGCGAAAATCCTTTGAGTTTTCGATTACACCTTGCGCCGTATTTATCAGCGAAGTAATTCGCGAGCAGCATGATGTCATCGCGCCGCTCCCTCAGCGCCGGCATGTCCAAAGAAACGACGTTCAAACGATAGTAGAGATCTTGACGAAACTGGCCTGACTCGATTGCTTCTTCAAGATTCTTATTCGTCGCGGCAATCAATCGCAAGTCGACATGGATCGTCACCGTACCGCCGATGCGCTCAAATTCTCTCTCCTGCAAAACGCGCAGTAGTTTCACTTGCAGCGAAGGCGGCAACTCCGCGATCTCGTCAAGAAAAACTGTGCCGCCATCCGCAATTTCCAGTCGCCCCTTCTTCTGCGCAAACGCGCCGGTGAAGGAACCTTTTTCGTGACCAAACAATTCGCTCTCCAGCAACGACTCGTTCAGCGCGGCACAGTTCACCGCCATGAACGGTTTCTGCGCACGTTTGCTGTTGCGATGAATCGCGCGAGCAGCCAATTCCTTTCCTGTTCCACTCTCACCCGAGATCAAAACGGTCGCATCGGTCGGCGCGACTTTCGAGATGAAGTGATAAACGCGCTGCATCGCAGGGCCTTCGCCGATCATGTTGTGCTCGATATTGACGTCAGTAAGCAGTCGCTCGTTCTCAGTTTCGAGCCACTCAAACTGCCGTGCGTTTTCGATAGCAACCGCAGCGATGCCTGCAATCGCAGTCACAAGCTGCAAGTGATCACGATTGAATCGATCGCGCGTTTGGCTGGTGTCGAGATACAACACACCAATCTTGCGATCGAACAGCACCAGCGGAACGCACAGCACTGAATGTGTATGGGCCGCAATCAGACTCTCGGTAGCGAGTGTTGTTTCTACAGCTGCGTCGCTGGCCCATAGTGCGACGCCGTCTCTCAACACCTGCTGGACCACCGTCCTGCTGACGTTCACCGCTTCATCTTTTCCATGTGCTCGATCGAGACCGAACACCCGGCTCGTTTCAAACGAACCTTCGGTTGTAAGCAGAATCGCACCACGCTGTGCGGGAACAACTTCGAAGAGCAGCTCGAGCAGGCGCTCCAGCAGATTGTCCAAACCACGAATGGAGTTGATCGTGGTGCTGATTTTCATCAGCACGCTCAAATCGCGTGCCATCTGGTAGACCGCGTCGTCAAAACGGATTTGCACAGTCGAGCCACTGAGCAGCTTGGCTTCATCGAGCTTGACGTCACTTGACTTCGAAGCCGCCTCGCCTTCGTGCGTAAGAAAAAGAAACTGCGAGTCGCCGATGCGAACGCGATCGCCATGCTCGAGCAGGCGGCTTTTTACAGGCACATCGTTGACGAATGTGCCGTTGAGACTATCGAGATCGGTGAGTATGAAACCGCTTTCTTTCTTCTCAATCTTTGAGTGGCGGCGCGAGACGGAAGCGTCAGCGATGCAGAGGTTCGCGGCAGTTTCACGGCCGATGACCAGCGTCTCTTCGTTGACGGCGAAGACCGCTCCTTTGAGTTTGCCGGTGATGGCTGCAAGACGAGGAGGCATGGTGGGATATTCTAACAGGATTACAAGGTTTCAGATGGATGGGAAAAAATTTAGAGTTCAGCCTTTAGGCTGCTGTTTGGGGAAAGCAAGCTAAAGCTTGAACTCGCTTGAACTCTAAACTTTTCCCCATCCATCTGAAACTCTGTTAAGGAACGATGCGCCAGTTGTTGTTTGGCTTCGTCGGAACAGTCTTATTCCGCTCCACCCAATCAATTATCATCTCGCGAATCTCTTCACTCGATCGATAGACCACAGACGCGTTCTTGTACATGTCATACCCACCACCGCCGTTGACGCGATAATTGTTGGTTGCGAGGCGAAGTTTCCGCGTCGGCGCCAATGGTTGGCCGCGAAAACGCAGGTTCTGAATTCGTTGTCCAATAGGTTTTGAGATATCGAGTTCGTAAGTGACACCTTCGGCGATGTCGAAGTTGTAGGCAGGAATTTTTTCATCGACGAGGTCGCTGGCAGGTTTGCCGGGAACGTAAGCTTTGAAGTACTTCGCGGAGTGCTCCAACGCATCTTTGAGCTGCTGGCCCGTCACTTCCAGGACCGCGAGGGTGTTCTCATAAACATAAAGGCCGGCAATGTCGCGAACACTCACCGGCCCCTTCGCAATGCGCGCTTCCGAATTGAAACTCGCCACCATCGACACATCAGCTTTGCCGGCTTCCAACTGAACCTTCTGAATCAGATCCAAAATTGCTGTATCTCGAAACCTCGCCTCGCGCGCAGTCAACTCTTCCGGCGATTCACCAATCACGCGCGACAACCAACCCTGCGTCTCCTGATCGTACGGCTCAGCAATTTTGACTACTTCAGGATCCGGTTCCAAACGATCGTCAGACGGGATTGTACGCGCCGACTTCGCGTACATGCGCCAGCCTGTGCCGGCTTTCTGCAAGTAAAGATCGGCGCGCGCGAGATGTCGTCCCCAGTAATTTGCCTGAGTTAACAAAACGCCATTGATGTAAACCGACGGGACCTCGCGATGCGTGTGGCCCATGAAGATGACATCAACACCCGGAACCTCCTTCGCGATCGAGATTGCGTCGTTCTCGTGCGGCACCTGGCCGGGATTTACCTCGCCAGTCCGCAGATCCTCGCCAAGACCCATGTGCATGGCAATTACGACAACATCGACTTTCTCCTGATCGCGCAGGATCGAAACCCATTTGCGCGCTTCGGCGACAGGGTCATGAAATTCCAGACCCGCGTAGTTTGGTGGATTGTCCCAGTTAGGAATGCCGGGAGTCGTCAAGCCAAGTATTCCGATTTTCACGCCTGCGACTTCTTTGACAATGTAAGGTTTGTAGTGCGGTTGTTGTTTCGCTTTGTCGTACGTGTTGGCTGAGAGCCATGGGAACTTTGCTTCGCTGCGCGCTTTCTCCAAAACCTTCAGACCGAAGTTGTATTCGTGATTACCGACAGTCATCGCATCGTAATTCAGCGAGTTCATCACGAGCATCATCGGATCGGGCGGCTTGTTGTTCTTACGATTGTGAACTGATTCGAGAGGAGTGCCCTGGATTGTATCACCGGAGTCGATGAGCAGGAGGTTTGGCTGCTCTTTGCGAATTCGTTTGATTAAGGTGGCGATTTTCGCGAAGCCGCGGTTCTCGGGCTTGTTGGTGTAGTAATCGATGGGATCGATGTTGCCGTGCAGATCTGTAGTGCCGAGTATCGTGATTTGAACTCGCTCCGGCGCGAAGCTTCTTCCGACGAGAACCAGCGCGAGCAGGATGATCAGGGTCGAGAGGGAGTGGATAACTGGTGCAATTTTGCGGGTTCTCATAATAGGTCTTAGTTTAGCCGCAGATGGACGCCGATGAACGCGGATTGCAATCGGCGTTCATCGGCGAAAATCTGCGGCTTACCTGTTACAATGTGCCAGAAATTTATTGTAAATGGATAATTTAGTCACTTCGAACATTCGTCAAAGACCTATTCGGACGCTCGTGAGCGTGGCGGGCGTTGCCCTCGGCGTCATCCTTATCATGCTCTTCACCGGCCTCGCACGCGGCATGTCAAACGACTTGCAGCGCCGGGCCACGAATGTACGCGCCGAGCTGATTTTTATGCGGCCGGGCGCCGTTCAACTGACCGCGACGACTGCCAACCTCGATACGAGATATGTTGATCGACTGAAGCGGATCGAAGGCGTCGAAGAAGCTCTGCCCGTGATCCGTCACTTCTCCCAAGGCAAAGGTGGAATTGGGCTCGAGCAGATTGATGGCGTCGATTGGAACGCCTACGCCGCGATGAATGGAATCAACATGGTTGCGGGCCAGGCGCCGCAAAATCCGAACGAACTCGTCATTGATGAAGTGAAGGCACGAAACAGTAATTATCGGGTCGGTGATCTGATCAAGCCCGTCGGCACTCAGGAATATCGCATCGCAGGAATCTATTCACCGGAGTCAGGCGCGCGCGTGAAGCTGACGCTCGAAGGAATGCAGAAAGCACTCGAAGCCGAAGGCAAGTGCACGTTCATCTTTGTGAAGCTTCGCAATACGGACCAGTTACAGGAAGTAGCGAAGCGCATCGACCAGGAGCTGCCGGGCAATACTATCCAACCGACACGCGAAGTGTTCACGAGTTTTGAGAAGAGCATTCCGTATCTGGGCGTGTTTCTGCGTGTGCTGGTCGGATTAGCGGCAGTGGTGAGCTCGTTGGTAGTGATGCTCGCAATGTACACCACCATCACTGAACGCACGCGTGAAATCGGGATCCTGAAAGCGATGGGTGCGTCGCGTAGTTACATCGTCGGCATCATCGAAAAAGAAGCGATATTGATCAGCGTCATCGGATTGGTGGCGGGCTTCGTGGTGTCGATGATCGCGGGTTATCTGATTCACAAAACGTACGGGCTTGTTTTTGAGTACAGTTGGACCTGGGCGATCGTTGCGGCGGTGATTGGCGTGGTTGGTGGAATCGTCGGCGCGCTGTATCCCGCTTGGCGCGCGTCAAACCTGGATCCAGTGAACGCGCTGGCTTATGAATGATCTGCGGTCATCTGCGTTAATCCGTGTCCTTTTTTCCAGATCAATAAAAGCCCGATCGCGCTCCAGAAAATATCACGTCCCTTTCTCGCGATGGCGAGCGTCTCGCCAATGCCTCTCGCAAAACCCAGCACCTTCGAAACCTGACCCGTCCCTCCTTCATCCACACCGGCACGCAGCGGAATAAATTTAAACGCGACGTTGATGATGCGATTCACCGATTCAAGGATGAACGCCTGTGTGAGCGTCGGCGGTACGGGACTGATAAACGAGAGCGTGATGAACACCTCCAAAATACCCGCGAGATGAAAGCACATGTCCAATAAAAAGATCGACAAAAAGCTACGCTGGTTTGTGACGTAAAACCCGTATACGCGCTCCTCGAGCGACTCAACTCGCGGCCGTATTTTCCCAACAAACTTCGACGCTAACCCCCGGTTTCCGGCAAACCCCAACGCACCACTCAAAAACCTCACCCGGCTTCGAATCAGGAGAAAAGCCAGCGGGATAATGACGAGCGTAGTCACGAGCGCACTGATGCTCGCATATCGCAACGCCTTCGGAAGCGAAAACATAAGTAGCAAAGTCGCCGTGCCCGAAAAGATAAAAAGCGCAACTGAGAGCGCGTAGAAAATGTTTTCGATTGCCAGCGCCGATAATCCGACAATCAGAGGCACACGATCTTTTACAAAGACCGCCTTCGACGGCTCGCTGATGGCCACACTCACGAACGGAATGATATTGCCGAGCGCGTCGCCCATCAGCCGCGCGGCGAACGCGTCGCGAAAAGGCAGTTTATGTGGAGGCTCGATGCAGCGCATCCAGGCGAGTGCGCGAACGATGTAACGAGCACTGGAGACAGCGAGAATGAGGAGGAAGCCGGCGCCGAGCCGCTGAATGCGCGAGACGATCTCGCCGACACCCGCGCGGCTGACGAAATAGCCAAAGAGAAGCAGTCCCAACAGTCCGAAGATGATGCCAAGTGGCGCAAATCTCCGGCTGCGGGTTTGCTTCTCAGTCAAAACATCGTTCGGCATCGAGGTACGGTACCACACGCGCTCGATGGTTTAGCAACCCTTGTACCCGTTAGTTTTTATTCTGTGCCTTTTGTGCGTTTTTGTGGCTTAGTTTATGATGCTACGTTCGATTCGACACCGGCAAACGAGCATCAGATCCAATGAGTCAATCCCAACCAGTCGTCGAGCAAGTTCCAGCTACTCCCCTTACAACACTTTCAGAAGACGAGACGATGTTTCGCGCCAGCGTCCGCGAATTCGCCGAAGGCGAGCTGCGTCCGCGCGTCGAGCACATGGACGAGGCTGCCAAGCTCGATCCCGCCATCATCAAACAGTGTTTCGAGCTCGGCTTGATGGGTATCGAGACGCCGGAGGAGTTTGGTGGTGCAGGAGCAAGTTTCTTCACGGCGATTCTCGCAGTGGAAGAGTTGTCGAGAGTTGATGCATCGGTTGGTGTTTTCGTGGACGTGCAAAACACGCTCGTGAACAACGCATTCATCCGCTGGGGCACGCCCGATCAGAAGAAGATATACCTGAGCAGGCTGGCGGCTGAAAGTGTCGGGGCTTATGCCTTGAGCGAGCCCGGCTCCGGTTCCGATGCATTTGCGATGCAGACGCGCGCGGTCGAGAAGGACGATCACTATCTGCTCAACGGCCGAAAGCTTTGGATTACAAACGGCATCGAGGCTGACATCTTCGTTTTGTTTGCGAATGCCAATCCCGAAGCGGGCTACCGTGGCATCACGGCTTTCATTGTCGAGAAGAGCTTCCCCGGTTTCTCGATCGGAAAGAAGGAAAACAAACTCGGTATTCGCGCGTCGTCGACAGTCGAGCTGATTCTGGAAGACTGCAAAGTGCCGAAGGAGAACGTGCTGGGCGAGCCCGGTAAGGGATACAAGATCTCGATCGAGACTTTGAACGAAGGACGCATCGGCATCGGCGCACAGATGATTGGCATCGCCGCGGGCGCGCTGGAGAGCGCACTTGCCTACACGGCCGAGCGACAACAGTTCGGCAAACCGATCAACCAGTTTCAGGGAGTTCAGTTTCAACTCGCGGAGATGGCGACTGAGCTCGAAGCAGCGCGTTTGATGGTCTATAACGCGGCGCGGATGAAAGACGCGGGAATCAACTTCGTGAAAGAAGCAGCGATGGCGAAGCTCTACTCGTCGCGAGTGGCCGAGCGTGTCAGCTCAAAGGCGATCGAGTTGTACGGTGGTTACGGATACGTGAAGGATTATCCGGTTGAGAAATACTGGCGTGATTCGAAGATTGGCGCCATTTACGAAGGCACGTCCAACATGCAGTTGCAGACTATCGCTAAACTGATCATTGGAAAATGAGCCGCAAAGAGGCACAAAAGTCACATAAAAGAAAAAGAACTTAGGCGGGTTCATTCAATTATTTGTTTTGTGCTTTTTGTGCCTTTGCGGCTAATGATTTTATGAAGACTGATACTAAAGTTTTGAAACTGGTCCGCAAGACCGAGTCGACGCCAACTGTGGCGCCTGTAACCTCCATAGCGAAGGCGCCGGAGTTGCCGGATCACAAACTGCTGCTCGAGATGTATCGCACGATGTATTTATCGCGACGTCTCGACGACAAAGAGATTCAACTCAAAGGACAGAGCCGGATCTTTTTTCAGATCAGTGGCGCGGGCCATGAAGCGGTGCTCGTCGCCGCAGGAGTGGTGCTCAAGCCTGCTTACGATTGGTTTTATCCATACTATCGCGATCGCGCGCTCTGTTTGCAGCTTGGCATGACGCCACTGGAGCAATTGCTTTCGGCAGTCGGAGCCGAAGCTGATCCAAACTCACACGGGCGCCAGATGCCTTCACACTGGGGCCACAAGAAACTAAATATCGTTTCGCAGTCGTCGCCGACCGGGACACAGCTGCTGCAAGCTGTCGGTTGTGCCGAAGCAAGTTATCGTTTCGAACTCATTCCCGAGCTGCAAAAACGGATCAGCAATTTCTATCACGACGAAGTGACGTACGTTTCGCTCGGCGACGGCACCAGCAGCGAAGGCGAATTCTGGGAAGCGCTCAACACTGCTTCCAATCTCAAATTACCCGTAGTGTTCCTGGTCGAGGACAACGGCTACGCGATAAGTGTTCCAGTGGAAGTGCAGACTGCCGGCGGCGACGTCTCGCGGCTGGTCGAAAACTTTCCGTCACTTTACGTTCAGAGGTGTGACGGCACGGATCCGATCGAATCCCTGGAGACGATGCGCCGCGCTGTTGATTATTGTCGCCAACGTAACGGACCGGCGCTGGTCCACGCCAAAGTTATTCGACCATACTCGCACTCGCTTTCAGACGATGAAAAGCTCTACCGTCCTGACGAGGAACGCGCAACCGACGCTGAGCGCGATCCAGTCAAGCGTTTCGGCGCGCTCCTGATCGATGAAGGGGTGATCGATCAGGACGGGCTGCAACAGATCAAAAAGGAAGTCGATCGCGAAGTGAACGAGGCCGCGGAGATCGCACTCACCAGCCCCCAACCTTCGCGCGAAACGGTAACGCAGTTTGTGTTTTCGCCCGACGTCGATCCGTGCAGTAAAGAGTTTGACACGGAAGACAACGTTCAACTCTCCGGAAATCCCGGCACGGTCGTTGACCTGATCAATCGTTGTCTCGAAACGGAGATGGCCCGCGATCCGCGCATCGTGGTTTTCGGCGAAGACGTGGCCGATTGCTCACGCGAACAATATCTCGAAACTGTGAAGGGGAAAGGTGGCGTTTTCAAAGTCACTGCCAACTTACAGCGCAAGTTTGGAAGCACACGCGTTTTCAATTCACCACTTGCGGAAGCAAACATTGTCGGACGCGCAATCGGAATGGCGACGCGCGGGCTGAAACCCGTGGTTGAGATCCAGTTCTTCGACTACATCTGGCCGGCGATGCATCAGATTCGCAACGAGCTGGCGCTGCTGCGCTGGCGCTCGGGCAACGATTGGAAAGCGCCGGTGGTGATTCGCGTGCCGATTGGTGGGTATCTGAAAGGAGGCGCGATTTATCACTCGCAATCGGGAGTGACTGAGTTCACGCAGATACCTGGTCTGCGCGTGATCTATCCTTCAAACGCGCTCGACGCGAACGGACTGCTTCGCACAGCGATCCGTTCTGACGATCCGGTTCTCTTTCTCGAGCACAAGCATCTCTATCGGCAGGCATATAACAAGTCGCGCTATCCGAATGACGACTTCATGATTCCGTTTGGCAAGGCGAAGAAAGTTCGTGAAGGCACGGACGTGTCGATCATCACTTACGGCGCACTGGTCCAACGTTCGCTCGTCGCGGCAAAGCAGATGGAGCAGGAAGGTATCAGCGTCGAGATCATCGACTTGCGCAGTCTGGTTCCGTTCGATTGGAATGCGATTGCAGAATCGGTGAAGAAGACCAACCGAGTGATCGTCGCGCACGAGGATTCGCTATCGTTTGGCTATGGAGCTGAGATCGTTGCGCGCATCTCGGATGAGTTGTTTGAGTATCTCGATGCGCCAGTCAAACGCGTCTGCGCGCTTGATACTTTCGTCGCGTACGCACCGCAACTCGAGGATGCGATCCTGCCGCAGACACCTGATGTTGCTAAAGCGATCCTCGAATTGAAGGCTTATTGAGACAGGATTAACAAGATTTAGCCACAGATCACGATCAGTTCCCTCGCCATACAGGCGTGTATCGTTCTATTCCGCATTTCTTCTTAATTCTCACCAATTTCCTGCTCATCTTAGCGGCATAAATCTTGCGAAAACTCGTAGTTGTACGCCTCTGCGCGTCTTCCCGACATTAGCTTCCCCCACGTCGACAATTAATCGCGATTGATTAAACACGAAGGAGGTACAACTGATGAGCAAGCACGTTTTGAGCGTTCTCGGAGCTGTGATTCTGACTCTCGCACTCGCCGCAATCGCTCTCGCACAAACGACAACCACAACACAAACCAAGACAGTCGTACAAAACCCCGATGGAACTTACACAATCATTGAGTATCCAGCGAAGAAAGAAGTGACCCTTAATCTAACCCCCGTAACCATCCAGGGCGCGAAGGGAGTGGCTACCATTTTGCGCGACGACGATGGAACAAGGATCAAACTCAATCTTACAAACGTTCCAGCAGATACGACCGCGTTGACTCTGTATGCAGTCGATGACCAGGGCAATATAACCGCGCTCGGGCCGGTTGCAATTACAAACGGCACCGGTACGCTGGCCGCGACAACGCCACTTTCGAAGTTCATGCTGGTCGCTTCGCCTGAACCTGCTTTGACAGCATATGACGCTAACACCGTAGTAGCGTTCAGAAGTGCAGTGCCTGAAGGGTTCACGGTGATACCGATGAACAGAAGTGGGTCCGAGAAAGTAGCGGCCGTGGGAGCGCCGGTATCTGCAACAGCACAAACGCAGACAACCACGACGCCGGGTGCAGTAGTTTCAAATCCGGCGAGCGGCACCACAGTGGTAATTCCGATGACGGAGACGAAGACCACTTACGCGGCGCCGATGCTCAACATCCCGGCTTACAAAACCGGAGACGACACCAAAATCAAAGTCGATTTCACCGGTGCGTTGACGGGTGCTCGTGCGAACGTCTTTATCACGCCGCGGAAAGACGGACCGACCGAGGTGAAGTTGCGTTTCCACGATCTTAAGGAAGCGCCGGCGGGCCAGAGGTTCATCGTCTGGGCCGTCTCGCCTGACAATAAATTTGTCAAGCTTGGCGAGGTCGTGAACACGAAGGGACGGAACGAAGCGGAGATCAGGTCTGAGACGACGCTGCCAGACTTTGGTCTGATCGTGACGATGGAGAGCGCCATCGGCGACATGCCGGCAGGCCCAACCGTTGCGAACATCCATATCGTTCCATAGCTAAGCCACTAAGCCTGGAAATAGACCATCCACAGGTTACGCAGATTCATTCTGTGTAATCTGTGGATTTTTCATCTGTGTCAAATCCATCACAAAAAGCTACCCGCCCAAACTGTTTTGCGTTAAACTGTGGGCGACTGACGCTGCACCGCGGCAGCTTCAGGTCTCCCGACTGGCTCTGGTTCGAGCCGCTCATCTTTTAAAACTTTGACGAGGTCCCCTGCCGCTGACCCCCAATCACGGCCGAAATCTTCGTTTTTCCTGAGTATTAACGACAATGAAAACGAGAACTTTCCCCCCTCTCTTCCCGCTGGCTTTGATTCTCCTCCTTGCACCTGCGGCTCTCGCACAGGAAAGCCTTCCCGCGCTGGTTAAACGAGTAAAGCCGGCGGTCGTCGCAATCGCGACCTACGACGCGAATGGCGAAGCGTTGATGACCGGTAGCGGATTCTTTCTGAAGCCGGGGCAGGTGGTAACCAATCTTCACGTGATCCGTGGCGCGGTCCGCGCAGAGATCAAGACTCTCGATGGCAAAGGCAAAGTGTTTCCCGTGAACGGAGCACTGGCAGTGGACGAAGAGGGCGACCTCGCGTTGCTCAGCGTTGATACGCCTTCGGAGCGTCCCAGAAGCACTGAGCTTGCCAGCGAGCTGCCCGACGAGGGCGAATCGATCTTCGTGATTGGTAATCCGCTCAAACTCGAGGGTTCGGTAAGTGATGGGATCGTGTCGGCCGTCAGGGAAGTTCCAAACAGTTATCGCATCATTCAGATCACCGCACCGATTTCCCACGGCAACAGCGGCAGCCCGGTTTTCAATTTGCGCGGGCAGGTGCTGGGCGTAGTGACGGTGAAGGTGACGAATGGTCAAAATATTAATCTCGCGATTGCCGCAGGCAGAGTCGCCCAATTGCATGCCGGGAAGCTTCAGCCGTTGTCGGAATTGACGCTGAAGGGCAGAGGCGACGTGGCGGAATTGTTGTATCGTTCAGGTTTGGATTCGATGTGGCTGGGAAATTACGACAACGCGGTTGGATATTTCGAGAACGCTGCAAACAAGAATCCGAGACGAGCCGACACGTGGGTGCAGGTTGGCTATTGCAAAGTGAAGCAGGGCAAAGCGCAGGAAGCGATTGGTGCGTATCAACAAGCGTTACAGCTCAAGCCGAATGATGCAGAGATTCACAACAAGCTCGGCGATGCTTACTACTACTCAGGACGTTTGAGGGAAGCGATTGAGTCGTACAGCGAGGCAGCACGCCTGCGTCCCGATTGGGCTGAGACTTTTTACAACCTGGCGATAGCGTATTCCGAGAGCGGAAATCCGAGCATGGCCGCCGCGCAAGCGCGGATCCTACAGAAATTGGATCCCAAACTCTACGAGAAATACCTGCGAGAAACGATGTAATGTTTTATCAACCTGCCTGCCCCGTAAACACGCCCGTATCCACACTCCGCGGATTGCCCAGCACTACAAACCGAATATTCTTCATGTACTTCTGCGCGACGCGCTGAATGTCAGCCGGCGTTACAGCCGTCAATTTCTCCAGAAAATCAACCGAGTTGCGCCAGCCGCCACCAATCAACTCGTACTGCGCCAACTCACCCGCCTGGGCGGCATTTGTCTCCTGCCCGAGATAGTACGTCGTCAGGTACTGCGCGATCACCGAGTGAATGTCATCGGCACCAACAGGCTCAGTCTGCAAACGCTGGATCTCATTCAACATCACGCGAATCGATTGATTAGCATCAACCGCCGTCACATACAGCCCGCCGACATTCGCCGCCTGCGTTCGCAAAAACGCATCCGGCGCGTACGACAGGTTTCGCTTCACGCGAACTTCTTCAAACACGCGATCGCGCAACAGCGAGCTCGCGATGCGCATTGCATAAATGTCCGGCGACGTCAGCGACGGCGCTGTGAACAAGCCCTGAATGTAATTCGTCGGCAACTCACGTGCTGTAACTTCAACCGATGACTTGTCAAACGTTAACTGCGGCACAGCTTCCGGTTTGTAATTGCCACGCGGCAGCTTCCCGAAACTCGCCGTCACCATATCGCGCACTTCGCTCGGATTCAGATCGCCCACGATCACCAGCAACAAGCGCGATGTCTCCATCAGTTTGTCGTGATATTGACGCAGATCCTCCGGCATCAGCTTCGCCACTGTTTCCGGTGTGCCGCTCGTGTCGTTCAAATAAGGATGACCGGCGTAAGCAACACGCTCCTGCAACTTTTGCAGGTACACGTCGGGATTGTCTGTGTCGTCGCTGAGCGAGACGACTTGCCGCTGCTGCACAAGCGAAACGTCTTCCTTCGTGAATGAAGGTCTCAGCACGACGTCAGTGAATATCTCCCACGAACGTGGAAAGTGCATGCGCGTGGAGGCAAGCGAGAGTACCGAGTAGTCGTTGTTCGAGCTGCTCCCGATCACTGTACCCATGCGCGACAGCTCGGTGCGCATCTTCGCGCGCGGAAAGTTTGTCGTCGCTTCGGTCGAAACGCTGAGCATCAATGTTTCGATCCCGGCATTCTGCGCGTTTATGTTGGAAGCGCCGCCTCTGATGAAGAGTCCTGCCGCGACAGTCAAACTTCCTTCACGCCGCTTCAGCAAAACTTTCAAACCGTTCACGTCAAATTCGCTGACGAGCGCGGCCTGCTTGGCGACAACACTCTGAACGGTTTGTTGGTCCTGTGCTTTGGTCTGCTGAGTAGCGTGCGAGGAATCGGTGCCGCCGATAAACAAAACGGCGATCAGCAACGCGCTGCTGATCATTCGGCTAAAGAATTTCGTGCTTGTGGTGATACCCGATTTTTGTTCTAACTGATTCATATTTTTACTCGTGACCCGGCGCTACCGCGCTCGGTGCAGTCTTAACTTCCTGTCCCATTAACTCTTCCGGTTGAATCTTGATCTTGGCTTGCGAGTCATTCGACATCAAAGCGAGGCCGACGTGGGGCTTTCCTTGAATGTAGGTCGTGATGTAGCGGCTGATGTCGGCGCGCGACGTGGCGCGCAGGCGTGGAAGATAGCCACGAAAATATTCGAGGCCGGTCGAGGCCCACCAGAAGCTCAGCGTGTGGGTGTAATCGCTCAGCTTCTCGCGTGAATAGAGATCGTCGGCTTCGAGCAGTGCTTTCGCGCTTTCGAGCTCTTCGTCCGTGTAGTAGTCCTTGTCGTTGAAGTGAGCGACTTCAGTGTAGAGCGCCTTGATAGCTGCGCGTGCTTTGTCAGGAGTCGTTTGCGCAATCAACGCGATTGGACCAACGTTGCGTTGTGTGTAGTAACCGAGGTCAACACCCGTCACCAAACCAGTATCGACGAGGTTTCTCTGAAAACGTGAATTCGGCTGGCGCAGGATGAAAGAAAATACGTCGGCAGCGTAGGTCGCGGGATTGTCTTTGCCGATCGAAGGCCCCTGCCAACCGATGTTGATGATTACGTTCTGCACCGGCTGTACGATCACCGCACCTTCACTCTTCGGCAACGGCGGATGCTCCACGAGTGGAAACTCGACGAATGGATCTTTCTCACGTTTGGCCCAATCGCCATACAGATCCTGGGCCATCTTGATCACTTCGCTGGGATTGACGTCGCCGGTCAACACGAGCGCTGAATTATTCGGCACGTAGTAACGCTGCTGGATGAGGCGCATCATGTCGGTAGTCGATCCGGAAACAGTCTCGCGATTGCCGAGCGGGTTCTTCCGGCTCGGATATTTGAAGAAGAGACGGCTGTTCATCTCCTGGTTCAAATAGAAAAACGGATTCGATTCATTGCGATCGATCTCGCCAATCACCACTTGCTTCTCGCGACTGAACTCATTCGCGTCGAAAAGCGGATAGCGAGCCGCGTCTTTCATGAACTGCATTGCGGTGCGGAGGTTTGGGCTGGTAGTGGTGAAGTAATAATCGACCACTTCTTCGCGTGTCGTGCCGTTGTAGGCAATTCCCATCTGCCCGATCGCGCGCAGATACTCTTCAGCGTTGGCTATCGCGCGATTCTGTTTGAAGAACATGTGCTCGTAGAGATGCGAGAGACCGTTGAGCTCGGGTGGCTCCGTGTAAGAGCCATTTTTGACGGCCAACTCGATCGTCACGAGCGGGATTGAGTGGTCCTCCAAAACAATTATTTCCAAGCCGTTCGGCAGCACCTGGTTAATAATCTTTGCTTCGGGTAACCGTGCTGGGGCTGGCGCTGTGGCGGGCGCTGCTGTCGCCGGCTTTGTCGTACGCTGCTGCGCCGGAAGTATGCGCGCCGAGAGCGTTGAAGGCAGTAGAAGGGTTAAGACAAGTAAAAGAACAAGCGAACTTCGTTTCACAGACAACTCCATAGACTGCAAATTGATGCTAGTGTACAGGATGAGGGGGAATCTGTGTAAGTTGCCGCGGATAGACAGATAACACAGATTATCTCTTAATCATCGCTCGCGCTTTTTGCCGGAGGACAGTTCGGTAAGGGGCGGCGTCAGTGCCTGCCGCATTTGATAACCATTGAATTCGCGGTGTGCCGCGCGGCGTGGTCTCGCCGGTCAACTGCGCTGAGTAAGTGCGTTTGTCATTCGGTACGAACAAGATCAACCGTCTGAAGTTTCGGTTTTCACTGGAGTCTCTTCCAACAAACAGCAACTCAGGATAGCCATCTTCATCAGCGTCGACAAGTTCGGCGCTCCAGTCCGCATGGCTAAAGTCTTTCGTGTCGAGCCGTCCCTGCGCGCTAAGCCGAAACTTGCCGTCGCGTTTTTGTAGTAACAGGAAAGTGCTCGTGCCGGCTTTCCGCTGATTGTTCACGGCGACAATCGCTGGTCCAGCATCAGTGTCAACCATCTCCAGATCGCCCACAGATCCGCGCGCGAAGCGGGCAGCAATCTTGCGTGCTTGATTGAGTGTTAACTGCTCAACGGGTGCGCGAGTCTCGCGGACTGCGGCTGTGCCGCCAGATGGCGCGACGTCGTTGCGCCATGATGCAGGCGTGAACTGAACCTGCGAAGCCGCAACTGGAAGAGCACTGTTTGGTATCGCTGCCTCGGGCGCACTCTGTCCGGTGTAGCCCCATGCCAGCAGCGCACTGAACGTCGTCACGATGACTGCGGGTGCGCCAACCCTGAACATAAGCCCACGTCCAGCATCAGCAGCCGCAACCATCGCCGACATCGGTTCCGTGTCAGGCGCGTAGTAAGCAGGCCGCGTCAGGCTGCGCTCTAAAAGCACTTTCGCAAGCGCGGCAGTTCGCGGACGATCATCGGGTCGTTTGGCAAGCAGAGTATGAATTGCCAACGCGAGCGATCGTGGAATGTCCTGGCGCAATCGTGGCAAGGGTGGTGCAGGCGCAGTTGCCTGCTTCACCAACAAAGCCGATTGCAGTGGATCAACGAACGGCGGGCGGCCTGCCAGCATTTCATACAACAAAACACCGAGACTGTAGAGATCGCTACGCGCGCCGACTCGTTGGCCCAAACACTGCTCTGGCGACATGTATCGCGGCGTTCCGATCAACTGGCCCGAACCGGTGCTCGCGTGTGTGAAGGACGATTCAGCAGATGAGGCCAACACCTTCGCAACACCGAAATCGAGCACGCAAACTCCGCGCTTGCCGAGCAGAATGTTTGACGGTTTCAGATCGCGATGAACTATGCCGAGACGGTGTGCTTCTTCAAGCACGTCGCAAATCTGCGTAGCGATGCTGACTGCGTATGTAAACGAAAAGCGGCCCTCGCGTGCGAGCGCCTGTGAGAGTGTCTCCCCTTCGACAAACTCCATCACGATGAAGTGACGGCCGTCCGGCAGAATTCCGGCGTCGAAGATCATCGCGGCATTCTGATGGCGCAACTTGGCCATCGTTCGCGCTTCGCGCAGGAATCGATCAGCGACATCGGCGTCGCCTGCGAATTCACGCTTGATGATCTTGACTGCGACAGGACGTTCCAGGCCCAGGTGGGTGGCGAGGAAGACAGTTCCCATGCCGCCGGTCCCGATTTCGCGTTCTATCCTGAATCTGCCAGCGATAAATTGGGGGACATCCATATGTGACCTTCCTTCGGGTTAAAAGGTCGAATCCCAACTGATTTTGATCTTGGGCTGGGGGAAGAGGCTCGCCAGTTTAGCACACATTTAGCCGCAGATGAACGCAAATGAACGCAGATCAGATCTGCGTTCATTTGCGTTCATCTGCGGCTCAATTACTTATCCAAACCCGGATGAACGCCGGGCACATTCGGTATCCAGAACACCTGTCCATTAATCTCAAGACTGCGCAGCCCGTGCTTCGGTAAGTCTTTTTCTTTTAACCCGAGAAACGTGAAGTGAGGCAAGTCGCTGAGTACCGTTTGAAACCAACCATGCTTCGCCATGATTTCGCGAATGCGAGGATTCTCAAATTCGTTGACGTCAAACGCGAGCATTGCAATGTGCTGCGAAGTGCCTGGCGCGGCGATCGAGTAAAGAATCGACTTCGAAAGATCCTTGCTGAAATAAATTCCACTCTTCTCCAGCTCCAACACTTCGGCGATCTGTTGCGCAAGCGGCAAACCTTTCAATCGCGTTACGTCCTCTTGCGTGAGCCGTCCCTGTGACAACCAGTAATCAAGCGCCGGCTCAAAGCGCGAGTTCCACAAGCGAACGCTGTCTTCGTAGTTGCGACGTCCAGCTTCAGCGCCGTCGCGCGGAGTAATATCGAGTCCTTCTTTCTGTGCTTCTTCGCGAGCTTTGTTGAGTTGCTTCATCGCTGCGGGTTGCAGCTCTACTTCGTCGAAGCCAATCAGTTCAGTTTCAAAACCAGCGTCGTCCTGAAATTTCGTGACCTGCTCTTCGTTGGTGAAAATGCAGAATGGCGGTGGAGTCACTTTCTTATCGGCAACGAAGATCGCGCCATATTCTTCGAGAATACGCCGTGCGACCGGATCGGCTGGAGGACAAACCGTATCGAGTTTGATTTTTCGCTTTTTGAAGGCTTTCGCAAGCGCTTCGTAGAAAGGGGTTGGTTCGTTGGAGTTCGATTCTCGAATTGAGTTTGAAGTCATTGGCAACGTCGACATCTTAAGCGCTACTGGCATCACCCCGCTTGCAAGAGCTCGGCAGATCAAGAGAACGGTCAGGCTCGTAAATACTCTGCTTACTTGAGTAAGACTCAGACGACCCTCCGAAGCGCCAAAGATGATAGTGGTGCGCGGATCAAGCGGTCAACAGGGGCGACCTGTGTTAGGCTCGAATAACCACCATGAAGACGGCTGATCTGTTTATGGAATTGACGGCAATCTATCGCAAGCATGGCTGGCAGTTGCAAGGTGCGTTGATGAGACCTGAGACGCAGATGGAGCTTCAAACGCAGCTGCCCGATAAGCTAACGGTCAAAGAATCGGAGGTTGATGCATTGTGGTTTTCGCGCCCGTCATTCAACAACCGCGAGGCTTGGGAGCTGAGATTATTTGCGCAGACGCAGTATGCGCTTTTTGAGACATTCGAGGCTGATGAAACGGAAGAAGAGCGGGAGGACGTTAAATTAGAAATGGAAGCGCGATTGAGGGACTATGTGGCCGCAGATTTACGCAGATGAACGCATATCAGATCTGCGTTCATCTGCGTAAATCTGCGGCCAAACTATTGCTTGCCCATCTTCACGGGGATTTCCATCTTCTCGAACTGATCTCCCTCGCCCTTACGCCACACCACCAGCTTCACGGTGCTGTATGGCAACGCGCGGTGCACGCGCATCAGAAACTCTTCGCTCGTGCGAATCGGTACACCATCGAACTCTGTCACGATGTCGCCGTTCTTGACTCCCGCGAGATCCGCCGGCCGGCTTTGCAGGATCCTTCCGAGCTTCACTCCATAAACGTTCGTGCCTGGAACCTGAACTCTTTCCGCCTCATCGTCGTCGTAACCAAAACTACCGCGGCCCTCAGGCCGGCGTTCAAACTCTCTGCTCAACCGCCGAAAGTCGTCCTGCGAAATCGTCGTCAGCTTAGTAGTCTTCTTCTCACCGTCGCGCAAGTATTCGACGTCAACTGTTTTTCCCACCGGCGTCCTGGCCATGAGATCTTCGATCTGATCGTCGTCGTTGATCTGTTGACCGTCGAAACTCACGATCACGTCGCCGCCAACCAGTCCGGCTTTATCAGCGGGTCCACCGGGGGCGGTCACGGAGTTGAAGATGACGCCCTGTTCAGTCTTATCAAAGCCGTCAACGCCGATATACGACTTAACAATAGGAATTGAAATACCAATATTCGTTCCCTTTTTAATTGGTGATACGAGCGCGGTGAAGGCCGCGGCACAGACAAAAAACACAAGCAGTCCGACGAAGATCCACGACATGCCACTCATGCGCCGTTTCTTCCTCTGCACGGCAGCCGTTGAGGTCCCGGGAGGCATGACGTCCGTGTAGTGTGTGCCGGTGTAAGCGCCGGTCCCCGAGATGAGTCGGAATCCGCAATTCCTGCAAAAGCGAAGCTCAGACGGCATTGTGGAGTTGCAGTTTGAACAGATCGTTTGACTCGCCGGTGTGGCCGTCTTCATTGAGATTTCCGAATCATCCGACATACGAGACTCACCTATGGTTGAGTTTGACGAAGAATACACGGACAGGTTCTATACGCCAAATAATGTTTTCCGGTTGCATGGGGCTGCCTCGATAGACTTTCGGTCACTTAAAAGGGCATTATTGAGTGTAAATCTCAACGAGAAGCAATCGGCCTTACGGAGGATGTCATTGTGGAAATAACCAAGGCACTCGCGGCGCTGCAACCACTTTATGGCAAAGACAATGTGGAGATCATTACAACGGACGGCAGGCGGGTGCGTGGCACAGTTCGAAGCATGAAAACAACCCAGGCCCTCACCACTCCCAGCGTCAAGATTGAGGTTGCCAACGGGCAGATCGTAAAGATTCCGTTTCCGACGATCGCGGAGATTAAGGATCACAATATCTCAAACACATAGGTCCTATATGTCCTATAGGACTTATATTTCGCGTTTCAGGATTTTCGCGTATAGTACGCCGTTCTATGAGAATCGACGATTTCGGTAGCCGCATTGCCACCGCCTGGTCTGAGCTTCGGCCGGCCACGCGCGGGTTTGTCGAACGGGCCTTGCAATCTGGTGGCTCCGGAACGCCTACCGCACGTAATTTCCACTACGACGCACGCGCCGATCTCGAACTCAGCCGCTTTCTCGCCGCACTCGACGATCGTGCAGCGGAAAAAGCGCTCGACGCTGAAAAGGGTGGGAAACTGAAATCGATCGCCGACACGTGCGCGGCAGTGTTGCTCGAAAAGACTGAGTCAGCCGAAGTCTTTACACAACTGGTGCGTCGCGCGCAGGCGCAAAGAGACTATCGCCGGATCGATACGCTCGCCGACGCGCTGACGTCACGCTTTCCGCCAAGCGAGATCTGCGAGCTCGCGCGCTCCGAAGATAAAGTCGTGCGCGAGCTTGCAAATGAGGCACTCGCGCGCTGCCCGATTTCCGTGTTGTCCAGTTTGCTCAACGATCCCGTCGATGCGGAGACCGCGCGCTCAGCTCTACGAAGGCAGGTTGTGGAGTATGGATCGGAAGAAGCCCGCCAACTCGTAATCTTTCTCGATCAAGCGGAAGAGATGTAATTACTGGCCCAGTTGGTGAAGTCGTTCAACTACTTGATCGATGAGCCAGTTGGGAGTTGAGGCGCCGGCCGTCACGCCGACTTTCTTCACATTCTTCAAGTCAGCCGGATTTATCTCAGCAGGAGTTTCAATCAGGAAGCTCTTCGCACACTGCTCCTGGCAAACCGCTAACAACTTCACGCTGTTGGAAGAGTGTCGCCCGCCGATCACGTAAAACGCGTCAACCTGTCCAGCTAATGCACGCGCCGCATCCTGTCGATCGCGAGTGGCGGAACAGAT
>DASUYO010000287.1:0-11917 GCA_036377375.1 Pyrinomonadaceae bacterium
CTGCAGTCAGCAGAAAGTGCGGAGCAAACCTCATGGATGATGACCGCATAGATGATTGATCGCGGCTCACCGAGTCCCGATCGACAGAGGAACCGCTAACGGCGATACGAAATAAACCAGCAGTCTCATGTCAAAGAGCAAACTCTTATTTAGAACAAGAAGGACGCTGCCGCGTCAAAGTGGAGGTCTGTTCACCTTTCCTCTTGACACCCGCGGCCGCTTCATAGATGAACTCTGAACTATGTCAAATTCCACGTGCATATGAAGCGGAAGATAACGCGGCGCGAGTTCCTGGCGAGTGTAGGAGTTGCCGCAGCGAGTTCTTCGATCTTAAAGGGCACAGCAGCGCAAACTGATGATGCGCTTGTTTTGTGGTACGACAAACCGGCGACTGAGTGGACCGAAGCATTGCCAATTGGCAACGGCCGTTTAGGTGCAATGATCTTCGGCGGCTTCGCCAGCGAACAACTCCAACTGAATGAAGACACGCTTTACGCAGGCTCTCCTTACGATCCAAACAATCCCGAAGCATTAAAAGCACTGCCTGAGGCGCGGCGACTAATCTTCGCAGGCAAGTACAAAGAGGCACACGATCTGGTTGGCGCAAAAATGATGGCCCAGCCGCTCAAGCAGATGCCTTATGAACCTGTCGGCGATCTGCGTTTGAGTTTCCCCGGTCATGACAACGCCACTAATTATCGGCGAGAACTCGATCTAAACACCGCCATCACACGTGTTTCTTATGATCTCGGTGAGACAACCTTCACACGCGAAGTCTTTGCGAGTCCGGTGGCCCAGGTGATTGTCGTCTATCTATCTGCCAGCCGTCCCGGCCGGTTGAACTTCACCGCCTTTTTCGAGACGCCACAGAAGGCGACCGTTTCAACCACGGATCCGGAGACGCTCGTTTTACGCGGTGTGAATGGAGACGCGTTCGGAATCAAAGGCGGATTGAAGTTTGAAGCGCGTGTTTTGATACAAACGATCGGCGGGCAGATTGTGTCGCAAAAGGATCGAATTGTCGTCAACGACGGCTACCGCGCCTTGCTGCTCATCGCAGCGGCAACGAACTATCGCAACTACAAAGACGTGAGCGGCGATCCGGCGGCGATCACCGCCGAGCAGTTGCGACGCGCGCGCCAAAAATCGTTTGCGGATCTACGCACAGCGCACATCCGCGAACACCAGCGACTATTTCATCGCGTTAAGTTGGATCTGGGCCGAACGAATGCAGCAGATCTGCCAACCGATGAACGACCAGCGCAGTTTCTTCAAGGCCTGGATCCGCACCTTGCGACACTCTATTTCCAGTACGGCCGTTATCTGTTGATCTCATCATCGCGTCCCGGCTCGCAACCTGCCAACTTGCAGGGAATCTGGAATCATCTGATGACGCCGCCGTGGGAAAGTAAGTACACGATCAACATCAATACTGAGATGAACTACTGGCCCGCAGAAACAACTAATCTGTCGGAATGTCATGAGCCACTGCTGCGCATGGTGTCGGAGTTGGTTGAGAACGGCGCACGCACGGCGCAAATTCATTACGGTGCGCGAGGTTGGGTTTGTCACCACAACACAGACCTTTGGCGACAAACAGCTCCGATCGATGGACCACTTTGGGGATTCTGGCCCACGGGTGGTGCCTGGCTTTGCACGCATCTTTGGAGTCATTACGAATTCACAGGCGACAAGACATTTCTTGCGCAGGCTTATCCGGTGATGAAAGGCGCCGCAGAGTTTTTTCTTGACACTCTTGTTCCGGAACCGAGGCACAAGTGGCTCGTGACGTGCCCGTCGATTTCACCCGAGAATAAGCATCCGGCCAATGTTGCCGTTTGTGCTGGACCAACAATGGATGTGCAGATCATTCACGATCTCTTCGATCAATGTTTTCGGGCTGCAGAGATTCTGGGTAACGACAACGAGTTCAATACCAAACTCCTCGAAGTGTTGGGGCATATGCCGCCAATGCAGATAGGGAAAGCCGGGCAGTTGCAGGAATGGATGGAAGATTGGGATCTCGAAGCGCCGGAACGTCAGCACCGTCATGTGTCGCATCTTTACGGACTTTTTCCGAGTAATCAAATTACGCAGCGCGGCACGCCGGATGTTTTTGCCGCCGCCCGAAAAAGCCTGGAACTACGTGGCGATGTCGGAACGGGCTGGAGTCTGGCGTGGAAGGTCAACTTGTGGGCACGTTTGCGTGATGGCAATCGCGCGTATTCGTTACTGCAAAGAGCGTTGACTCCGGTTTACGCGAAGGAGATTAGTGGTGGAGGTGGTGTATATCGCAATCTGTTCGATGCTCACCCGCCGTTTCAGATCGATGGGAATTTCGGTGCGACATCGGGCATCGTCGAGATGCTTTTGCAGAGTCACACAGGCGAGATCGAGCTGTTGCCGGCTTTGCCAACTGCGTGGCCCAATGGAGCAGTTCGTGGGCTGCGCACACGTGGTGGCTTTGAAGTTGATATCGAATGGAAGAACGGCACCCTGGACCACGCCACAATCAAAAGCATCACGGGCACCGAGTGTCACGTCCGCTATAAGGACAACATCATTCGCCTCCACTTGCGACGCGGCGCCACCATCCATCTCGATCCTACTCTCCGCACCACCAAAGCATAGCCTTTTGGCGGCCTATTTTAGAAACTCGCCGACGGCCTCATTCAAGCGGCGCGATTCGCATGCAGTGGCCAGATGACCGCAGTCACTCTCAAGACTCAACACTTTCGCGCCGAGCAGGGAAGCGAACTCTAACGCCGGTCCGGGCGTGACAACGTGATCGGATTTCGCTACCACCACAAACACCTTCGCTTTAACCGCTCGCGCGGCGCGCTCTAACGAGCCTCCAGACTCGCGCGAAACATCCAGCGCCATCATTGCCTGGTCCTGACGAATCTTGTTATTTGCATCAAACCGCTTTGCATCATTGCGTGCCTTCTCAAGATCAGCCGGCACTTGTTCGCGTGTCTTGCGCCGGTTGTAGTCGGTTGGAGTAGTGAGAAGTAACTCGCCGAAAGCGAAGTCCACTGCGCGAGCTGGGTTCACCGTATAGTTACCACCCTTCCAATCACGATCGCGCATCAGCGCTTCGGTCTGCGCCTGCCAGAGCATTAAGTCATATGGCGCCAGACGAGGCGAACCGACGATCGGAACCGCTTTGTCCATGAAATCCGGGTACGACACAACCCACTGAAAGGTCTGCATGCCACCCATTGAAATTCCGACAATTGCCTTCACGTGATCGATCTTCAGCACCCTGGTCAAAAGCACGTGCTGAGATTCAATCGTGTCGCGCAAAGTAAATTGTGGAAACTTCATCCGCGGTTGCAGACGACTGTTTGATGGCGATGAAGACACTCCATTGCTCAGCGCATCGATGGCGACAACGAAGTACGACGCGCTGTCGACGAGCTTTCCTGGTCCAATGTTCGACTGAAGTTGTTCGGTTGTGCCGCCGGCCCAGGTCGGAAAGACCACGACGTTCGATTTGTCGTTGTTAAGTTGTCCGAAGGTTCGATAACCGACACGGCAGTCGCGAATCACGCCACCGTTCTGAAGTTTCAGATCGCCGATATTGGCGAACTGTTGCTCCTGCGCAAACGCGATCAGTGAAAGTCCACAAATTACACAGATTACGCAGAAGGATCTTTTCGATGTTTGGATCATTTCTCAAACACGAGGTTATCGACCGCCACCATTCCCTGTTGCGGCGTGCATTGATTGCAATACGCGCTGATGCTGATCGCGGTTAACTTCCGCAACACTTCTTTCGAATCGACTCGCTCCTGCACCCACGAAGGTTGCGACAACCCTTTCAAAGGAATCACGTACGTGTTGAGACCCTGCTTGATCTTGATCGGCAACTGCGGAAAACCCGATGCGATGTTGATGCCTTGGCCGTGACTAATAAACTCGACGCGTAGCGAATCGGTGCCCGTCGCGTAGAGTTGCAGCGACAAGTGTTTGTAACCGCTCACGTCATCAGCAACGGGCTTTCCGTCTTTCATCGGATGCCCTTGAATTTCCAGAGTCACTTGCGCCCACTGGTTTGGTCCTGTAAGGCTGTAGTCAAAGGATGCGAGATGGTTTTGTGGAGCGTTTTTGGGAACTACTAATTCAGGAGCACCGGGATTAGCATTTGCCAATCCTTTAAACTTCACGGGCGTCGATTCCTCTGCCGTGTAAATCTGGACCAAGCCGCCATTGTTGCTCACCGGGCGGCCGTTCTCCATCTTCTCAAAATCAGCGTAGACAAATTTGTCACCTGACTGCTTATCGTCTTGAGCATGCAATGCACTCGTCGCCAGGATCAAAAATAAAAGCAATATGACTATGAACGTTTTCATCATTGAATCTCCTCCCACTGTCCTGTCATCGCCGATCGAAAAACGGCATCAATCACGGTCATGTTGTTAATCGCATCTTCAAGCGGGATCGGCTGCTCTCTGTTCTCACGCAGCGCTTCAGAAAAAAGCGACCCTTGAATCTCATACTGATCGCAAACTGGAATCTCGATCGTCTCGTCGTCGACCAGGATCTGTGTAGCTCGCTCGTTAGGCGCGTTGAATGGAATGAGCACCTCGACTCGCCCGTCGGTTCCATGAAAAATCATTCGTTGATAAGGTGCGAGACGCGTGCTGCAAGTGAACGTTGAATGACCATTCGGAAAGTCGAGAACTGCGGTTGTCAAAACGTCGGTACGAAACACCGGATCGCGCTCGATCAGACCCAGCACGCGCCGCGGTTCTGTCTCCCAAATAAATCTCGAAATCGTAATCGGATAGCATCCGATGTCCATCAAAGCGCCGCCGCCATAGTCCAGCTTGTTGCGAATGTTTGCCGGATCGGGATTGAAGTAACTGAAGAAACATGTGATGGATCGTAATGTGCCGATTCTGCCTGACTGAATTAATCTGCGCGTTTCAAGCCATTGCGGATGCGTCCGCACCATGAACGCTTCCTGTATCCGCACTCCCGTACGATCGCGAACATCAATAAGAGTTCTCGCTTGCTTTGCGTTCAGCGCGATGGGTTTTTCGCAAAGCACGTGTTTGCCGGCTTCGGCAGCTTTCACGGTCCACGGAACATGCAGATGATTCGGAAGCGGATTGTAAATAACTTCTACGGCTTCATCAGCGAGCAATTCTTCATAACTGCCGTACGCGTTCGGAATGTTTAGTTCGCCGGCAGCGGCTTTTGCTTTCGCGAGATCACGTGAAGCAATCGCGGTGATCTCGCACCAGGGACTGCGCTGCATTGCCGGTATGACTTTCGTCAGCGCAATCTTCGCCGTACTTAAGATTCCCCAGCGGACCTTGTCAATCATTATGGTCAAAAGCGTCGAACACCGAGCGAATTTGGAGTCGTTGGCGAAACTCCTCCAGCGACAGCGGTACACGGGAATGAAACTCGACCGTCATCTCTCTTCCAGGCGCAAGGTTGAAAAAGTTGTCGGAAAAGAATCCGTCACGTTCCGCGACCGAAAGATAGATCGCCTTCGCAAATTTGTCCGTTGACAATTTCACGCTGAACCCGCCGCGCACAGGCGTTATCGCGGACGTAATCGTCGGTTTCGAGAAGGAGAGTTCTTTGACAGGCGCGAAAAAGTAGTCGTGATTGGAAACGACTTTTCCGTTCACCACGAGCTCGCAGTAAACGACCGCATTCTTTTCGTCCGCTCCTTTCAGCAACTCCTCGACTCGCACATCGAAATACGAGCGACTCGTTAGCGGCGCCACGCTCACGACGCGCACGAAGTTCTTCAAGACCTTGCCGTCAAAGTCCATGAGCGACACTTTGATCGTTGCAGGCACTGCTTTCGTGCGATCCGAAACGACGAACAGTCGCAGATAACCTTTTTGCACGTTCGGACTGATCAGCAGCTCGTTGTAAAACCTGCGCGCGTAGTACTGCAAAGCCTTCCAGCGCCCGAAATAATCAATGCTGGACCATGACGCGACCGGCCAGCAATCGTTGATCTGCCAGTAAAGTGAACCCATGTTGTGCGGCATGATGCGTCGCAAATGCTCCGCACCGATGCGTATTCCCTCCGCTTGCAAAACCTGGCTCACGTACAGGAACGACTCGAAATCTTTAGGCTGCGCGTAGTCGCGCAACATGTACTCGCGCACGAGCTGATTGCCGCGCGGATGCCGCTGATGCGCCAGCATGATCGGCGATTCGATATCTCGGTCGGCCGGCACTGTGTAGGCCTTCACCGTTTCAATATTCGGAAACGATTGAAATCCGTATTCACTCATAAAGCGCGGCGTCTGTTTCTCGTAATCCGTGAATGGCTCGGCCGCGTGCCAAACGCGCCAGAAATGCAAATCGCCACTGCGAACAGAATCAGGATCATCGTCGAGACCACCGTGCGGCGAGCTGGGCCAGTAAGGCCGCGAGGGATCGAAGTTCGCACTAACTTCCTGCAACACACCGAGGAAAATCTTCTTGTAGTCGTCCCACAGCGAAGCGGGCAGGCTCTGACGCCAGCCCCAGTTCATCCACCCGGTTTCGATCTCGTTGTTGCCGGCCCAAAGCACGAGGCTCGGATGATTTCGCAGGCGCTTCACATTGTCGATTGCCTCTGCGCGCACGTTGTCGAGAAACTCCTGAGTCGCGGGATACATGCTGCACGCGAACATAAAGTCTTGCCAGACCATGATGCCCATCTCGTCGCACAACTCATAAAATTCGTCAGCTTCGTAAATGCCGCCGCCCCAAACGCGCAACATGTTCATGTTGCTGTCGTGCACTGACTTGATGAGGAAACGGTATTTGTCTTTCGTGATGCGCGTGGGAAAGCTGTCGGCCGGAATCCAATTGCCGCCTTTCGCAAACACGGGAACGCCATTGATCACGAACGTGAAGCTTCGTCCCGCTTCGTCGCGCTGCTGGCGTAGCTCGAGAGTTCGTAGTCCTGTGCGTGTGAGCTTCTCGTTTGTGACTCGACCCTTTACCAGGCTGCGTGCGCGAAAACTGTAGAGTGGCTGCGCGCCCAGTCCATTGGGCCACCACAATCTTGGATGTGAGACGGTGAAATCGAATGAGACTTTATTGATGCCCTTGGTTAGTTTCATCTGCTGCTTGCCGGCGACTACTTTGTCCGTCAGATTGTCCAGCAATATTGTCGCCGCGCCCGCTGCGCTGGCTTCAACTTCGACATTCGCGGTCAGCTCCGCTGTCTCCGGTGAGATCTTCTTCACAACGATTTGCAGATCGTCGACGCGCGCGTGGTCCCATGCCTGTAGCGACACTGGACGCCAGATACCGCTCGTTACAAAACGTGGACCCCAGTCCCAGCCGTACTGATAAGGAGCCTTGCGGGTGAAAGGCGAAGTCTTCTCGCCCTGGTCGTTGGGTGCGGGTAATTTGTAATTGAGCTTCGCCATCACCGGCAGTATCTCGTTGACTGGCGATCGAAAAAGAATTCGCAACGTGTTCTCGCCTGCTTTGAGGACCGACTTCGCATTTACGCGCCAGGTGCGAAACATATTGTCTGCCTTGAGCACCAGTTGTTCGTTGAGATAGACCTCAGCATAAGTGTCGAGGCCTTCGAAGACGAGCTCTACGTTCTCGTGTTCGAGCGTCTGTGCGTTGACTTTGAAAGTGGTTCGATATTCCCAATCTTTCTTGTCGATCCATTGCTGCTTCTTCTCGTTGTCGCGATAGAACGGATCTTCGATCAGTTTGTTGGCGAGCAGATCCGTGTGCACGCACCCGGGGACGGTCGCGTTGTACCAATCGGCTTTTCCGACCTCGCGAAATTGCCATCCGGAGTGAATCTTCATTACGGCAGGGATTTGTGCCTTTGCAGCAAGAAGCGGAAGAAGCAGTAAAATTGGGCCGATACACCAGCAGAGTTTTGTGCTCAAACCTGAACCTCTCTTAGCCACTAAAAATTTTATTTTGCTTTCTGAATTCGCGCCTGATAAAAGAGGCGCGTGCCGAAACTACTTCAACGATTGATCCCGTTGTTAGTGTTGCTCGCTATTTTGCCTCACGTGTCAACTGTTGCGAGCCAGACAGTGGAAAAACCGGTGAATTTGGCCGCGCGATTCGGGCGCTTGCGACGCGGAATCAATCTTAGTCACTGGTTTTCTCAGGCTGCCGATTACTCGAAAACACATCTCGATACGCATACCACCGCCCAGGACATTGCGCTGATCAAGTCGATGGGTTTTGACCACGTGCGCTTTCCTATCGAACCGGCGCCGTTGCTTAGCGATACTCCCGATCCTTCGATTCTCAATACCACTTACCTGGGCTATATCGATAGTGCACTCGATATGATCCTGGCCTCCGGACTGGCAGTAATCATCGATATCCATCCGAGCGATGAGTTCAAACTCAGAATGGCTCGTGACGAGCGGAGTATCGAAACTTTCGGCAAATTCTGGCGCGCCTTCGCGTCTCATCTGGCAAAGCGAGATCCGGAGTCCGTTTTTCTTGAAGTGATAAACGAGCCGATGGTCGAGGACCCGTATCGCTGGTATGGCATTCAGGGGAAACTGATCGCCGCCATTCGAGCGGGCGCACCAAATCACACGATCATCGCCGGCGGCCATCGTTGGTCGGGACTCTACGAGATGCTGTTCCTCGAGCCGTACGCCGACGCTAACATAATCTACAACTTTCATTACTACGAGCCGTTCGCCTTCACGCATCAGGGCGCAACCTGGGCTGGTCCGAATCTTCCGTTTTACAAGAACGTTCCTTATCCATCGTCGCCGGAGGCTGTGAAGCTCGTGCTCGATACAGTCGCTGACGATCCGGCCAGATACAATCTGCTTCGTTACGGCGAAGAAAACTGGAACGCGCCACGCATTGACAGGGAGCTCGGTGCGGCAGCTACGTGGGCCGCGAAACATCACGTTTACCTCACGTGTAATGAGTTTGGTGCGTTTCGAAAATTCGCCCGGGCGTCGGATCGAGTGACGTGGCTCCAGGACATGCGGGTCGCGCTCGAGAAACATGGCATCGGTTGGACCATGTGGGACTACGCCGGCGGCTTCGCTGTCGTGAACAAAGTAAACGGTCAGGCCGAACGAGATCCGGAGGTGTTGAAAGCGCTCGGCTTACATTAAATCCATGAATCTGAAACGAAACGTCACCAACACACTTTGTCTGCTTTTTATGACAGCATCAGTTGCCTTCGCGAATTCTCGACCCGGAAAAACCGTCTCCTTCAACCAGAACTGGCGCTTTCACCTTGGTGACGTCGCCAATGCTCAGGACACGGGCTTCAACGATTCTGAGTGGCGGCAATTGAACCTGCCGCATGATTGGAGTATCGAAGGTGAATTCAATGAAAACGCTGCTGCGGGTACGGGTGGCGGCGCATTGCCCGGCGGCCTCGGCTGGTATCGCAAGACGTTTACGATCCCCGCAACCGCCAAAGGAAAACTGATCTTCATTGAATTTGACGGCGTCTATCGCAACAGTGAAGTCTGGATCAATGGTCACTATCTCGGGAAGCGCCCGTACGGCTACAGCAGCTTCGAATACGAGCTGACGCCGTACGTGGTCTATGGTGCCAAATCTAACGTGATCGCGGTCAAAGTAGATAACTCACAACAACCGAATTCACGCTGGTATTCGGGTTCGGGTATTTATCGAAACGTCTGGTTAACTACGCTCGACCCGGTTCACGTCGAACATTGGGGCACTTATGTGACCACGCCGGAAGTCAGCGAACAGTCAGCAACCGTCTTGATCAAAACGAAAGTGAGTAACGGTTCGAACAACGCCGCTCCGGTAGACCTTACGACCGTCATTCAGGACGCCGCCGGACGAGAAGTCACACGAGTTACGGAGAAAGGAGTGACCGCGAAAGGACAGCATGCTGAAGTAACTCAAACGCTGAAGGTCTCAGCGCCGATGCTTTGGTCGGACGAGCGTCCGTACCTGTACAAAGTCATCTCGCAATTAGAACAGGGCGGCAGAACGGTTGACGTTTACGAGACGCCACTCGGTATCCGCACGTTTCGCTTCGACGTCGAAAAGGGTTTTTTCCTCAACGGCAAACCCGTGAAGATACGCGGCACCTGTAATCATCACGATCTGGGCTCACTCGGCACAGCCGTCAACACACGCGCGATCGAGCGGCAGCTGGAAATCATGAAAGCCATGGGCGTGAATGGTCTGCGCACTTCGCACAACCCACCGGCTCCGGAGTTTCTGGATCTCGCAGACAAACTCGGTTTCATCGTGATGGATGAAGCGTTCGATATGTGGAAGATCGCGAAGACGAAGTTCGATTACCACCTCGATTGGGACGAGTGGCACAAGCGAGATCTGGAAGACATGGTGCTTCGCGATCGCAACCATCCGAGCGTCATTATCTGGAGCATTGGCAACGAGGTCATCGAGCAGTGGGACAAGAATCCGTTAGGCGGCACGATCAGCAGAGAGTTAGTCGCGATTGTTCGTAATCTCGATCGGACTCGTCCGATCACGTCCGCGTGCAATGGTGTGAGTCGCGACAACAAAGTGCTCACTGCAGGCGACCTCGATCTCGTCGGCACAAACTACGCTCATACGAAACTTCCTGAATTTGCGAAGATGTTTCCGGGACGCCCGATCATCGGCACCGAGACGAATTCCTCTGTTCACACGCGCGGAAGCTACCGGATGCCTTCCGATGAAATCCTGCGATGGCCCAGGAACGACGAAGACATTCTTAAGATCAGCCCCATTTACGAGTGCTCCGCGTATGACAATTCGACTGCGAATTGGGGCTCAGCGCATGAAGAGACCTGGAAGCTTGTCAAGAACCACGATTTCTTTTCGGGGATGTTTATCTGGACGGGCTGGGATTACATCGGCGAACCGACGCCGTTTCCGTGGCCGGCGGTCAGTTCGTACTTCGGCATCATCGACCTCGCCGGTTTTCCGAAAGATCCGTACTATTTCTACCAGAGTGAATGGACCAACACGCCGGTGTTGCACATATTCCCGCACTGGAATTGGAAACAGGGCGAGAAGGTTGACGTAGTCGCTTACTTCAACAATGCTGATGAAGTCGAATTGTTTCTAAACGGTCGTTCACAGGGCACGAAACGAAAACAAGGTGATGAGATGCACGTGTTCTGGCGGCTTGCGTTTGAGCCAGGTGTGTTGAAAGGAGTGTCGCGAAAGAACGGGCAAATCGTGTTGACCAGGGAAGTGCGCACTGCGGAAGCACCGGCAAAGATCGTTCTGACTCCGGACCGGCAAACAATCAAAGCTGATGGTACGGATCTGTCATTCGTGACTGTCAAGGTCGTCGACAAAAATGGCACGGTTGTGCCGGCGGCTGATAACCTCATAAAGTTTGAACTAACTGGCCCGGCGTCGATCGCGGGTGTTGATAACGGTCACCAGATTAGTCACGAGTCGTTCAAGGCAAATCAGCGCAAAGCATTTCACGGAATGGCGCTGGCGATCGTTCAGGCAAAACAAAACGCCGGACGAATCGTTTTGAAAGCGACCGCAGACAATCTGGCGCCCGCTTCAGTTGTTATAAACGCTCATTGAGTCAGCAGTCGCAGTTGGAAAAGGTCAGTACCACCTGCGGTAGCGGGTGGGTCGGTGCTCAACATGCGATATTGATTAATTAAAATCTGATCCACCCGCTACCGCAGGTGGTACTGACTTCGTTCCAATGCGACGTATAAATCTCAAAAAAGCGAACGTTGCCCGCGCAGACACCATTCGCTATATCAATCGTCAGATTGTTCTGAACTTCATACGCGAGAAAGAGCCGATCTCGCGTGCTGAGATCTCCCACGAAACCGCTCTACAACGTTCAACAGTTTCCCTGATCGTCGATGAGCTCAAAACGCGTGGGTTGATCTACGAGATTGAAGGTGAGTCGACGGGAGGACGGCCACCAACGCTATTGCGATTGCGCACCGCGGCTTCCATG
>DASUYO010000288.1:0-11759 GCA_036377375.1 Pyrinomonadaceae bacterium
TGTCGTCAGTCGTTAACTCAATCTGTGTAATCTGTGGATAAAAAAGATAACAGACCTGTTGTGCTCACGATTGCGGGACTCGATCCGTCCGGTGGCGCGGGCATCGTCGCTGACATCAAGACTATCGCGGCGCTTGGTTGCTTTCCGGCTGCGGCGATCACGTCGATTACTTTTCAGAATACGATTGGTGTGAGTGGTGCCGAACATCAGACTGCCGCAACGTTGCGCGCGCAGGTTGAGCCGATTGTTCAGGATCTCACGGTTGCAGCGGCGAAGACCGGAATGTTACCCACTGCTGAAATCGTCGCAGAAGTTGCGCGATTGTTTGCGGAAGAGAATTTGCCCGCGCCCGTGGTGGATCCGGTTGTTGTAGCGACGTCGGGTGACGTGCTGATCGATGAGGACGCGTTTCACATCTTGAAGGCGCAGTTGTTTCCACTGGCGCGAGTTGTCACGCCAAACATTCCTGAGGCGGAGAAGCTCACCGGCTTGTCGATTGTCACTGAAGAAGACATGCGCCGCGCCGCGCAGGCGATTCAATTACTCGGTGCGCGCGCTGTGCTCGTGAAGGGCGGGCACCGGAGTGTTGGTGGGCAGGCAATCGATATTTTATTAACCGAAGATGGGATCTTCACGGAGTTTCAAACTGAGTACATCGATGTCGGTGAGGTGCACGGCTCTGGCTGCACTTTGTCAGCCGCGATTGCGGCCGGGCTGGGGAAAGGTCTGACTCTCGAAGAAGCTATCGAAGTCGCGAAAAAATATGTGACCGATGCTATCCGTTCTGCCCCCCACATCGGTCATGGAGCAAGACCGTTGTAGGACAACACGGGCGGCCCGCCGTGGCCGCCCGTCCTCCATAGATTTACTCGATGGTAACCTTCTCCATTTTCACTTCTGACAGCGGACGATCATTGCGGTCGGTTTGCGATGTCGCGATCGAGTTAACAACATCCTGACCCTCCGTCACTCTTCCAAAGATCGTGTAGTTCGGCGGCAGCGGATTATCAACATGCATGATGAAAAACTGTGATCCATTCGTGTTTGGACCAGCATTGGCCATGGCCATCGTGCCCGCTTTGTAACCTCGCTGATACACGGGCGACTTCGGATTGATCTCATCGTTAAATCTTCCGCCCCACGCACACTCGCCGCCGCGTCCGGTGCCGGTCGGATCGCCACCCTGAATCATGAAGTTCTTGATCACACGATGGAAAATGATGCCATCGTAGTATCCACGCTGCGCCAGCGTGATGAAGTTTTCAGTTGTTTTGGGTGCATCCGACTCCAACAGTTCAACGCGAATCGTCCCTTTGTTTGTCTGGATCACTGCCGTTCGATTTGCCATGGTTTCTCCTTACTGATTGATTAATTGCGGCCGGTTCAATATGAATGTTTCGATCGCCAGCGCTACACCGTCTTCGCGGTTGGAAGCAGTCGGATGCAGCCCGGCAATCTCGCGCAGCGACAATGGCGCGTTCGCCATCACCACGCCGATGCCCGCGAAGAGCAACATTTCTAGATCGTTGTAGTTGTCTCCAATCGCCATGATGTCTTCCTGACTCACTCCCAACTCGGCGGCTGCAGCGGCAACGCCTGCGCCTTTCGAAGCTGCTGGATTGACGATATCCACCAACGTGAAATCCTGTTCGAGATATTTCGTACTCAGAACTTTCACCGTCGAGCCGAGCTCCGACTTCAGTATCTCTTCGAGCTGGTCCATCTCGTCACAGCGGCCCGAAAACGCGAGATGAATCGGATCGTGGTCCAGGTAGTCTTCGAGCGAACTCACCTGCTGCACTGCGTTACGACCTTCTTCGTCGCCGTGAATTCGGCGCGCCCACGAGATGTATTTGTGAGCAGCAGAGTTCTCACCGCGAATATGATCGTAAACAAGCACCCCCAAGCCTTCGTGATCGTCACTGAGCAGCGCATCCGCGTCCGCTCTGCGTCCGACCTGCAATGCTTCGCGTGCGGCTGCGAGTGGCAACGGCAGCACGGAAACTGTCTGAAGCGTAGCGGCGTGTTTGGTGAGCGCGCCGTTGTGTGAGATCAGGGGGATGTCGAGACCCAGTTCCAAAGCTACGGGACGGGAATCGCGAAAACGGCGCCCAGTGACCAGCGCCACATTCACGCCCTGTTCACGTGCGTTGTCGATCGCGGTTCGGTTGCGTTCAGAGATGTGGCCGCGAGAATCGAGTAGAGTCCCGTCGAGATCCAGAGCCAGAAGACTTATCGCCATAAGGAAGCCACAAAGTAGCACAGGACAGGGCAGCCACAAAAAAGCACAAAACGCACAAAATGAATTCAAGATGAACTCAGAAAGCGTTTTGTGCTTTTTGTGCCTTTTTGCGGCTGGCTCTTTCGAGTGAAATAACTTTGCTGCACCCGCGCCGCGTTACCTGAAATTCTTATTTTTGTCGCATACTGAGCGTTGTTCGCTAGAATTTACCCCACAACTCAAGGAATCTACCCATGAACGTCACTCATTTGGAATGCGGCCTGTGTGGGCTCGAGCACGAGGCACATCGGTTGCACAACCTCTGTCGCGCCTGCGGTAAGCCTTTGCTGGTTCGGTACGATTTAGACCGCGCCAAAGTGACTTTGCGAAGGGAAACACTCGCAGCCCGCCGCTCCGATCTCTGGCGGTATCGCGAGGTACTGCCGGTCGAAGATGACAAGAACATTATCTCTCTCGGGGAAGGTTGGACGCCTTTGTTGCGAGCACCACGACTTGCAAGGCGCGTTGGTATTCATGAGCTTTATATCAAGGATGAATCGCAGAACCCGACGCAGAGTTTCAAGGCACGCGGAATGGCCACTGCGGTATCGATGGCCAAGGAATTGGGCGTTAAGAAACTCGCAGTTCCTTCCGCCGGAAATGCTGCCGGTGCACTCGCAGCTTACGCCGCTCGCGCCGGACTCGACGCCTATATCTTCATGCCGCGCGACACCCCGCGAGCAAACGTCGTCGAGTGTCAGCAGACCGGTGCTCGTGTGACGTTGATGGATGGCCTCATCACTGACTGCGGCGCGGAAGTCGGCAGGCGAAAGGAAAAGGAAGGCTGGTTCGATGTTTCGACGTTGAAAGAGCCATATCGAATCGAGGGCAAGAAGACGCTCGGTTACGAGTTGGCAGAACAACTCCAGTGGCGTTTGCCGGACGTGATCGTTTATCCCACCGGGGGCGGTACAGGATTGATCGGAATGTGGAAAGCATTCGATGAGATGGAACGCATGGGCTGGATTGGTGGCGGGCGACCGCGCATGGTGACCGTGCAAGCCGAGGGTTGTGCGCCAATCGTGCGCGCGTTCGAAGAAGGGAACAGGTTCGCGGATGAGTTTCCGAATGCGGCGACGACTGCATCGGGGTTGCGCGTGCCGAAAGCAATTGGCGATTTTCTGATTCTTGATGCACTGCGTCAGTCGGGTGGTACTGCCGTAGCAGTGACTGATGAGGAGCTGATTGCCGCGACGCGAGAGATCGGATCGTTGGAAGGAATCTTTTGTGCGCCCGAGGGTGCTGCGTGTTTGCCTGCATTGCGGCAGTTGATGGAGTCAGGAGAAGTGAGAAAAACGGATCGCGTCGTGTTATTCAACACGGGATCGGGTGTGAAGTATATGGAATCGTTTGGAGGCGCGGATTAACGCGGATTGAAGACGCGGATTTTTGGAGGACGTAGCGTGAAGCAGTTAGGTGTCGTTTTAATATTGGTTATGGCGGCGGTTGGCGTGGCGGCGCAGCCGCCTGTATCGCCATGGCTTACGGATGCGGAGCGGGCGCGGTTAGAGGAGCTGCGACGCAGTGGACTGGATGCGCTTTACAACATCGACTACGACAAAGCGCAGCGCGACTTCAATGAGATAGTAAAGCTCTATCCTCAGCATCCGAGTGGCTACCAACTACTTGCTGCGCGGCTCTGGATCAAGACGCTTTATGAGTCACGACGCTTGCAGGTCTCGCTTTACAACTCCGAATCGTTTTATTCAAACGGCGACGACAAAGTCGATCCGAAGATCGTGACTGAGTTTCGCAATCTCACGCGCGAAGCAAAGCGACTCGCCGAAGCCAAGCTCAAACAGGAACCCAAAAACATCGAAGCCCTCGACTTCCTCGCCAACACGGAAGGGCTCAAGGCATCTTTCGAAGAAGCTGTCGAGCGGCGACACTTCGCGGCCCTGCGTGACGGCAACGATGCGGTTGATCATCATCGCGAAGTGTTGAAGCTCGATCCGAAGTACGTCGATGCGCAGATAACAATCGGTCTTTACGAATACGTGGTCGGCTCGTTGCCGTTGCCGGTGAAGATCATCGCCGGCATGACCGGTTACCGCGGCTCGAAGAAGCGAGGTCTCACTCTGCTGGAGCAGGTGGCGAAGGAAGGTCGCTGGGCGCAGGACGATGCGAAATCGCTGCTGATCCTGCTGTACACGCGCGAGAAGCGTTTTGCAGACGTGCTGAAACTGACGCGCGAGCTGACCGTGAAGTATCCTCGTAACTATCTGCTGCGACTTGAGAGTGCCGATGCGCTGGTCTCGCTTGCGGAAGTGAAGCGGAAAGAAAAAGATCTTGCGGGGGCGGTGCAGGCGGAAAAAGAAGCGTTTGCGACTTTCGATGAGCTGTTGCGCGATCGAAGCGCGAGAGAAACAGCGGCACGCGCGCTGGACTTGATCCATTTCAAGTACGGTGAAGCCCTGGCGACAGCGGGTTATCATGAGCGTGCGGCGAAGGAGTTTCTGGCGGCTACTAAAGTCGACCGCGCGGAGGCGGGCTTAATCACTATGGCTCACCTTTACGCTGCGCGTTCGTTTGACGCAGCCGGGAAGCGTGATGAAGCGTTAGTGCAATACAAGGAAGTGTTAGCGCGTCCGAACGTTTACGACGCGCACGACGAAGCGAAACGCGGTTTGAAGCAAGCGTATAAGACAGCGCCATCCACAGATTACACAGATAATCGGTGAAATCTGTGGAGGGTTTAAACAGCCGCACTTCAAGGAGGGGCTTGACACATAAAAATCAAATTCGTCCTCGACGCCTCCTGCTCTGTCTCGACGGAGTTCCTCACAAGCTGATCGAGCAGGCTAAGAGCCGCGGCTTGTTTGACAGTTTTGGACCACCCGCTCGTCTTCTTTCCCCATTCCCAACAATGACGAACGTAGCGCTGTCGGCGATGCTTGGAGCCTCGCCACCGGCGGGTTACGAGAGTTTGTACTTCGATCGCGCAGCAGGAGAGTTGCGTGGTGGAGTCACGAAGTATATCGGGCGTCGTACGCCTGACAAGGTCCCATCCTCGTACATGGACGAGCTCGACTATCAGGAGCCGCTGCCGTTTGAGTTTCTGATCTACGTCGTGCCCGAGAAGATCTGGCGGGCTGACATGCAGCGGTTTCGCGAACGTTTCCGAACAGCGCCTCAGAATCGCGACTATTTTGCGTTTCTCAAAGCAACGGATGGACTGCTCCACGCACAGGGACCCGAGCGACTCGCAGTCGCACTCGAATCGCTTGACAAGATTCTGAAGGAGATTCGCGCGTATTGCCGCGATGAGACAGAGATAGTGATGTTCTCCGATCACGGGATGAATCTCGAAGAGAATCGCCGCGTGAATCTCGCATCAACACTGCGACAGAAGGGTTTCAAGTTTGTAATTCCGGCGTTTGGTCTTTGCAGTTACGCGGCGATCTATTGTCAGGATACTGATTGTATTCCCGAGGTGGCGCGCGCGAGTGCAGAGGTGAATGGTGTTGATTTGGCTCTTTACAAAGATAATTCTGACGTCGTTGTCGAAAGCGCACGCGGCCAAGCCCGTGTTGAGTACGACTCGACTACTGATAGTTATCGATACGTGACAGTAAATGGTGACCCACTTGAGTTAAATTCTTTTTCGAACATTCCTGCCACCGATGCGACGTGGTTTGAGCGAACCGCCGCGCATCGTTATCCGAATGCACTCGCGAATATTTACAAGTCACTCTTTACTCCACGCGTAAAACATACTGCTGACGTGCTTCTTAGTTTGAAAGACGGTTATTATTATGGTTGGACACCATTTGGACGGTTTGTGCAGTTGAGGGCGACGCATGGCAACGCGCTTCAAGCTAGTTCGAATGCTTTCCTTATGAGTACGCATCGCCAATTTCCGAACTCCGTACGCGCCGATGATGCCAAAGCTCTCCTTCGAGGTTAGCCGCCGATGAATGCGGATTTAGGCGGCCGCGGATCGGCCGCCGTTGAGACGTTCCAACTGGTCAAGCAGTTTGGTAACTTCGTCGCTGTAGATAACATCAACCTGCACGTGAACCGTGGCAGCTTCTTCGGATTTCTCGGTCCGAACGGCGCGGGTAAATCAACCACCATCAAAATGCTCACTGGCCTGCTGGCGCCAACCGGCGGCACGCTGCGAGTTCTTGGCCTCGACGTCTCGACACAGCCAATGGAAGTCAAGCGGCGCATCGGAGTCGTGCCTGAAGATCTCAACCTGTTTGAGAGACTGACGGGCGCTGAGATGTTGTCGTTTACCGGGCGCATGTACGGGCTGCACACCGACGAAATCGCGCGAAGGTCAAAAGAGCTGCTCCAATTGATGGAGCTTCAGGACGAGCCACGCAAACTGATCATCGAATACTCGCACGGCATGAAGAAGAAGCTGTCACTTGCATGTGCGCTGATTCATCGGCCGGAAATATTATTTCTTGACGAACCATTCGAAGGCGTTGATGCGATTGCTTCGCGCACGTTGAAGGATTTGCTGTCGCGACTGACTGCTCGAGGATTGACAGTTTTTCTCACGTCTCACGTGCTGGAAATAGTAGAACGACTGTGCAGCGACATCGCGATCATCGCGCAGGGGAAATTACTCGCCTCCGGTTCGTTGAATGAGTTGCGGAAAGGCATTCGCGTTGAAGGCGATGGCCAGGGACCAGTCTCGCTTGAGGAATATTTTATCCACGTGGTCGGCGGCACCCGCAGCTCGAGTGAAGAGGAAGTCTTGCAGTGGTTGACGTAAGGCAATTCACAGATTATCTGTGTAATCCGTGAAATCTGTGGTCCACTAAAGAAAAACCTTGGCCTCGCACGCTCACCTCAGCTACAATCAATTCCGTCGTAAACCTCACTGCCCAGAGCTTTCCTTTTTAACTCGTTCTCCCTACGAGGTCCCAGTCTATGGATTCGAATGTCGGTTTGGCCATTCAGTGCGTTGGCGTCCTTCTAATCACCCTACTTTCAATTTTCATGCGGTCCTCCATCAAGAGCAGTGCTCTGAACTATTGGACCGCCTCATGGGCCAGCCTTTCCTTTTCGCTCATGAGTCTGTTTCTCGGTTTTCACATCGACTCGAAGCAGAAGATCTTTTATTCGTGCTATTTCCTGGGCGAATACCTCTTCGGCCTACTCTTCATTGCCGGTTGCCGCAACCAGACGACCGGTGCGCGTCTCATCAGAAAGCACAACTACTTCCTCATACCAACCGTCGCGGTTTCGCTGATCCTGCCGTACGTTTCTCGGGACTTTAACGATCTGTTTATGATGCATGCGGCGATACTGTCTGCATTGTTCGTGATCTCACTGTTCGTGCTACGCAAAGGCACACGCGAGGAACGAATGACTCCGGGCATTCGCGTTATGTCGTCAGCGCTGCTGCTTCTCGCTATCGGATTTCTTCATTACGTGCCGGTCTTTGGAGCACGGAAGGGACTCTGGGGTTTTACGATTCCGTCGGGCTATCTGCACTACACATCGGTTTTCGATTTGCTGTTTGAAACGCTTCTCGGCTTTGGCACAGTGATGGTCCTGATGGAGGGCGTGCGCCGTGAGGTGGAGATGGCGAATAGCAAACTTCTTCAGGCGCGTGATCAACTGGAACTGCTGGTCCAGATGGATCCACTGACAGAAGCATTGAACCGTCACGCGTTCCACTCGTTGCTGCGGCGACCGGAAGCGGGCCACGACAACACTGTGACTTCAGGCAGTGTGGCGGTGCTCGATATCGATAATCTGAAACCGATAAACGACACGATGGGCCACAGCGCAGGTGACAAAGCCATTCGCGCGGTTGCACGTGCGATGCGCTCGTTGATCCGTGCTGACGACATGCTGTTTCGGTGGGGAGGTGACGAGTTTTTGGTGTTGATGTTCAAACTGCCTCAGCGCGAGGCCAGCCGGCGCGTGGAAAAACTGAACAAGATTCTCGCAGAGAATTGTGAGCGCTGGATCGGCATGCGACTTACGGTCACAGTTTCATTCGGTGTCGCGGGCTTCAACTCCCTTACCGACCTGGGGCAGGCGATCGAACACGCTGACAAAGCAATGTACGCCCAACGCAACCGCGTAAGAAATCCGCAGATTACGCAGATTTCATCTGTGTAATCTGTGGTTGGTTTTATGGTGCTTCGACGGTGAGCTCGCGTCCAAAGGTGAAGTTGGGCCTCTTGCGGCCTTTCATGTACTTCGCCGCTGTCTGTGAAAGTGACGTGATCAATATCGGGAGTGCAATCGTGGCATCGCAGGGAACGAAAGCAGTGTGCGCGCCGCGGGCGAGCTTTCCATAAATCAATCCTTCATCAAACGACACCGCATTCGATCTCCCACCGGGGTGCGGAGCGTCAGTCGAGATCTGGATCGCATACTTGTGCCCGTGATGATGTTCCTTTTGCAGAAACGACGAAAGATTCGCCTGCTGAATAAAACTCTTTGTCGTTCCACCTCCAAGATTGAGAATTCCTGATACTCGCGCATTCGCCATCACGTTCATCATGTCAAGCACATCCTGAATGATGTCGAACATGAAGTTGTTCTTCTTTTCAAAGCGAGCACCGGCGATACCGACGGCAAGACCACTATCAGCAATGGCTGGACAAAAGATCGGCACCTTTGCTTTGTAAGCCGACGTAAGCACGCCATCTTCAGACGCGATCTCCGCCAGCTCTCGGCCGAGCAGATGCAGGAACTCTCGCACCGAATACGCACGTGTTTGATCGAGCTGGTTGGTAAACCCGCCAATCCATTCCTTGGCTTCGCGATATTCCTCGTCGCTCGCGAGAAGATCCCACATGCGGCTGATCTGTGCCGACTCCAACTCTGCGTCAGTCATGCTTGGGTGGGCTTGGAAATGATAACGGCCGAGTGTTTCGTGTAGATCGTGAAAGAGTAGCGAACCCGAAAGGACCAGCACATCAACGAAGCGGTTCTTGATCACGTACGCCAGCAATCGGCGCATGCCGGCGGGAATGAGCGCCCCTGAAGCTGCGACCATAATGGTCGTATTGTCGCCGAGCATGTCGAGCCAGATACGATGTGCTTCGGCCAGTTGGCGGCCTCCAAAACCTGTTCCTTCCATCTTCTCGAGGAGTCCTGCCACGGAACGGTCACGATCCACCTGGACTGGACGAGTGGGAGTAGTCAGGTACTTCGATGCTTTTGGTTTGCGTTGAGTGACCATGCAGGTTGTCAACCTCTCGGTTTTTTCAGAACCGTGCGCGGTAGCGCCGGGTCGGTATTTCAATGAGGCGCTCAATTGCACTGTGAACCCGGCGCTACCGCGCTCGGTTCTGTTAATAATCAGTCCGGCGCCGCGAACGAGTCTTCACTCCATTCACTGCGAGATAGCAATATGCGTCGTAACGCGATTCGTAGAACTGGGCCAGGTCGGCTCCTTCAGCCTCGCTCAACTCTCCGTCTTTTACGCGTCGATTAATCAGGCGTCGAAAACCATCGTGCAGAAGGCTGCGCTCATACCGGGCACGCTCGGCCGCAGCGCCGACAGTTGTTCCTTTAATTACCTTCTTGATAAGAAATCCTTCTTCGTCGATGTGCACGTGCGCCTCATGCGGCGCGCCAAACAGGTTGTGATTGTTACCCATCACTTCCTGATACGCGCCGACCAGCATGAATGCGAGGTAGTAAGGCTCATCCGGACTGATATCGTGAAGCTCGAGGACCTGTTTCACATCGTGCAGGTCCACAAACTTATCGACGATGCCATCCGAGTCGCAGGTGATGTCGCACAACGTCGTGTACTCGGTCGGCGGCTTGTTGAGATGGTGAATCGGAACGATCGGAAACAGTTGGTCCAGTGCCCAGTGATCGGGCACTGACCGAAACACGGAGAAGTTAGTCAGGTACTTGGCGCAGAGCAGTCGTCGCAGCTCACCAAATTCCTCTGATACGTATTTCGCCTGTTGTGCATACTTGTCTGCGCGCTCGCAAACGTCCCAGAAGAGCACTTCACCTTTCGCGCGATCTTCGAGTGAGATCAAGCCGAGATTGAACAACGTGAACAACTCTTCGCGGTGTTCGAGTGCGTCGTGATAGTACTCACGATAATTTTTCACACTGATCGACTCCCGCAGATCGCCAAGCTCGATGACGACTTGCGGATCGTCTTCACCGATCTCAATCGGAGTGATGTCTTCGACAACAGTCTCGATCTCGTCGAGAACGTTCGTAACGAGAATTGCATGATAAGCAGCCAGGAAACGTCCCGACTCCTGAATGATCGTCGGGTGTGGAACATTTTCGTCGTCACACACTTGCTTGATCGTGTAGATAACGTCGTTGGCAAATTCCTGCGCGGTGTAGTTTGCTGAAGAGTCAAACGCGGTTTTCGATCCGTCGTAGTCGACAGCCATGCCACCGCCTACGTCGAGCAGCTCGATCGGAACCTTCATCTGGTAGACCTTGGCGTAGACGCGAGCTGCTTCCTTCATCGCATTCTTGATGCGCTTGATGTCGGTGAGCTGTGAGCCGATGTGAAAGTGAAGCAGCTTCAGCATGTCCATGCGATCTGCTTCTTCGAGACGCCGGATCACTTCGAGAAGCTCGGTTGTCGTGAGTCCAAACTTCGCGGCTTCACCGCCTGACTTTTCCCACCGGCCTGAACCTTTCGAGTAGAGCTTCACGCGCATGCCGATCATGGGCAGTGGGCCATCCGTACGCTCAGCCACGTTGAGAACGTGATCTAGCTCGTTTAGCTTCTCGATCACGATCACGATTTTCTTTCCGACTCTCGCGCCCGCGAACGCCAGCTCGATAAACTCTTCGTCCTTGAAACCGTTGAGCACTAAAAGACTGTCGCTCGGCTGTTCGAGAGCCAGCGCGGCGTAAAGCTCCGCCTTGGAACCCGCTTCGAGTCCGAAGTCATAGCGAGAGCCTTCGCGCAGGTATTCCTCGACCACGGCGCGCTGCTGGTTTACCTTCATCGGGTAAACACACATGTGCGTGCCCTGGTATTCAAACTCGCGAATTGAGCGACTAAACGCGCGCTGAAGTTTTCTTACTTGAGCTGCGACCAGTTGCGGGAAGCGCAGCAGCACGGGAGTGGTAATGCCACGTTTGGCGAGGTCATCGATGATCTCTTTGAGGTCCGCCGAGCGGGGGTCTCCTTCGACGGGGCGGACGATAAGGTTTCCCTTCCGGTTTACATCAAAGTAGCCAGCGGCCCAGTTTTCGATTCCATAAGTTTCGAGCGTTTGCTCGATTGCCGTGGTCAATTGGCGGTCTCCTGCCTGAGAGATAAAACGTGAACGATATGAATGCTTTTAGCTGAAACGCAGATGTACATTTTCCGAATCGAGTTGCGGAGTTGTTGTTTGGGTGGAACGCTTTAGCCGCGCAATGTAACAGAAAATGGCCACCCCGGTCCATACCTTTTTGCGGCGAATCCATCCACAGATTACGCAGATTTTGATGCAAATCTGTGTAATCTGTGGATAAAGGTTGCGGGAAGTGAAGCTGTATTATCACGGTTTTGCCCTTGACA
>DASUYO010000289.1:0-2425 GCA_036377375.1 Pyrinomonadaceae bacterium
TTCGCATAGTGGCGCAAGTGCCTGTCTTTGAGCTTATCAGGCTGAGTGTAGAGATGGCGATGCATCTCCCAAAATTTACCCTGGGCCGCTGCCGCTTCAGCGGCTTCAGCCGCAGGCAGGGCGCGAGGATGGACATTTATGAGCGGGAAGTGGCGATGGACGAAGCGTACAGAGCCCACCAACTCGTCGAACATCTTTTCAACTTCGCGATGTCTGCGGTGACAGTCGGGACATTCATAATCACCGTAGTTGACTACGGTAACCACCGCATCGGCAGGGCCAATCGAATAATCATGTTCGTTAACGGGAATAGCTAATTTCATGCTCGATCACGCGTAAGCATATCGCGACTTCGGCACCACTTCATCGGCAACTCCGTATCTAACTTTCACGTCTCGTGGATTAATGCCGAATTTCCTCATACGGTCAAGCAAGGTGCTGCGTTTCACACCCAGACGAAGCGCGGCCCCGTTTGGTCCACTAATGCGGCCTTTGGTCTCCTGAAGGGTCCGCATGATCCGCTCTTGCTCTTCGAAGTCACCGACGACAGTCGCCGCGTCGATTGCTCCAGTCATCTTTTCCGGTAACGTGACTGCAAGCACGTTGTTGGACGTCAGGATTACCGATCGCTCGATCAGATTCTCCAACTCCCGGACATTTCCGGGCCACGACCAGCGTTGCAGCTTCTGGAGCGTCGACTCGGGAATCGTATCGATCTGCTTACCCATTTGGCGGGCATACTTCTGGGTAAAGTGTTGAACCAACAAGGGAATGTCTTCGCGACGTTCACGCAAAGGTGGAATGCGAATGGGAAACACGTTCACGCGATAGTACAGATCGCTGCGAAATTGCTTGTCTTCCATCATCTGTTCGAGATCGCAGTTAGTCGCCGCCACTAACCTTACATCCACAGTCTTGCTACGCGAACTGCCAAGTCGTTCGTAAGTATGCTCCTGCAGCGTGCGCAAGAGTTTTGGTTGCAGCTCGAGCGGCATTTCGCCGACTTCGTCCAGAAACAGAGTCCCACGATCCGCCAGTTCAAGACGCCCAGCTCGCTGCATGTTCGCACCGGTAAACGCGCCACGCTCATGGCCGAAGAGTTCGCTCTCGAATAATGAGCTCGGAATCGCCGCGCAGTTTAAGGTCACAAATGCCTGTTTCTGTCGCTGGCTGCGTTCGTGGATTGCGCGGGCAATAAGCTCTTTGCCCGTGCCGGTCTCTCCAAGAATAAGAACAGTCGCATCACTGGCGGCCACCATCTCAACGAGCTGCAAAACGTGACGCAGGGCCGAGCTCTTGCCAATGATTCCTGAATAGATCGGATCGGCAATCTCAGGAGCCAAAAGCTCTTCATCAGGGACGAACTCGACCGTATTCATGATTACATCGTCGTATCGCGAATGGGGATCTGACAAAACATCTAACGTCATCTCTACCTCCTAAGAACTCACGACGGATTGCGTTCCAATGACCGGGTCTTTAACCTTTTCACGCCCGTAAGCTAATTTAATTTACGACCTAAGTTTGTACTAATTCGTATTCAGCCGAAACCCTATTTGGAGCAAGCGGTAAATACCTCAATAGTGGGAGTCGTTTCTAACCGGCGCCACAACGATCCATTTTTTATTCATCGTCGGTTTTTAGTTAAGAGTAGTTGGCGCGACTGCGTGGACGAACGACTGTGACCTGGCGGCCGAAGAGTTTTGAGTCCAGCGAATACGCACCCGGCCCGAGCAGGCCGAGCGCTACCGCATTTACGATCGCGACTACGCATACAATGGGACTGGAGTCGGGATTGAGGATTATGTTTCCAACTATGAATACGCCGCTAATCACACAGAGAAATGGTGTCAGAAAACCGATAAGCAGCGAAATGGAAACTAGCAGGATGGCCGCCAGCACCAGCCGGTAAAAAGAGCCGTTGTAGTGCACGCCTACGGTGATGAGAAGGGCCACGACCGAGATGCGCAATAGGAAAAGGGCCACACCGGGGCCGCCTTGAGGAAACATTGGAAACAATCGTTGCACCGGTTAAGTGTAGTGCGGTCGGCAGCCAGCAAACACCCACATTCAGGCAATTCTTCAATAACTCTTTTGAGTGAGTAGTGTTTAGAACAGAAGCTTGAGGGCAAACTGGATTGAGCGGGGTCCGCCGATCTGGTAGAGAGGATTCAATCCGCCATTCGCACCACCCGAGCCGAGGCTGTTGGCGAGCGTCTGGGTCGAACGGCCGAAAAGAGGATTGGTTAGCGAGTTGACGGGACTGCCGAAGTTCGGATGGTTGAGGATGTTGAAGAACTCGCTGCGGAACCGAAGACTGACTTTCTCCGTGAGCTGAAATTTTCTCTGTAGCGCAACGTCAGCCTGCCACGCGCCAAAACCGCGCAGCACATTTCGTCCCAGATTACCCTGCTGCCCAACAGGC
>DASUYO010000290.1:0-9941 GCA_036377375.1 Pyrinomonadaceae bacterium
ACGCGTCCGGCTTTGGTCTCGCCGAACTGCGCCTGAGTTTGAGTGAAATCTCCAAATCCCGGCGGTGGAGCACCACCGAAGATAAAGGGATCAGTCGAAAGGCCTGAGCCGTTAAAGCCTGCTGGCGCGCCGACAACGCCGGGGTTCGACCCGAACCGCTGCGTGTTGGTCACGTTGAAGACTTCCCACCGGAAGGTCAGTGTTTGTCCTTCCCAGGGCATCTTGAACGTCTTATGCAACGCCGCGTCTATACTGAAATAACCCGGGTAGCGTAGAGTGTTCCGGTCACCAGCCTCACCTGGCTTCGGATCGCGATAGCTCTGATACACGGCTGTCGGGTCCGCAAACATGTTTGGTACACCGTTGACGTCTCCAGAGGTGGTTTGAACCGGACGAACCCGCACCATGCCTGACGAGATCTGCCAGTTGGTGGCCCAACGCTGGAACGCGAAAGGACGCGTAGTGCTAGTCGGTAGTCCGGAATTCCAGCGGAAGATTCCGGCAATGTCCCAACCACCAAAGATGCCGTTGGCGATCTTTCCGGAGTCGCTGAAAAACTTCTTGCCGCGGCCGAACGGAAGACCAATCAGCCAGTTCGCAGTGATGTTGTGGCGAATGTCGAAATCAGAGTCCGCGTAGTTGGTTAATGGATCAAGCGGATTGAAGATCAACGACGCCGTCGAGAAGTTCCCCGCGTTCTGGAGACCCGAAGCATCGTCCAGCGAATGCGACAACGTGTAATTAAAATCAAACGTGACGTCGCGGGACAAACGCTGGCGAATACTCACCTGCGCGGAATTGTAATTTGAAATAGCGAACGTGGACCACGTGTTAAGTGCTGCATACTGCGGGTTCACGAACGTGTTGTTGAAGATCGACGCCGGCTTGTCATCCCATCGTGCACCCGATTGCAGGAACGTGTAGTCAGTGACGTTCTGGCCGCCGACTGAAGGCAAAGCGATGCGGCGGTAAGCTGCCTGCGTCGCCGTCAAGGTACGAGGAACGCCAAGGATGGTGAAGGTACCAGCAATGCCCGGCAGCACGTTCTCAAAGAACGGGATCGGTCCTACCGACGTGATGGGCACACCCGCATAACGCAAATCGATCAGAGCTCGCATGGCGTCGTAGAAGGTCTGACCTGACTTGATGTCGCGCAGGTTGTTGAAGTGCATGATGTCTCTTTGACCAAGCAGGTTGCGCGCGAAGCGGCCAACGTAGCTCAGCTCAAACGAGAATCCTTTGCTCATCTCGCGTGCGTAGGAGAAGTTGAAGCTGTAATTGACAGGAGTCGTGATGGTGTCGTCGAGTGAAGTTTCGATTCGCTCGGCGCCGTTAGGTGGTGCACTTAACGGGAAGGAGATCTGGTTACTGAAGTTTCCGGCGATACCCGGCAAGGTGCGTACGTCTGGTATAGCGCCAGTGAAGAGGGGCGCCAGTTTCGTGCTGACGTTATAGGTATTGACTGCAATCGTCAGCGCTGACGCGAACCCGAGCTGATTGTTCAGATCGAAGTTAACAGTCAGTTGGCTGCCGATGCGATCGTAAGTGGTGCGGAAACCGCCACGGAATACCGCGCGCCCCTCACGTCCGATCAGCTTGCCCCAGAAGTTATCCGGTAGATTGGGCTGCCACGCGACCGCAACTATGGGAGCGAAGTTGTTCCAGTCCTGTTTATAGAAACCGGGCTTACCGTTCGCTTTGCCTGAAAGATCGAGTGAAATCGGATCGTTGAAAGGTATGCCCGCGTCTGCACTGGCTCTACGTTTATCGAAGTAACCACCAAGGCTGGTCGTTGGTTGAACCTGGAAACCATTCACCTCATAAACGGGAGTCGAAGTGCCCCAGCGCAAGCCATAGGTAAACGTCAGGTTAGAACGCATGCGCCACTGATCCTGCCAATAGGCTTCGTACTCCTGAGTTGCGAAAGTACGATCAGCAGACGAGCCGGGCGGTAGAATCTTGCCCGATTGGTCGTACAGGAAGTTCCCCGTGTATTGAGAGAAGCGACCAATCACCGCCGACAGGATGTTGCGCAACGGTGTTAAAGAGCTACTGGCAACGTTCGGGAAGATAGCTGCCCCGGAAGCATCAGCGCCTGCGGACGTGAGCACTGCTGCTGAAGCTGCATAGCCCGACGGGTTGGTAGTCAGAAAGTCGAACGAATTTGCAAACGACTCCCTGGTGTTCTTGATCAAGCGAACATTTCCACCAAACTGCCAGGTGTGATTGCCTTTGACGAAGGTCACGTCGTCAACCAAATTGTGAACGGGCGTGACGCGCGTCAGCGACGTGGTCAATGTCGGTGCGAAGATGAAGCGAAAACTAACCTGGTTTCCATTCTGGTCACCCTGCCTCGTGAATGCAGCGCGAGTCAAACCATACGTGAACCGGTTGACCAGGCGGTTCGAAATTGTCCAGGAGTGGCCCAACGCGAACCCTTTCGGGTGGTACCAGATGTTCGCCGCCTGTGCATCAGGGAGAATTGGTGAGAGTCCGATGCGATCGTTCTGATAGTTACCGCGAACGAACAACGTTTGGCTGTCAGTCAGGTTGAAGTCAAACTTCAGCACATACGTGTCGAACTTCGTCGGCGTGGGCGAATTGAACCGATAGCCACCCGTATTGATACCATCGCCTACTGTTGTGTCGTTCGCCGGGAAACGGTGGCTGATGTCAGAAAGAAACGCCACAGCCGCCGGGTTCACACCGGGAGTTACGCCATTCGCATTAATGTAAGCCTGGTTTATCTGCGCGGCAGTCAGGCAACGAAAACCTGACGGCGTTCCCGCAGGACAGGAAGGATCGCTGGCGCCATTGGCGGTGCGATATCGGATGATACCCTGAGCAATGTGCGGCAGAGGCACAACCTGTACGCTGGTCGACGAGGTCGCTTCGCGGAAACCTTCATAGGCAAAGAAGAAGAATGCCCGATCATGTTTGACGGGACCTCCAACTGAGCCGCCAAAAAAATTTCTGAGTAGGGGCGGTCGCGGCGCTCGTGGATCACCTACCTTTGCCGTGCCGTTGATTACTTGCGAATCCGTTGCGACAAAGCGTCCGGCTTTGTTGTTAAAGAAGTCATTGGCGGTTGTTACTGTATTTCGGTGGAACTGAAACAGCGATCCATGCCAATTGTTTGTGCCCGACTTGGTCGCCAGTGATACCTGTGCGCCTGAAGAGCGGCCGGTGTCAGCGTTCGGATTCGTGGTCGTAACGCGAAATTCCTGCGTCGAATCGCGAATAACGCGCAGCACGCTGGCAAATGCCTGGTTGGTAACGATATCCAGACCAGTTTGTTGTTCGTTCACGTCTACGCCGTCGAGCGTGATATTCGACTGGTCGGAGCGACCGCCGTTCACGTAACCAGAGCGGGTGACGCCGGGTTGCAATGAAAGCAGTCCGACGACGTTGTTTGAATTGAGCGGCAATTCAACAATGCGACGCGATTCAAACGTGTTACCGAGGGTTGCGTCGCTCGTATTGATTGGGGCTTCCGCACCCGCAACAATACTGACAGTTTCCGCGATATTGCCCACCTCGAGCTGCACGTCCATAGTGCCGGGCGTGTCGATCTGGGCGTGAATCTCCGAGATTGCAGCCTTCTTAAATCCCTTCGCCTCCACCTCGAGCCGGTAAAGTCCGGGAGGAATTGACGTGAATGTATAGAGGCCATCGTCATTGGTGTTTTGGGTGCGAGTAAAGTTTTTCTCGACGTTGGTGATTGTGACCTGAGCTCCTTGGACCGCGCGTCCCTGTAAGTCAGTAACAGTTCCACGCAGCGAAGAAGTGCCGGTCTGGGCAAAGGCAACACTCGACATCATCAGCGCGAGAGCAAGCACGCTGAAGAACCCGAGGGCCCTACCTGGAGAGAGCGTGACAGTTTTCATGTAGTCCTCCATCGGGGATGTAGTCAAACACTTGGGTACTTTTGATACAAAATTTTGGATGAGCAACCCGCTTGTTGTTGAAGTGGTGATCGTCGCGTAAGCGCCGCTGAATCTAACCTGGAAATGTTCAACGGACGGGCTTGCAGAAACTATTCCAAGAAGGATCTGCCGGACGATCCCGCTTGTTGCTGAGAAATTCAATAATATTGCGGCAGAACGGGACGAAGAGATCCAAAAATTTCACATCCCATGTTTAGGTTTTTGGATACAGCTTCGGTAAGTGCATGAAAAGGCGGTCTTGTTTGTTGAAGTTGGTCGTGGTCTAACCCGAAATCTCATACCAGTTTTTAACTTACTTCTTTGCCAGTCCCTCTGCCAGTACTTCCGAGAGTCGTGACATCAGGAGGTACGCCGGATTATCGACCGACCACATCGTTTCCGGCATGTCGTCGCAGGAGATGGCCATGGCGATCTTCCCGTTTTTCGTGTAGAGAATGCCGACCGCGCTTCGCAGACGATCCAGGGCGCCGTACTTGCTGGCCATCGGGACGTTCCAAAGTGAGCGCCCGATTGCGTCACGGCCCTGCTCACGTTTCATCAGCTCGATCATCTCTTTAGAGGCGGCTGGACTAATGATTTCGCCGCGCTCGAGCTTTTCCATCACCAGCACCATCTCGCGCGGCGTAGCCATGCCGAGCCCGAACTTCTTGTTCTCCGGGTCTTTTCCCGCCGTGCTTTCGCCGCCGCTGCCGACCTTTCGCATGATCTTGATCTGTTTGAAACCGAGGGATTCCATCCGTGCGTTCACAGCATCAGTGGTGAGGACATCAAGGACGAGATTAGTTGCCGTGTTGTCGCTAAGGATCATCATTAGATTGACAGCATCGCGCAGCGTGAGCCGGAGTCCGTCTGAGAGCTCGACGAGGATGCCGGAGCCGGAAACCTTTTTCTCTTTGGTGAGGACGACTTCGTCAGTCCACTTCGCCTTGCCTTCGGCGACACGCGCAAACGCCTCAATCATGATGGCAATCTTGATCGTACTCGCGGTGCGCACACGCTCGTCTGCGTTGAGTGCGTAGGTTTGACCGGTGTCGAGATTCTTCGCGAAGAGACTGACCTTGCCTTTGAACGATGCGACGAGTGGCTTTACCTGATCATCGAGATTCGTCTGTGCCTGCACTGGCAGTGGCCACAAAAAGGCACAAAGAACACAAAAGATAAAAGCAGACTTTTGAGCTTTTAGTGCTTCTTTGCGGCTGGTCGGGTTCATCGCGTCAAATGGCCGAGTGCAATCAACAACTCCGCATTGAGTATCGCGGCACCCGCAGCGCCGCGAATCGTGTTGTGACTCAAAACCACGAACCGGTAATCAAGTACTGAATCAGGTTTCAATCTGCCAACGGTGACGGTCATCCCGTTGCCGGCATCACGATCCAGCTTTGGCTGCGGTCGATCCTGCTCATCGCGAACGACGATCGGAAAGCGCGGCGCAGAATGTAATCCAAGCTCCTGCGGCAACGAATGAAACGACGCGAGCGCATCTCGCAAATCGTCGAGCTCCGCCTTGCGCGCGAGCTTCACGCGTACTGCCGCCATGTGTCCGTCAGCGACGTTCACGCGGTGACACTGAGCACTGACCGCCATTGGCGCGGGCTCGATTCGTTGATCTATACAGCGACCGAGAATCCTCCTAGTCTCCGCTTCCATCTTCTCTTCTTCGCTGCTGATGTAAGGCACAACATTGTCGAGAATGTCGAGTGAAGCAACGCCGGGATAGCCCGCGCCCGAAAGTGCCTGCAATGTGGTTGCAGCCACCGCCGAGATACCAAACGCTGCATGCAACGGAGCAAGCGCGAACGCCAGCCCGATTGCCGAGCAGTTTGGATTCGTGACGATGAAGCCACCTGATGTATTTCGCTGTCGCTGACGTGCGAGCAGATCGAGGTGCTGGTGATTCACTTCGGGAATCAGCAAGGGCACATCTTCGTCCATGCGATATGCGGACGAGTTGCTGATGACCGGATAACCCGCGGCGGCAAAGCTTCCCTCGCTCTCACGCGCGATGTCACCCGGCAAGCTCGAAAACAGAAGGTCACAATCGAGCGGCGGCGCGGGTGGCTGCACCGGCATCGAGCGAACCGCCTCGGGCATTTCACCGACAAGCCGCCACGAGCAAGCCCCCCCATATGTCTTTCCCTGCGATCGATCTGACGCCGCAACAGCAGTAACTTCAAATTGCGGATGGTGTTCTAGCAGTTGAATAAACCGCTGCCCCACCATTCCCGTTGCACCAAGAATTCCAACGCGATATTTATTCATATATTTCTGTGTAATCCGTGAATGGCTTTTTTAATCCGCCGAACTCCTTCCGCCAACATATCATGATCCGCACAAAACGAAACGCGCAAGAAGCCTTCACTCTCATTTCCAAACGCCGCGCCAGGCACTGTGATCACTTTTTCATTCAACAAGGCCTCAGCAACAACCATCGACGATCCATAATCACTAACGTCTAGCATTGTGTAAAAAGCGCCTTCCGGCGTCACTGCTCGCAATCGCAACTCCGTATCGATCAATTCCAAGAGATAATCCCTTCGCGTGCGAAACGTCTGTCGAAATCCGACACGCGCCTGTTCAGCCTCTTCCGTCCATGCGGCGAGCGATGCTTTCTGCGATACCGCCGACGCGCATGTCGTAACGTAACCATGAAGCACAAGCGCGGCCTGGACCACCGCTTCGTCGCCGCACAACCAACCCAAACGCCAGCCGGTCATGCTCATCGACTTCGAAAGACCGCCGATAACTATCGTGCGCTCATAAAACGATGCTAACGAGCCGGGACGATCCGCTGTGTAATAAAGATCCCGGTAAATCTCATCGCTGATCAGGTACCCACCGTGATCGCGCAGTGCCTCGCCAATGCTTTCAAGATCGTGAGGCGACAGAGTACGTCCTGTCGGATTAGACGGACTGATACAAACTACGACTTTGGTCCGCGGCGACAATGCGCGCCTAAACTCGTCAGCGTCAAACGCAAAGCCACTCTCTCGCGGCAAACGATAGAACTTCGAAGTGCCTCCGGCCATCCGCACGATCGTCGGATACGCAACAAAGCCGGGATTGGGCAGCAACACCTCATCGCCTTCGTCAACAAGCGCCAGCAGCGCGAGATATAACGCTTCCTGCGAACCCGCCGTGATAATAACTCGCTCCGGCTTTCCTTTGAGATAGGGATACTCGCCGGCAACTTTTTCACGCAGCGCGGGAAGCCCGGCGTGCTGCGTGTAACCGTTCTGCTGTTCGACGATCACCTTTACCGCCGCTTTGCGAATTACATCCGGCGTCGGCAGATCCGGCTCACCCAACCCAAGATTGATGCTGCCCGGGAGTGCGCGATCGAAGGTTTGGCGGATAACGCTCTTCTCGATCCCTCGCAGGCGTTTCGGTGGCGCAAACTTACTCACCGCAGGTAATCCTCTAATCGCACCGCCGTGTCAGTCTTTGCGTCGCGATACTTCACGATCACTGCCGCGTACAACGACAGTCCCCATTCACGTCCTCGCTCGTTCGTCACTGCGCGCGAACCGGGAACAACAACGGCGCCCGCGGGAATCTCGAGTGGTCCATCCACGGTCCGCTGGTAGATCTCTCCGCGAACAAGATCGTAGACCGGAGTTGAGCCAGTCAAAATCGTGCCGGAGGCCAGCACCGCGCGCTCGCGAACAATCGTTCCTTCATAAACTCCGCAATTCCCACCGACAAGCACATCGTCCTCGATAATCACGGGCACTGCGCCGACTGGCTCGAGCACACCGCCAATTTGTGCGGCCGCAGAGATATGCACACGTCGTCCAATCTGTGCGCACGATCCGACCAGCGCATGGCTGTCTATCATCGTTCCGGCATCGACGTAGGCACCCGCGTTAACAAACATCGGCGGCATGCAGACAACGCCCGGCGCAATGTAAGCGCCGTCTCGGATTGTCGATCCGCCCGGGACGATCCGGACGTTGTCTTCGACTTTGGTTGGGCGTGTTGGATAAGTATCTTTGTCGAAGAATTTGAAGCTCTCGCCGCACGACATGTCTGCAATGGCGCCCATGCGAAAGCCGAGTAGTATGCCCTGCTTCACCCAGGCGTTCACCAGCCACTTGCCGTCCCCACTCTTTTCAGCAGCACGAACCTCGCCGCGATTGAGTGCGCGCTTCAGCTCGTCGAAGACGGATCTGTCTTCGCGTGAAAACTCACTGCCTTCGCGCGCAGCGATCGCTTCAATCTGTTCACGCAACGGCATGCGATGTTTCCTTCAGTAACCCGACTTCCGTCAAAATCTCGCGCATACGATTGCGGGTCTTTTCCTGAACGGGAACGAGCGGTAGACGAAGATTCTCCTCCAGCAAACCCATTAATGCCATTCCGGCTTTCACTGGACCAGGGCTCGATTCGATGAAGTTTCCTTCCATCAACGGCAGCAGCTTGTAATGCAGTGCGCGTGCTTCGTCCCATTGACCGGCGAGCGCGAGATCGTTGAGCTTCGACATCATCTCCGGAGCCTGGTTTGAAGCAACGGAGATCAACCCGTCTCCTCCGAGTGCGATCAACGCCAGCGTCAACGAGTCATCACCAGAGATAACACGAAAGCCTTCAGGTCTGCCACGCAGTATCTCCATGATCTGCGAGAGATTGCCGGAAGCTTCTTTAACCGCGACGATGTTTTCAACATCACGGGCGAGGCGCAGAGTTGTTTCGGCGGAAATGTTGGACGACGTGCGCCCCGGAACGTTATAGATCACTATCGGCAAGCCCGGCACTGCTTCGCCGATTGCGCGAAAGTGTGCGTAAAGTCCGTCTTGTGTCGGTTTGTTGTAGTAAGGTGCGACGGTCAGCACGCCGTCGACGCCGAGATCGCGTGCGGCTTGCGAGCGCTTGATGGTCACTGCGGTTGAATTGCTTCCGGTGCCGGCAATGACTTTTCCGCGCCCGCGAGCGAGCTCGACAGTGGTGCGGATGACGAGCTGGTTCTCTTCCTCAGTCATTGTTACGCTTTCGCCGGTTGTGCCGCAGGGCACGAGCACACGTACGTCGCCGGCGATCTGGTATTCGATCAGATCGCGCAGGCGTTTCTCATCAACCGCACCATCGGCTGTAAAGGGTGTGACAAGAGCCGTCGCGCATCCGCGAAGCCAGTCGAGTTGTAATGTCATCGTGACCTCCGTTTAGTAGTTCACAGTAGAGTTCAAGCTTAGTTCAGAGTTACAGCTTTAGCTTGCGATCGTGAACCCTAACCAGCAACCTAAAGGTTGAACTCTGAACTATTCGTGGAGCCGGATAAGATCGCTTCAATCACTTCGGAGAATTCGAACACCCCTGTTCGTCCGACGATCCAGTGAGCGGCCAGCAAGGCACCGCTTGCAAAACCCTGGCGCGACCGCGCCGTGTGCGTCAGTAAAACCTGATCGGCTTCGGAGTCAAAACCTACGCGGTGCGTGCCGGGAATGTAGCCTGCACGCGTCGAGGCAGTTGAAATGTCGGGTCCAAAATGTTCGGACAACAAATCGCGCAGCTTCAGGGCTGTGCCTGAAGGAGCATCACGTTTGCGGCTGTGGTGCTGTTCCTCGATAAACGGTTCGTAGCCGTCGACCGCAGCAAACAGCGCCGCCGCCTGTTTCGCGATGCGATAGAAAAGATTTACGCCGATGGAAAAGTTTGCACCGTAAACCATCGCGCCTGAATGTTCAGTCACGATCTGTTTTACAGTGGGCTCATGCTGTTTCCAACCAGTCGCACCCTCGACGAGACTAACCTTCGCGCGTGCGCATGCTTCTACAGTTTTTAGAACTGCTTCGCCAACTGAGAAATCAACAGCAACATCATGGCCACGCAGCTTCTCTGCGAGTTGCTCTACTGTTAAATCACGATCTTTACTCGTGAGCACGGCGCCAATCTCGTCACCCGTCTTGAGTGCGCCGGCTGCCACCAACTGGCCCATCACTCCATATCCGATCAAAGCAACTCTCATGAAATTTATTGTAGGGGCGGCCCTCCGTGGCCGCC
>DASUYO010000291.1:0-3161 GCA_036377375.1 Pyrinomonadaceae bacterium
TAACAGCCGGCATCTCGTCACCGGCATCACTTACGACCTGAGCTTGAGCACAGGCGTTGCGGCAACACCTAACGTCACCTTTGCCTATGACGCGGCGGGTAATCGCACCTCGATGACTGATGGTCTCGGGTCGGTGAGTTATAACTACGATCAGCTCTCACGCTTAACTTCCGAGACGCGCATGTTTAATGGAGTCGGTTCCCTTGCGTTGAATTATGCTTACAATCTTGCGAACGAGTTAACCTCCATTACCAATCCTTGGGGCGCGCAGGTTGGCTATGCGTATGACAAAGTAGGACGTCCCACCAGTGTTTCCGGCTCGGGTTACGCAGGAGTCTCGAGCTATGTCAGTAGTATTGCTTATCGCGCGTTCGGACTGAAGGAGATGCATTATAGCAACACTCTGACGCTCTCGACGCAATACGACAATCGCCTGCGGCTGACGCAGTGGAGTATTCCCGGTGTGCTGCCCATGCAATATAGCTACACGTGGGAGCAGAGTGGGCGTGTAGAGTTTGTGCGCAATCAGGATGATCAAACGTTGGACCGTTACTTTGCTTACGATCACGTTGGCCGCTTGAGCGTCTCACGCTCGGGTAACGAGGCACGTCTGGCGATCGGCGAGCAGGTACCGCTGCTTTACAATGGCCCATACTCACAGGGTTACCAGTACGATCAATTTGGCAACATGACTTATCGAGAAGGTTGGGGTGGAGAGAATCCTTCGTTTGCGACAACCACCTATACCAACAACAAGCGCAGCGGCCAGTCGTATGACGCAGCCGGCAATCTGACCAGTGACGGCGGTCAAAGTTTTACCTACGATGCTACGGGCCAGGCGGCAACTGCCAGCTACAGTGGATACCTGTTGCAGCAGTATTACGATGGCGATGGATTGCGCGTGAAGAAGAATGACAACGAGACCACCGCTACTTATTATCTGCGTAGTAGCGTTTTAGGTGGACAGGTAGTAGCAGAGATTCGCAACGGCGGCATGAATCGTGGCTATGTGTATCTGGGTGGTCAGTTGCTGGCCGTGCAGTCCGGAAGCGCTGTCTGGTGGATGCATGAGGATCCGGTGGCAAAAAGCAAGCGCGTTACCAATTCTTCCGGCGATGTCGTGAACACGATTGAACTCGATCCGTGGGGCGGCGACACGCTGCGAAGCAGCACTGTAGCGTTCCAACCGCGAAAGTTCACTACCTATGAGCGAGATGGCAACCTTTCAGACGAAGGGATGTTCCGCCGCTATAACCGCTGGTGGTCCAGGTTTGATCAACCCGATCCTTCCGATGGCAGCTACGACTTCACCGATCCACAGTCATTCAATCGTTACAGCTATGTGCAGAACGATCCGGTGAACTTTGTAGACCCTTCGGGCCTCGATGCAAACGATGAGCTGGGACCGCCGCCACCCGTGCCGACATTAACGCAGCCTGCGCCGCCTGAGCCGCCCCCAGGTGAGTGGGACACGGTCGTTTTTAATACTTGGGACACGTATTTGGGTTCAGGTGATCTAGGAAGCAGTTTCGGTCTTAGGTTCTTCGTACCAAGAATTGCGAATGAAGGAGGAATAATTGACGGTGGACCGCAGGAACCCAGACCACAACCTCATCCAAGCCCCACCCCACCTCCACAAACCCCACAAACCCCACATGACCCGCAAAAACAAAAAGAGAATCAAGCATGTCTCGAGCGTATGCAACATGAGATCGATGCTGCTCGAGAAAGATTTAGGAACAATTTCGGGACCAGACTGTTGATCCAGGCAGGCATTGGTGCAGCCAGAGGTGCCATAGCGGGTGGATATGCTGGGGCTGTCGGTGGAGGCGCCCTCTTTGGAGTGGGTGCGGTTCCTGGAGCGATATTAGGTGGAATTACTGGTGGAATTTTCGGTGCCGCTGGCGGGGTAATTTCCGGCGCCTTCTTTTGGGAACCCGTTAGACGTGTTCTTTATCATGAATTCGACTATAAAGGGGCTCTAGAACAAGCAAAGAAATACTGCAATGCGCAATATCCACTTTGATCAAATCCTTTGGGTTTTTTTACCAATATTGGTGTTGGTTGGCCTACTCTTGACGCTCGTTCTGATTGATACAGTTCGGCGCAAAGGGAGATTCGGCTTAAATTTTGATCTGCCTAGTTGTCCAAAATGTGGCCAGCAAGTCCCAGCGTTCAGAAAACCCAAATCAGTTAGTCAGTTTTTGTGGGGAGGTTATTCGTGTCCATGTGGCTGTGAAATTGATAAGTGGGGCAGAGAGATACGCAGAAGAAAGCTCAACTCAGACTATGCTGTAAAACGATGAACATCAAAGACTAAATCTATGTTGTTTATGGGTCATATCGTTCTGCTATTCACGCTCTCTTATTAAAACGAATCCGTCCGAATGTGGAATATGCTAGTGATCGACCGTAGCCGCAAAGCAAGGTAAGCCGCAGATTCTCGCGGACGAACGCCGATTGATCGGCGCTATCCCCGAAATCTGCGGCTTTCATGATCAGCGTTAAGACACGGTGGTTCGGGGTAACAGCTCGCTCTCAACTACTGCTATATGAGTGTCGACAATTCCATACACGTTCAGCTCACCGCAGCGAGTGAACGCGGAAGTGTTTCGCGGTGTTCGCAAGTGTTTTGGGATCCGTGGAGTTTTGAAGCGTTCCCATGAGCACGAACAGCGCGGCCGCAGAATCATCGCCGGCCCCGCAGATGATTTCTGCCAGGGCTTCGATCTTGTCTTCTCCTGAATCATTTTCGTCGATTTCGGGCGTTTGCAGCGATTCGAATGTATCAATGATCCTCTCCCCCGCATCGGCGCGCCGCACAAGATCAGCTAGCCATGGATCATTTATCTCCAAAGCATAACGAATAATAGTTCGCCACTGTGGATCGATCGATTTGTCGTTTATCACTGCGTGAGCGCGACGTCTGAGAGCATCGCTGATTGAGGTTATGGTTGTTTCGTTTACGTGAAGTGTTTCTTCGTGCGCTCTTGCGCTACTATGAGTAGTCATGATCGTCAGCCTTTCGTTAGAAGGTTGAGAAACTATGAAGCCGGGTCTCCCGAAGTCGGTTTGAAAGTTGGAGAATATCCAACGAGACGAGTTTGACCCTGAAGGGCTGACTCAAAACCTGACTTATGAAAGGAGTACCCGGCTATGAA
>DASUYO010000292.1:0-17485 GCA_036377375.1 Pyrinomonadaceae bacterium
CCGCGCGCTGGCGTTGTATTACACAGGGCAAACAGATGCAGCCGCCGAGCTGATGAAAGACGTTGTCGAAAAGCATCCAAACATGCATGGCATCCGGCCGAACATGGCGATGTTTTTGAGTGCGCAGGGCAAGCACGAGGAAGCGCTCGCGCAACTAACACCTGACGTGAAGCGGAACGGAGAGGTTGATGCTGATATCAGTTATTCGATCGCGTCGGTGTATGCGCTCGAGGGTTTGAAGGGAGATGCGTTTGAATGGCTCGAGCGTTCGATCTCGCTCGGCAATGCGAACAGGCCGTGTTTTGAGAACGATCCGAATTTGGCGGCGTTGCGAGATGATCCAAGATTCGTTGAGTTGATGGAGAAAGTTTAGCCACCGATGACACGGATTAGAGTTTCGATACTGGTTTACTTTTTTCTGTTTTGCGTTTCGTTTGCGGTTGCGCAACAAGCGACGCCTGCACCGCGGACGCTGCCCGAGCTGCGATCGAAGATCTCGGAGGTGCTGGCGAAGCCGGAGCTGGCGCCGGCCGTGGTTGGGATCAAAGTTGTTTCGCTCGACACGGGTAGAGTTCTCTTCGAGGAGAACGCCGGAAAACTTCTGCGGCCGGCTTCGAACATGAAGCTCTACACAGTCGCCGCAGCCCTCGATCGCTTGTCTCCGGATTATCACTTTGTGACTTCAGTCTACGCATACACTCGTCCGGACGCTGCGGGCGTCGTGCACGGCAACTTGACGATTTACGGTCGAGGCGATCCGTCGATCGCCGCGCGCTTCAACAATGGCGACTACGTGAAAGCAATTGACGATCTTGCTACGCGCATTGCTGCGGCGGGAGTGAAGCGTGTTGAAGGTGACATTGTCGGCGATGAGAGCTACTTCATTGGACCAAAGTACGGGTCGGGTTGGAACTGGGAAGATCTGACCTGGTACTACGGCGCCGAAGTCACGCCTTTAACAGCTAACGACAACTCACTCGATCTCTTCGTGAAGCCCGGTCTCGCAGTCGGTCAGCCGGCAGTGATTACGACCGGACCACCCGATCCGCTGCTGACGATCGTCAACCAGGTAACCACGTCTGCAAAAGGCAGCCGCCGCGAGATCTCGATTCACCGAGGTCTCGGTGAGAACACGATCACCGTCACCGGTAGCATACCGTTGGAAGACAGAGGGTACACCGGCGGCATCGGCATCTCGCATCCTGGTCTGCTCTTCGTCTACATGCTGCGCTCATCGCTGGCGCAAAAAGGAGTCGTGATTACAGGCGCTTCGCGAATAAACGCGGCAGGCCAGCCGGCTGCGATCACGGGCGTGCCGATTAGTGGCTCCAACGGTTCGTCCGCTTCCACGTTTCAAAACGAAATCGCGACGTTACAGTCGCCGCCTTTCAGTGTGATCGCGGCGCAGACGCTGAAGCCAAGCCAGAATCTTTACACCGAGCTGATTTTGCGCACGCTCGGCAAAGTTGCACCGCCGCCTGCAACCACATCAAACCTTACCCAGACATCCGAAGAGCTTGGTTTAGAAGCGGTCAAGTCGTTCCTAAAAACAGCGGGTATCAGGCCCGAAGCGCTTGTTCTCGACGACGGCTCCGGCCTGTCGCGTAACGACATGATCACAGCGGAAGCCTCGGTTCAGTTGTTGACGTTTATGAGTAAGCATCGCTACGCGAATGTGTTTCGCGATGCATTGCCGATCGCGGGTGTCGATGGCACGTTGCGAAATAGATTCAAGGGGACCCCTGCGGAGAACAACGTTCGCGCGAAGACCGGATCGCTCAGCTCAGCGGCGAGTCTCGGGGGTTATTTGACAACCGCAGCGGGCGAGAAGCTCGCGTTTTCGATCATGGTCAACAACTACCCGCGGGATTTTGATCCGCGCTCTTCGTGCATCGATCCAGTCACAGTCCTCCTGGCGTCGTTCGCAGGCAAGCCGGAGTAAATCCATCCACAGATTACGCAGATGAGATCTCCACATTTCACCAAGTTTCATGGTCTTGGAAATGATTATCTTGTGATCGAGGTGGAGGAGCTTCGCGAGGTTAGTGATTTTGGTGAGTTTGCGCGGCGCATCTGTAACCGGCACTACGGCGCGGGCGGCGACGGCATTGCAATCATCGCGAAGGCTGAGACTGATGATGCAGATTTCAAGTGCCGCATCTTCAATCCTGACGGCAGTGAGGCAGGGCTCTCCGGCAATGGAACGCGTTGCGCTGTTGCTTATCTCTACTACAACGATCTTTGGAACAAAGACGAGCTGCGACTCAGCACGAGAACGGGGTTGAAGAGATACTTTCCGCGCGGACGATCGGGACCGGGAAAGTTTCTGTTCGAGTCGGAGTTGGGCCAGCCGAAGTTCGACACGAAATCGATACCGATGTTGACCACTCCGCCACTCGACAAGGTCATCGATTATCCGTTGCTGGTAAACGGTCAGAGTTTTCCAGTCACCGCCATGCAAATGGGCAATCCCAATTGCTGCATCTTCGTCGACGATTTCGACGCACTGAACTGGCGGCAGATTGGAAAAGCGATTGAGGTTCACCAGCAGTTTCCAGATCGCACGAACGTGGTTTTCGTGAGAGCGGTGAAAAGAGATGTCATCGAGCTGCGCATCTGGGAGCGTGGAGTTGGCGAAACCACTGCGTCGGGCACGTGCGCGTGTGCGGGCGCGGTCGCTGCGATGGTCAACGAGAAAGCCGATCGAGATGTGCGTGTGTTAATGGAAGGCGGCGAGGTCCGGATCAAGTGGCGACCGGACGGCGAGGTTGTGATTACGGGAACGGCTGAAGTAGTCTATTCGGGTGTTTGGTTGCAGGACTGACGAAAGTCTTTATGCTCAAAATCTCCCCCATCTTCCTTGCCCTCCTCCTTCTCACCGCGTGCGGTGGCAAGGTCATCATTGAGACCGCCGCGAAGCCACCAGATCCTCCGAAGCCGCCAACATCCATCCCGGCATGGCTCGGAAACGCGTCGCGCACTTTTTACGGCACGGGTCCATGGTCCGGCGAGAAGTTGGAAGTCGTTTGGTCGTTCGAAACGAAATGGATCACCGGACGCTTCCACGAAGATCCGTGGGGCGGCTCGAGCTGGCCCGGCCAGCCATCGATTGACGAAAAGTACGTCTACTTCGGTTCCGCTGATGGTCGTCTTTACTGCCTCAACGCGAAAGACGGCAGCTTCGTTTGGAGTTACAAGACTGAAGACAGCCTCAAAGCCACGCCAACCATCGCCGGCGATCGCTTAATTGCCAGCGGTCTCGATCACAACGTCTACTGCATCGACGCGCGCACCGGCACGCTGATCTGGAAATACAAAACCGGTTTCGAAGTCGACTGCTCAGCAGCCGTGATTGACGGGCGCGTTTACTTCGGCGGTGAAGATCATTTCTTTTATTGCCTTAATCTTGAAGACGGCTCGTTGATCTACAAGACCGAACGGCTCGGCTCGATGGAAGGCAGTTTTTCTGTAGTCGATGGACGTGCGTACGTCGGCACCGAACAGGGCGACCTTTACTGTCTGAACCTCGCCGACGGTTCCACAATTTGGAAGGCACGCATCGGCGCTGACTCCGATTCGACGCCCGCAGTCTACGAAGGCAAGGTCTACACTGCCGCCGAGAATGGCGTCATCTATTGTTTCCGGCAAAGTGATGGCGAGTTGATTTGGAAGTACCAGGCAGTCGGCGGCACGGGGAAAGAGAAGAGTGGATTTTGGGCGAGCCCGATTGTAGCGAAAGACAGAGTGTACATCGGGTCGAGCAATGGTCATCTCTACTGCCTGTCGGCAGACAAGGGCGAAGTGATTTGGCGGTATCGCGCCCGCGGGCCGATCTGGGGAACATCGCCTATCGTTGATGGACGGCTCGTGTTTGGTGACAAAGCGGGTTGGCTGCATACAATTTCCGCGGACGACGGGCAAGCGATCAGCGAATTGAAGATTGGTGATAATATCAATGCGACGCCCGCCATTCTCGGCGGTCGCATTTACATCGGCGCTTTTAATGGGAAGCTTTACTGTTTGAAGTAACCTTGCTCGTTTACCTGGTCGACAACACTATCGAAGGTCAGGGCGCAAGTCCCCGCGAGATTCGCGCGGTGCTTGGCCGTTTGATTCCCGGCCTTGAGATCCTCACCGAACCTTTTCACAGTGTTTCACTCGAGCGTGTGCGCAGTCTGCGTCCGTCGCACATTATTCTGAGTGGACAGAGTCATCCCTGGGATCAGTATTCGCCGGATTCGCTGGCGGGAGTCTTTGATGTCATCAAACACGCGAGCCAACCGATATTGGGCGTGTGTGGTGGTCACCAGCAGATCGCAATTGCGTACGGCGCTGAAGTCGGATTGATGGGGCGAGTCGAAGCTGGGGACGGCTATAACGGAGCGAAGCGCGAGCGAGGATTTCTACCGATCAAAAACACGGGCGAAGGTCTCTTCAAAGGATTACCGTCAGAGGTGACGGTCTGGCACAACCACTGTGATGAAGTGAAAGAGCTTCCCGATGGATTTCGCGTCACTGCGTCGAACGAGACGTGCGCGATCCAGGCGATGCAACAGAAAGGACGCCGGCTTTACAGCGTCCAGTTTCATCCCGAGCTCTTCGACGAGGAGCATCCTGAGGGCCGGCAGATCGTCGAAAACTTCCTCAAACTGTGAATTGAGCCGCAGATGAACGCGGATGACGCAGATCTGATCTGCGTCATCCGCGTTCATCTGCGGCTGAAATTTCTTCTGTCGATGTGACCGTATGGATTTTTCTTAAGTTTCAATATTTCACCAATTAACTTCAGCGTTGTTATTTTTCTCACAAAAATCACGCCCATCTCACGGTTGAACAGGGTTTAGACCGTGTGCTAGCCTGCCGAACGAATCGCGAAAATTACTGGAAGTAATCATCGCTTTTCGCTTTACCTAATACATGACTTCTCAGCGCACCGCATCAAGGATGCAAGCCCCCAACCTCGGCTGACTGTAAGCAGAGACTCCTAGAGCCAGGGGACGAGTCATAGGAAAGAACGGACTCGCGCAGGACGCTGAAGAGTAAGAAATAACATCGGACAGGAGACCCGAATTTGAAAGCTCATTCTATCTTCAGCGGAAGTGCGCTTATCGTTTTGGCACTTCTGAGTTGCTCTTTCATTTTTACCGCTACAACTCTCTCGGCGGAAACTCTTCCCGCTGAAACTCAACAGACAACCAAACCAGCACCAGCAATCGGAGAGGCTACAGCTCCAGAGGCTACAACTGTAGAAACTGGGGAAGTTCCTTCAAAGGGAAGCATCGGAGAAAAGATCGCCGTTCAAGAGGCCTACGTTGTGGCTCCTGCGACTTACATCGCTACCGCCTACAGCTTGCGCGGGCGAACGGCGAGTGGACGACTCGTTGCAAAGGGATTGATAGCAGCGGATCCGAGGCATTTGCCTCTCGGCTCGCGCGTTCGACTCGAAGCTGGAAATTACAGCGGCGAGTATCTGGTGGCTGACACTGGCAGTATGGTCCGTGGGCGGCGAATCGATATCTGGACACCGACGTCGCGTGAAGCGATGCGCTTCGGACGTCGAGCAGTGAAGTTGACTGTACTTAGTTTAGGCGGTCGCAAGAAGTAAGCCTTCCTTAGCCACAAAAAATCACAAAAGGCACAAACGATTATGAAGCGAACATGCTTCACTCAATCGTTTTGTGCTTTTTGTGCTTCTTTGTGGCAAGATTTGCTTCCACATGTCTTCAAGTAAAGATATCCCGTTTGCGGAACCACTCGTCGAGGTCAAACGAGGTTCGATAACTGAGTCGCGTCACCGCGGACACATCGTCGTCGCCGAGCCTGACGGAAATATCATCGCGACGCTCGGTGCTCCTCAGAATGTCACGTTTCTCCGATCGTCTGCGAAGCCTTTGCAGGCGTTGCCGTTGTTGATAACCGGCGCCGCAGATCGATTTGGATTCACGGATCGTGAAGTCGCGCTTGCATGCGGCTCACACAACGGCGAACACATTCATACTGAGCTCGCAGCATCGATGCTGCGAAAGATAGGTCTCGGTCCTGAAGCGCTGAAGTGCGGGGCTCACGAGCCGTACGGCGCAGAGGCTGCTCTCGAGCTGCGTGAAAAAGGTGAACAGCCAACCGCGCTGCACAACAACTGCTCCGGCAAACACGCGGGCATGCTCGCAGTGGCTGTTCATCTCGGCGCTTCGATTGAAAATTACGACAATCCCGAGAATCCGGTGCAGAAGCTGATTGCCGAGATGGTCTCGCGATTCTCTGATGTGCCGGTCACCGACATGGCGGTGGGCATTGACGGCTGTGGCGCTCCGATCTTCGGAATCACGATCAAAGCGATGGCGCTTGCGTATGCACGCATCGTCTCGCCGCCTGGGACTTTCGAGAAGCCCGTGCGAGACGCTTGTGCACGTATCGTTCGAGTGATGAATGCTTATCCCGAATTGATCGGAGGTACGTCGGAGCGCCTCGACACAGAAATCATGCGGGCGGCGCCAGGTCGCTTGATCTCGAAAGTCGGCGCGGAAGGTGTTTACACGGCCGGCATCAATCCGAGTGAGCAATGGCCGAAAGGTTTGGGTGTCGCGTTGAAGATTGAAGACGGTGACGACAAGCGCGCACGTCCGACAGTCGTTATCGAATCGTTGCGGCAACTCGGAGTGTTGCGCGATGAGTCGCTCGAGGCTCTGGCGCGTTATGCGTTCTTTCCAGTTAAGAATCGACGTGGAGATGTTGTAGGCGAGGTGAGTGCGTCGTTTGGTCTGAAGACGCCGTCGGGTGAAGTTTTAAGTTTATGACGAACAATGGCGAGCTGAATCTTCCTCCTCTGCAACGAGACGCATATGGGCAGGTCGATGTTGATTCCGTTCCCGACGTAATTGAGTGGTTTCTGAATTACGATCAGCGAGTTGCGATCATCAGACACCCTTCCGTGGAAGAAGTGTTTCAGTGGAAACAGCAGCACACGCGCGCGGAGGGTGAAGACGTTTTTCAGTTCAGGCGTGCTGAAGATCGTTTGGCGATTGGAATCATTCAGGCGCTCGCCGACAACGCCACCGAGGGCAGCCTCCATGCGTGGATTGGTCAATTGCTCGGCGCGTTAGATGCCGCTTCGAAAGCGAATGAATCAACGGCAGAGGCTTACAAGCTCGACTTACGCGGCGGTGAATCGATCGTCCAGCAGGCGGAGAAGATCCCGTTTCAGCGCGGGCGCACGGATTTTCTGCTGAACTGCTGGATCGAGACGCTCTGCACCGCCGAGGCACGCGTGCTTGGCTGGCTGTACAAAGAATTCTACGGCCACCCATATAATCCTTAGCCGCAAAAAGCACAAAAGGCACAAAAATGAATTTTCAGAGCAGGGTTTGATTTTTTGACTTTTGTGCCTTTTTGCGGCCAAAAACATTTCGAGGCTAGTGAATGAATCCAGAAGTACGCGCTCTCTTTCCGATCACTGAGCGCGCGATCTATTTCAACCACGCGGCTGTCTCGCCACTCCCCACGCCAACACTGCGCGCCGTTGAGGCGCAGCTCAGAGATGTTCACGAACATGGCTCGGCCAATTACCGCAGTTGGCTCGCGGTGAAAGAACACGCCCGCGGACTCCTCGCAAACCTTCTCGGCGCACGCCCCGAACAAGTCGCTTTCATGCGCAACACTTCCGATGCGCTCTCGACTGTCGCCAACGGAATTAACTGGCGCGCGGGTGACAACATCGTCACGTTCAGCCATGAGTTCCCCTCAAATATCTACCCATGGCTGCGGATACGCGACGCGTTCGATGTTGAAGTGCGCATGTGTGAAGAGCACAACGGCCGTATCGATCTCGCCGAGCTGGAAAACTTAATCGACGACGGAACGCGCGTCGTGGCGGTCAGTCAGGTTCAGTATGCGTCAGGCTTTCGTATCGATCTTGAACGACTTGGGCGCACTGTCCGGCAGCGAGACGCGTTGTTTGTCGTTGACGTAATCCAGGCGTTGGGTGTGATTCCGACAAACGCTGACGCCGAATTCATCGATGTCGCTGCGGGCGCGGGTCACAAGTGGTTATTAGCTCCCGAAGGCGTCGGCTATCTGTATCTCTCGGATCGTGCGCGTGAACGGATTCAGCCAACGCTGGTTGGCTGGGTCAGTGTTCCGAATCCTGACGATTACCTGAACTTCGAGCAGGGCTGGAACCGCGGCACCCTCGCTTGGGAGACAGGCACTGGACCCGCAGCGCTGCTGCATGGTTTTAACGCGAGCCTGGACCTTCTGAGCCAGTTTGGCGTCCAGAAGATGGCAAATTACCTCGATGAGCTGACCGACTATTTATGCGAGCGTTTGAAGGGGAAACGGTACGAGATCGTCAGCTCTCGAGCGCCGGTGGAGAAGTCTCAGATTGTTTGTATTCGTCCGCGTGAAGGCTTGTCAGCGATGGCTCTTTACCATGAGCTCAGCGAAAAGAACATCGTCACCGCACCGCGCGGTGATCGCCTCCGGATCGCCCCTCACTTTTATAACACGGCGAGCGAGGTCGACGAGCTCGTCAAAACTCTTCCATAAACAGCGAGCGATTATAGGTCGCTTGTACTGTCAGGTTTGTATTGAACGTGTACATCTCTGTGAGACTTGTGTCCGCTTACGCACAAAGTCGTTTATTTATCAGCACAAGAATTTCCCAGCAAAACCGTAAGACTTGGATCTTAATTTGCGCTATGGCAATAGCTGGCACAGACGTTGCCAAAGAAGGGACAGAACAAGAAGGGTAGATAAGGGTAAATCGGGTCAGGCTCAGAAAACTGCGGTGAGTGGAGGCTTTGGGGGAGGCATCCTCTCACGAATTAAAAGCAAGCGTTGACTCTTTTGGGGGAACGGAGTAGCGCTTGTGACGCAGTAGAAGAGCAATAATAGCGGAGCTGCTGATTGTCGTCTTGACGGGGCTTGGGGGAGCCTCCCAGGAAAAATCAGCAGCCCGCATTTTTTTGCGTTCATCTGCGAAAATCAGCGGCTAATTTCTTTCCCGTAGTAGTCGCGCCGGATCCGTTTCAGCCGTCATTTCATCAAGGTTGAGCCTGAGCATCCCGCCGGCATCGGAAAACGCAGTCACATCTCTTTGTTGCGCACGCCGATATGAGAACAGCAGTCCACCAATCAACCCACCAATCCCTAAACACAAAATCGCCGCATAGCCCGAGGCCTTGAGGACCGCGATTAGAACACCCAGCGTCGTATCGACGTAACGCTTCTCGGCTTCTTTGAGGATATTTGGATTGTCACCGAGCCACTGTACCACCTGCTCGTATTTCACCTCATCGATTAACTGCTTGGCCGTTTGTTCGTCAGGCGCGTCAAAGACGAAGACTGAGTAGTTGCCAACGCGACGATATGCAGTGGGCGCAGGCTGGCCGAGTCTCCAGAGCTCCTGAATGCGAGCGATGATGCGTCGATCGTTCTCGGTGGCGAGTTGAGGTGTGTTGAACTCGACAATCAAAATCTTACTGGGACCATATGTGGCCAGAACTGCATCAGCATTGCCTCCGGACTGAATCGCATCCACAGCTGGCTGATCGAAAAAAGGTGGACCTAGATCGGTGAAACTGTTCACGTAAATGGCGGTCTTTTGCGTTTCCTTCAGTTCCGGCAGATGCTTGACCAGAACGGGAATATCACCCTCACCTTTATCGAGCGTTGCACTGACGGCTTGCGCGACTTCATTGACGCTCGCCGGGTTCCCCTTCAAATTCCTAATCAGCACGAAGTACTGCCCTTTGAAGAAGGCCATTTCATCGGCCGTGGCGAAACCGGCAGTGCCGCCGCCAATGTTGGGAAGTATGTCATTGGCGTTCGCCGCCGCAACGCTGAGCGCTTGATACGCCTGCGCATCGTTACGCATACGGCCGATCTGTACCGATACTCGCTCTCCCTTGCTTCCCACATACTCGGCCGACTGATATGCGATTGCTCCGTCAGGCTCGGGATGCTCTAGTGCCGAGGGAGGTATGACGGTGGTATTGACCTGCCTGAACTTGCCGATAGTAACTGGTAGCAGTTGGGCGGCTTCGGACGGAGTATCAGCGAATGCGGAACTCGCAACCGCCAGCAAAACACCCAACAAAACATTTACTTTCGATAAGCGCAAAACGACCGGCTCCTCGTGCTGCCAATGACAAACTATGTTTAGAAACCGCTGAGACTTCGATGTTCCCTGAAGCGATTGGGCAGCACGTTGTCAGTTTACTGCCAGCGTCTGAGTTCCCGCAAAAGAAGGTTGGCGTAATGGCGGGGTTTGCTGATGTTGTGCATGACTATCGAGCCGCCGAGCTCGCTTGCGTTGTCAATGACGATGTCGCCAAAGCCCATCATTCGCTGTGGAATGCTTGCCGAGACGGTGACGTCCTGAACTTTGCTCAACGGTATGTTTTTGGTGGTGCGAGCAATCAGGCCGGTATCGATCTGGAGGTTTGAGTCAGTCACGGTGTAGCGAATCATGTTTCGGCGGATGTGATAGTACGCCGGAATCAGCAGCAGCGCCAGGGCGAGTGGAATCGAGATCGAGGCCGGCACTCCGAGCGATGCCAGCAAAAAGACCAGAGTGATACCGCCGAGCACTGCCAGCGCGTAGCCGGCTTTGATGAAGATCATCGTGGGCCGCACAGTAAAGATTGTGTGCTCTAGATCATGGTCCGCGTTGTATTCCAGTGCGCGGGATTGCAGGCGAGCGATTCTAGTCGCTTCGGGGTCAGAGGCCGGTGCGCCGCAGTTCGAACAGAAACGAACACTCGGGGGTACATATGCTCCGCAACTGGAACACGTCATGGCGGTAATCATGCCACAGATATACGCGGATTGATAACGGATCGATCAGTTTATTGGCTGACTAGCTGCAAGCGTCCATCGGGGAGTCTCGTCATGAAGACGCTGCGCTCGTAGACGCTTAGAGGAGTGGGATCTTTTTGCTGGGTGGGTAAGGTGCTCGCCTTGGCAATAGCCTCCGGATCGCGAATCAGGGTGTAACGATTTCCGATGCGGCGAACGTATTCGCGTGTTTCGCTGTAAGGTGGAACCTGGTAGCCATACTTCATCACGGCGCCCTCACCAGCGTTATAACCTGCCAGTGCGAGCCGCACGTCGCCTGAGAACATATCAAGCAGGAAGCGCATGTAGCGCGCGCCGCCTTCAATGTTTTGCTTCGGATCCCAGATGTTGGTCACGCCAAAGCGGCTTGCGGTCGACGGCATCAACTGCATCAGCCCGCGGGCGCCTTTGGGCGAGATAGCGCGCGGTTTAAAGGTCGACTCCTGGTGCATGATTGAGTAGAGGAGGAGTGGATCGACAGAGTTGCGCTTTCCGGATTCGACGATGAAGTTGTCGACGTCGGGATTACCGGTGGTGAAGCCGTTGAGCGAAGGGTTTATGGATAGGCTTGTGAGGTGCAGCAGGCGTTTAGCCGGTCGGCTTGGCTTCGGAGGCTCCTGAATCCGAACGGCGTTAGGGAAGTCGAAATTATCGATTTGATAGGGAGTCTGAGCCGCCAGAGAAGCGGCTGACGCGGTAAATACGGCGAGAATGAAAAGCGCTCTTCGCACACAGGCAGCTTATCACACGGGTTTAACCATACTCAAGATTGTTTAACACAGATTACACAGATCTTGACAGCGGATGTATCATAGCGGCGCCCATTAACCCGCGCGCTTCTGCGCGCCTCACAAAAGGACGAAAACAGATGAAGAATATTCTAACGCTCACGCTACTACTGCTCTGTGTCTTCACCAGCGGAGTGACGGCCCAGATCACGACCTCAACCACAACCAAAACAGCCACGAAGCAGGGTGCCAAACGCGGCCCGATCTTTCGTGCCACCAAGGACCAGATCAACCGGGCGCAGGCGCTTCTGAAGGAGCGCGGCTTTTACGCCGGAGAGCAGCTCGGCAAGCTTGATGATGCAACGCGAGAGGGATTGCGGAAATATCAACAGGCGGAAGGGCTCAAGGTCACGGGCACACTCAACAGGGTGACGCTCGAGAAGATGAACATCGCGCTCACTGATAAACAGAAGAACATGTGACAGACAGGAGCAGGAGCAGAATGCAGGCACAGTAAAACTGCTGCTCGTGCACGCTGCTCCTGCTCCTACAAACTAAGTAATCGCTCCACGATCTCATAACTTTTCTGGAGCGCCGCAGACAAATTCTCAGGCTGGTTGCCGCCGCCTTCGGCCATGTCGGCTTTACCGCCGCCACGGCCCCCAATGATCGGGGCCAGCTCTTTGATCACCTGTCCAGCGGGGATCTTCGCAGTCAGGTCAGGCGAAGTGCGCACGATCAGCGACACCTTCCCATCGCTGCTTCGTCCGAGCACGACCACGCCCGATTTGATTCGCGCCAGCAGTGTGTCTGAAAGTTGTCTCATCGCCGCAGCATCGAGTCCACTCGCTTCACGCGCCAAAACTTTAATGCCCGCAACTTCGCGCGACTCGTCACCATTTGCCGAACCAGCGGTAGCACCACTCGCAAGCTTCAATCGCAACTCTTCAGCTTCACGCCGCGCTTTTTTCAACTCCTCCTGCAAACGCGAGACAGTACCAGGCAAATCACTGCGCGAAGTTCGCAACCCGCTGCTCAACCCATCAACAAGCACTTCAGCTTCGCGGAAGCGCTCGTACGCATCCATGCCGGTAATCGCGCGAATGCGTCGCACGCCGGAGGCTATGGATTCATCACTGGTGATCTTGAACAAGCCGATGTCGCCGGTTGCGCGCACGTGCGTGCCGCCGCATAGCTCTTTCGAAAAAATTCCCTCGACGCCTTTAATCGAAAGCACACGCACCCGCTCGCCATACTTCTCGCCAAACAGCGCCATCGCACCCGATCGCATGGCTTCTTCAACCGCCATCTCGTCTGTTTGGATCGGCTCATTCCGCAGGATGTGGTAATTGACCAGGCGCTCAATCTCTTCTTTTTCAGCAGCAGTCAACGGCTGGTAATGCGTGAAGTCAAAACGCAGATAAGTGGGCGCGACAACAGAGCCCGCTTGCTTCACGTGTGTTCCCAGAACTTCGCGCAGAGCAGCGTGCATCAAGTGCGTCGCGGTGTGATTGCGTCGCGTTGCGTCTCGCTTCTCAACGTCAACTTCAGCCGACACTGTATCGCCGACGTTGAAGGTACCCTTTTCAACTCGGATCTTGTGCACGATCAGGCCCTGGGCCGGCGAATAAGTGTCGAGCACGATGGCCGACGCGTTCGTTGGCCCAACCATCACGCCCACGTCCCCAACTTGTCCCCCACTCTCCGCGTAGAACGGCGTACGATCGAGCACGATCTCGCCTTCATCACCTTCACTTAACGACTCAACTTCATCACCTTTGATCAGCGCTACGATCTTCGAATCACTGACTCGTGTCGTCTCATAACCCTTAAAGATCGACTTCGGCACACGCCCAGCTAAACGGGCGTAAACAGGATTCGCCTTGGCCTTTGTCTCACCTTTGTCAGGCGTCGCAGGTTGCTGAAGCTCTTGTAATGCCGCATCGAACGCACTATTGAACTGCTCCTCATCGATCACAAACCCGCGTTCTTCCAATCCCACTCGTATCAGATCGCGCGGCGTGCCGAACGTATCGTAAAGTCGCGCCAGCGTCTTGTACTCCGGCATCGCACCTTTGCTTGCGGCAAACACTTCATCGAGCTTGTTCAACCCCACAGTCAACGTCGAGCGGAAACGCTCTTCCTCCAGACGCACCATCTTCTCGACAAACTCGCGATGTTGCTCAAGCTCCGGGTACGCATCCTTCATGAAATCGACAACAAAATTCGTAACCTCGTTGAAGAAGGCACCTTCAAAGCCGAGCGTGTGATGGCCCTGGTAGATCGCGCGCCTCATGATCTTGCGCAGAACGTAATTTCGACCCTCGTTCCCGGGCAGAATTCCGTCGGCGATCGCAAAGGCAGTGGCGCGTGCGTGGTCTGCAATCACGCGCATCGCGAATCCTTCCTGCGTCTCTGGCTCGTAGTTGCGATCGGCGAGCTTCGCCGTGAAGTTGACGATGGGACGAATCAGGTCAGTGTCGTAATTCGACTTCACACCCTGCAACACGACTGCGAGGCGCTCGAGTCCCGCACCCGTATCAACAGACGGCGCCGGCAGCGGATCGAGCTTGTACTTGCCCGGTTCGACTTCGCTGCGATCAAACTGCATGAAGACCAGGTTCCAGATCTCCATGATCGTGTCACCCGGTCCATTCACGTTGGCTACGGAGTTCTCGGGATCGTCCGGACTTTCGCCCATGTAGTAATGAATCTCGCTGCATGGACCACATGGGCCAGTCTCGCCCATCTGCCAGAAGTTGTCTTTGCGGCCGAAGCGCAGGATCCGCTCGCGCGGCGCACCGACCTGCTCCCAAAAACGCTCGGCGTCTTCGTCAGGCGGCACTTCAGCATCGCCTTCATAGACGGTGAACCACAGCCTTCGCGGATCCAGTTTCAAGACATTAACTAACAACTCCCAGGCAAACTTGATCGCGTCTTCCTTGAAGTAGTCGCCAAAGGAAAAATTCCCGAGCATCTCGAAAAAGGTGTGGTGCCGCGCGGTTTTTCCTACTTCGTCGAGATCGTTGTGTTTACCGCCGGCTCGGATGCACTTCTGCGATGACGCGGCGCGCACATACTCGCGCTTCTCCGCGCCTAAAAACACGTCCTTAAACTGATTCATGCCTGCGTTGGTGAACAGCAACGTCGGATCGTTGGCAGGCAGAAGCGGCGATGAGCGCACACGCGCATGGCCGTGCTCTTCAAAATACTTCAGGAAAGCCTCGCGAATTTCGTTACCAGTCATAATCGATTCGAGTGTAGCAAATCAGTCTTCATCCGCGTAATCCGTCGCTAACGACCGGATCTTCTCGCTCACGAGCTCGAACCCGAACCCCTGCCGCAGCAAATGATCGAAGAGGCTCTTGGCCTCGGCGCGATTCCTCGGCTTACCACGAATTCGCAGGCGCTTCGCGATGGCCTGGTCGATCAACTGTTCTTCGGGTGTTGCAGCATAGACCATCTCCAGAGCCTCGTTCGCGACTGCACTCTCGACCTTCTTCATCTTTAGATCGCGTTCCAGCCGCCGGCGGCCGACGGGCCTTTGCTTCACTTTGTACGACGCATAACCGAAAGCGAACCGCTCGTCATTGAGATAGCCATACTCGCGCAGCCGCTCGATCACGGTTTCGACTACTTCCTCGTTCGTATTCTTGCCGCGCAACAGGCGTTCGCGCAGCTCGGCGACTGAGCGTGGCTTTGCAGCCAGCAGTTTGATGGCGCGCTCAAATGTTTTACGTCGCAAATCAGTCACGATCAGTGAACACAGATTAACGCGGAACGGTGGGTGATCTAAAATATCCGCATGGACGGCGTGCTTGTAATGGACAAATCCTCAGGTATGACTTCTCACGATGTGGTCACACGCGCGCGTCGTATTCTTCACGAGCGTCGCATCGGTCATACCGGAACACTCGATCCGTTCGCAACGGGCGTTCTCGTGATTCTCATCGGCAAAGCAACGCGGCTCGCACAGTTCTTAAGCGGAGTTGATAAGGAGTACGAGGCAATCATTCGTCTGGGATACTCAACTGATACCGGTGATCGCACGGGAAATCCACTTCCTGGACCAACGCCAAAACGTGACGACTGGACCGAGAAGAAGATCGAAGAAGCACTCGAAGGTCTACGCGGTTATATAGACCAGGTGCCGCCGATGTATTCCGCGAAGAAAGTTGAGGGGCGGAAGCTCTATGAGCTTGCGCGTCGTGGTGAGAGCGTCGAACGAAAGCCCATGCGAGTTTGCATACATGAGTTCGCCGCGATCAGACCAGAGGGCCAACTCGTCAAAGACAACCTCGACGGCACTTTCGATTTTCACGCGCGCGTTAAATGTTCGTCAGGAACTTATGTCAGAACGCTTGCGGAAGATTTTGGAAAACGTTTGTACGTTGGCGCTCACTTAGCCGAGCTCAGACGAACACGCGTGGCTGATTTCTCGATCGATCAGGCAATCACTCTCGATCAATTGAAGATCCATTTTGCCGAAGAGTCGATCGGGGAGATTTTGCTCCCCCTCACAGCGGCGCTCTCGCGGCTGCCTTTCGTGCATCTAACCGCTGAAGACGTGCGGCGGGCCAATCACGGAAGAGAGGTGAGAGTGGCTGAGTCCCAGTGGACCGACGGAGACAACGTGACGATGTATGACGCCGATGAGCAAGTGATTGCCGTCGGTCAGTACGACGCCGGCACCAGGAGCCTGCATCCGCGCGTGGTATTAGGCGCGGAAAATTAGTTTGCAAACCAAGCATTGACCCCTGTGCTATACTTTCCGCAAGGAAGCGCGCGTGCGAGTTCGCTTCCAGTAGTTCCCACCGGACTTCTTGTTGACTCGATCATTGAGAGGTGGTGTTTCGAGGACGTAGCTCACGCTAACGCGCGCGTGAGGCGTATCACGAGACATGAAATGTAAAAACAAACCGCACTTCCCCGACGTATGGAGCGGTGTATAACTAGCGTGGCCTCTCCCCACACGCTGTCCAATGCGCGAAAGCCGAAGAGGTTTCAAAGGCTATGCAAGAGCAGGATGGCAACAAACAATTCAATATAAGCGAACGTTTGGAAGATCTGCGCCGTCAACACGAGGCGCTGCGCTGGGAAGGGACCTTTCGTGACTACTTCGAGCTAGTTGCCCAGAATCCGCGCATTGCTCAGCTTTCACACGCTCGCATCAACGACATGGTTCATGCCGTAGGTATAGACCGGCTGAACGAAGGCACTCAACACGAAATCATCTCTTACAAGTTCTTTGCGAGTGAGCTCTTTGGCATCGAAGAACCCATAGCCAGAATTGTCGAGTATTTCAAATCCGCCGCACAGCGTCTTGAAGTGCGCAAGCGCATCCTGCTGCTCATGGGCCCAGTCGGCGGCGGCAAGTCGACGATCGTCAACATGCTCAAGCGCGGACTTGAAGGCTGGACCAAAACTGATGCCGGCGCAGTTTACGCGATCAAAGATTGTCCGATGCACGAGGAGCCGCTCCATCTCATTCCGCACCAACTGCGCGAAGAAATCGAGAAACATTACGGGCTTTATATTGAAGGTGATCTTTGTCCGCAGTGTCGTTATGCGTTGGAGCACACTTACGGCGGTCGCCACGAAGATGTGAAAGTTCATCGCGTGGCATTTTCTGAAAAAGAACGCGTCGGTATCGGAACCTTCTCGCCCAGCGATCCGAAATCACAGGACATCACGGAGCTAACCGGATCAATCGATCTTTCCACGATTGGCGATGTGGGTGTTGAGTCAGATCCGCGTGCGTATCGCTTCGACGGCGAGTTGAATATCGCAAACCGCGGTTTGATGGAATTCGTCGAGATGCTGAAGGTCGACGAGAAGTTTCTCTACAGCCTGCTGACACTCTCGCAGGAGCAGAGCATCAAGACCGGCCGCTTCGCGATGATCTATGCCGACGAAGTGATCCT
>DASUYO010000293.1:0-10870 GCA_036377375.1 Pyrinomonadaceae bacterium
AGACGATCTGGTGATGGCCCTGGGCGGCGGCGTGGTCGGCGATCTGGCGGGTTTTAGCGCGGCGATTTACCTGCGCGGTTTGGCGCTGGCTCAAGTTCCCACTACCTTGCTGGCCCAGATCGACTCTTCAGTTGGCGGCAAGACCGGGATCAATCTTCCCACCGGAAAGAATCTCGTGGGCGCTTTTCATCAGCCCTCATCGGTCTTCATCGATACCGAAACTCTGGCGACACTGCCTGCACGTGAACTCGTTTCGGGCTTTTGCGAGATGGTCAAACAGTCACTAATTTCCGACCAGGCCCTTTTCGACATGACGGTCCAATATCTTCAAAAACAACGCAGTAAACGCGATTTTCTGTCCTCGCCGGAGTTTGAAGACCTGATTGCGGCTCACTGTGGTTTCAAGGTCTCGATCGTCGCGAACGACGAGCGCGAGTCAACCAGTCGTACTGACGTCAAATCGCGGCGCGTTTTGAATTTTGGACACACGACCGCTCATGCACTGGAGACGATCACGAATTATCGTTTCTTTCGACATGGCGAAGCAGTTGGTTATGGAATGTTAGTTGCCGGAGAACTTTCGAGAAACCTGGGTCTCATCGACTCAGGCGAACTCAAGTCACTGCGCGAGGCGGTCGATCTTTGTGGACCACTTCCGAGTGCAGACAATCTCGATACAAATGAGATCATCCGCGCGCTCAAGCACGATAAAAAGAGCGTGGATGGCCAGATCAATTGGGTGTTGATCGAAGGGATAGGCCGGCCGAAGATCGTCGAAGGCCGGCTTATCAGTGCGAAATCCCTGCGTTCTGCGCTGCGGGCCGGGTTACAGAGAGGTTCTACTGATGCGAAGAAATAGATCAGGTGAACGAGGCAATGCGACGCTCAAGTTTTTGATCGTCATGGCCCTTATGGGCGCGTGTGCTTACGCCGGATATCTCTACGTGCCTGTGGCCTATCACGCGAACGTGTACAAGGATTTAATGCAGCACTACGCGGACGTGACGGCGACCCAGGGTTACCCTCCGTCATGGGCGGCGGAACAGTTAATCAAAAGCGCACCTGAATACGACATTCCAGCGAATGCCCTCATCACTCCTGCACAGCATGATGGTCGAGTTGAAGTGAGAGTTCAGTATGTGAAGGCAATCGAATTTCCCGGCTACACGTACAACTACGAATTCGATCACACCGTCAAGAGCAGCGCATTTTTGACCTTTAAGTAAGATTTTTAGCCGCAGATGAACGCGGATGAACGCGGATGAACGCAGATCTGATCTGCGTTCATCCGCGTTCATCTGCGGCTAAAATCTATCTGGGGGCGCCGTCGAGGAACGCTTTCAGCTTTCGCGAACGCGATGGGTGCCGTAGCTTCCGCAACGCCTTCGCCTCGATTTGCCGGATGCGCTCTCTTGTCACCGCGAAGTGCTGCCCAACTTCCTCCAGCGTATGCTCCGACCCAGTCGTACCAAGCCCAAAGCGCATCTTGATCACTTTCTCCTCACGCGGAGTCAGCGTCGCTAAAACTTCATCTGTGATCTCGCGCAAGTTCGAGGCAACAACGGCATCCGCCGGATTCAGGATCGACTTGTCCTCGATGAAGTCACCGAGGTGCGAATCCTCTTCCTCGCCAATCGGAGTCTCCAGAGAGATCGGCTCCTGCGCGATCTTCAAAACTTTTCGCACCTTCGATACTGGTATATCCATCTTGCGCGCGATCTCTTCACTGGTCGGCTCACGTCCCAGCTCCTGGACCAGCGATCGAGACGTACGAATCAACTTATTGATCGTCTCGATCATGTGTACCGGTATGCGAATCGTGCGCGCCTGATCGGCAATCGCCCGCGTGATCGCCTGGCGAATCCACCACGTCGCATAGGTCGAAAACTTGTAACCGCGCCGCCATTCAAACTTATCGACCGCCTTCATCAAACCGATGTTGCCTTCCTGAATTAGATCCAGGAACTGCAATCCGCGATTCGTGTACTTCTTCGCGATCGATACAACCAGTCGCAGGTTCGCTTCAACGAGCTCGCGTTTGGCCTGCCCGGTCTGCTGCTCGCCGATAACGATCGAGTGAAGCGATCTTTTAATCTCAACCGGGCTTACATAATTATCGAGCTCGATTTGCAACAGTTTCCTGCGTGCCATCAAAATGCGACGCCTGAGCTCTCTCTGCTCTTCAGGCTTGAGTCGCTTCCGATTTAACTTTTCATTGGCGCTGTCGATCTCACGATCGGCTTCGCGCACTGACTTCTGCACTGCTCGAATCGCATTGATCAAACGTTGTCGCGCACGTTCGGTAAGATTCAGTCGTCCGATTTCCTGAGCGATCTCGAGGCGGATGCGCGCGACTCGTCGCTTCAGGCGCATCAGCTTTTTGCTCTTCTTGCCATGAATGTCTTTTTGCTCGAGCCTGAGTTTTTCTAATTCTTTCAAACCGACTTTGCAGAGCTTCTCGATGTTCTGAATACCTTCGATGGTCCAGGCGCGATATTCCTCGGCCTTATCTTCATCGCCGGTGAGCTCGGCCTGTTCGGAAAACGTGACGGTGTCGCGAATGTTTATTTTGTTGTTTACCAAATCCTCGCCGATTTTTAGTATCTCGCGGACGGCGATCGGAGAACGCGCGATTGCTTTTTGAGTTTTTAGTTGGCCTCGCTCGATGCGTTTCGCAATCGCGACCTCGCCTTCGCGTGTCAGCAGCGGCACAACTCCCATTTCGCGCAGGTAAAGTCGAACGGGATCATTTGTTTTTTCCAGTGCGCCTGCGGAAAGATCGAGCTCGATATCTTCGTCGAGAGCTTCTTCATCTTCGTCGGCGACGGTCACCGCTGCCTGCTCGAGCAGTCTTTCGTCGGAATCCGCAACTGGAATATTCGAGCCTTCCAGCTTCTGTAGTACGTCTTCAATGTCGTCGGGAGAAACGACATTGTCCGGCAGCTCTCGGTTGAGATCGTCGAACGTAAGATATTTCTTGTCGCCGCCCAGCTCGAGCAGACGCTCCATCACATCGTCGCGATCTTTGTCTTCTATACTGCTCACTGTTATCGCTCCGTATGCTTACCTGACGCGTGAAGCCGCTTCAGTTTGAGGTTGCAGCATCCCCTGACGCTGCGCAGATAATTGAATCTGTTCTGCTGAAAGTCGGGAAACTTTTTCGATGTCCTGTTCGCGCTCAGCCATGACTAACTCTCTGCGTAGCTCTTCGATACGCTGTTCGATCTTCATCAGTCTGAACGTCGAGACGCATTGTTCTGCTACGTAATGCTCGTTTGAAGCGTGGAGAGAAGAGTTCATCAGGATCATAGGTATCATATTGACTGCGAACTCATCTTCTTCGACTTTGCGCGTCAAGTTGTCGAAATCGATCTCCGCGCCTTCGCGTTCGAGCTCAAACAATGCTTTGAAGAGCGGCGCCGTTGCCAGGTCTTCGTAATCTTCCTGCTGCAACATCGGCAGCACTTCATGGCGCAGGTTTGCGTCTGCAAAAAGCAGGCCAAGCAGACGCTGTTCTGCGGCGGTCGCTTCACTTCGTCTTGTCAATGCTTGCACAGTGGTCGGACGTAGCTTGCGATTGTCCCGAACCATCTGCCACAACTCACGTCGCCACGTTGAGGTGTTGACGTTCTCTCGATCGATTCCGAGCGCATCCATTGCCATATCGAAATACTCACGCTTCTGAATTCGGCTGTTGACGGCGCGAATGTAGGGAAGAACTTCTTCGACGGCTTCAGCCTTTTCCGCGGGCCGGTGAAGATTGCGGTCGCGTAAAGCGCTTTCGATTACGAATTGTATGTGTGGTTGTGCCTGCGCTCTTTGTCGTTGATACTCACTTACCCCGAACCTACGAATGTACTCATCCGGATCCGCATTGTCGGGAAGCACCAGCACTTTAACGTCGAGATCCTCGGCGAGGAGAATCTCGATTGCTTTCTTTGCTGCCTGCACGCCGGCGCGGTCGCCATCATAGTTGACTACAACTTTGCGCGCAAACCTACTTAGAAGCTTTACTTGATCGGCAGTCAGTGCTGTTCCCAAACTTGCCACCACGTTTCGCACTCCAAACTGATACGGCACGATCAGATCGAGAAAACCTTCGACCAGGATCGCAAAGCCCTGTCGACGAATCTCATCGCGCGTGAGATTCAAGCCGAAAAGATTTCGACCTTTTACGTAAGCAGCAGTTTCGGGTGAGTTGATGTACTTCGCGTCTTCGCCTTTGAGTGTGCGTCCGCCGAAAGCGATGGGCCGTCCTTGCACATCCAACACAGGAACCATCAATCGACCGCGAAAACGATCATAGGAACGATTGCTGTCCTCCTTTCTTGCGACCAGTCCGCTACGATCAATATGGTCCTGAGTAGCACCTTTGTTACGTAAATAAATTGAAAGTGCATCCCAACTGTCAGGAGCGTATCCGAGACGAAAAGTTTTTTGCGTCTCTTCAGTGATTTCACGCTCTTTTAAGTATTCGCGAGCAATACGACCTTCGCTGCTCGATTCGAGCTGCTGTTGCCACCACTCCATGGCCCAGGAGTTGAGCTGGATGACGAGGTCTGATTCCTGGCGCCGTGCTTCGAAGCGGCCGTCGTCGACTAATTTCGGCAACGGCATTCCCACTTTATCGGCAACGATCTTGATGGCCTCAGGAAATGGGACGCGCTCGATCTCCATCACGAAATTGAAGACCGACCCGCCTTTGTGACAACCAAAACAGTAGAAGATCTCTTTTGACGGACTGACTGAAAACGAGGGTGTCTTCTCTTTATGAAACGGGCAGCACGCCATCCAGTTCGCGCCCTTCTTCTTGAGCTGCACGTAATCCTGTATGACCCGGACGATGTCTGCCTGTCGTTTAAGATCGTCGATGAATGTCTGGGGGTAACGCATTTACCTGAAGATGCGAATACGGTGTTCTTTGCTCCGGAGGAGCAAAATGTTTATAGCTCCGCCACCATAATTTTTGTTCGCTCCGTCAGGAGCGACATGTAATCACAGGATGAATATTGCGCTCCGCTGGAGCGCATAACTATAAACGTAACAAAGCTATAAACATCGTGCTCCTCCGGAGCACTAGTTATTGTCTCAACTCAACCAGAGTTGCACCAGCACCGCCCTGGTCGGGAGGGGCGGGAAGGAAACGAGAAACGTGAGGGTGGCCGTCAAGCAATGTGCCGATCGCGCGACGCAGAGCGCCTGTGCCGTGACCGTGAATGATTCTCACTTTGCTTAAACTCGCAAGCGACGCCTCATCCAGAAACTTGTCCACCGCATCAACGGCTTCGTCAGTGGTTTGTCCGATAACGTTTAACTCTGACTGAGCCTTGTCTTCCACAGCAGCCAGATGAACTTCCGTGTTTGCCGCACGTCGCAGTTTTTCTAACTTACCGTGCTGCGGCTTTGCAGTAGCCTCGACCAGTTCGAGATTGTCAAGCTTCTCGCGGAAGCGCAGCGACTTCACTCGCACTTCAGCCATGCCATCCTTGATCTGGTCCACGATGCCGATCGATCCAAATGAACGAAGCTTCACTTTATCACCCACAACGATCTCACGCGGCGCAGCGGTCACGTATTCTGGTGTTTCTGCAACAGCAATGTCTGCGTCGGCGGCACGCTCTGGTTGAACCGGTTGACCTTCACGCACGATGCGAACCCCTCGTTGTGCGGTGCGTTTCATTTCCGCAATTCGCCGCTGAGCATCTCGCTCCGCGCGAACTCGCTCCGTGCGGTCTTCGATCTTTGCTACCAGCTCGCGCGCATGCTTCTCCAGCTCGGCGATCGCGCGCTGCACGGTTTGATCAAACGCCGACTGCCGTTCACGCTCCTGCTTCGCCGCTTCCTTATCGAGTGATGCAAACTTCTCCGCGACTGCCTGTCGCTCTTCTTCAAGCGCCAGTCGCAATGCTTCGGCCTCTTCAGCCTCGCGCTTGATTCGTCGCAAATATTCAGACGCTTGCAATGACGAGTCTGCAACAGATTCCCTAGCGATATCCACGATCGGCGCAGGCACACCAAAGCGACGTGCAATCTCCAAGCCCGATGAAGCACCCGCAACGCCAACGAGCAAGCGATACGTCGGACGCAACGTCTTTTCATCAAACTCAACACTCGCATTGACAACACCTTCTTCGTTGCCGGCATACATCTTGAGCCCGCTGTAGTGCGTCGTCGCGATCACGTGCGCGCCACAAGCTCTTCGGAAATGATCTACTACAGCGACACCTAACGCGGATCCCTCCTCGGGATCGGTTCCAGTACCCACTTCATCAAGCAGGACCAGTGCGGGCGCCTCACACAGATCGATCATGCGCGCGATGTTGGCTACATGTGACGTGAACGTCGAGAGATTGGCCGCGAGCGATTGATGATCGCCGATATCCGCCAGCACAGATGCATAAAATGGGAATCGCGCGGATTTCGCCGGCACGGAAATCCCCGACAGTGCCATCAACGCGAGCAAGCCTGTTGTTTTCAACACCACTGTCTTGCCACCCGCATTTGCGCCGGAGATCACCATCGCGTTCTTGTCGTCGTCGAGCGCAAACGAAGCCGGAACGACCGAGCCGCCCGTAACGCGCAAGTTCTCCTCGAGCAAAGGATGGCGCGCTTCGATTAGCTCCAAATCGCCGCTGGCATTCGGTTTCGTTTCAGTCTGAATTTCCGGAATGACGCAGTTGAAACTCTGATGAAACGCGGCGCGCGCGTTGATAAAATCGAGCTCAGCAACCGCTGCCGCCGCAAGTTCGATTGCCGGCAGTTGCGCCCGCAGCTCTTCCGACAGGCCGAAGAGAATCTTCGCGATCTCACGCGCTTCGCTCTCATGCAGACTCTGCAACTCGTTGTTTGCGTCGATAGTTTCGAGAGGCTCGATGAAAGCCGTCGCTCCGGATGATGAATAGCCGTGCGCGACCCCCTGAACACGTCCACGATGATCGGCTTTCACCGGAATGACGAAACGATCGTTGCGGATTGTTACGAGCTCATCCTGAATCGCTTCAGCCGACCGCCGCATCAGTCCTTCGAGCGAGCGTGTGATGCGCGAGCGAAGCACGTTGATCTCGTGACGAATACTTGCCAGTTCCGGACTGGCTCGATCGTCCAATTCGCCGCTCGGCAGAATCTTGTTGGTAACACGCACCACCAGCGTGTTGAGCTCGCGTGGCAGATCCTGGACCAGCTCCCAAAGCACTGGCGCATTGTCGCGCTCGGCAAGGATCGCATCTCGCGCAGACATCGCCTGCTGGCAAAGACGCGCAGTTTGCAGAATCGCCAGTGGATCGAGACTCGCGCCTTCAACATGCAGCCGTCCGATCGTTTCGGCAGGATCAGTCAATCCGTTGAACCACCACCTGACGCCACGGGCGCGCAACGTCACGCATTCTGCTAAAGCAGAAAGTTCGCGGCGCAGTGCGGATGCATTGTCGAATGGCGCAAGTGTTTCGACGCGTCGTTGTCCGGGTTCGGTTTGCGCGTTGCGTTTGATTAGTTCCAGCAGATGCTGGTACTCGAGAGTTGTGAATGCCTGTTTGTTCAAGAGAGCTAAAGGTTAAAGTATTAGCCACCGATTTGCACGGATGAAGACGGATCGTACAATGAGAGCTCAATCTCTCAAATGAAAGGCGCACGCAATGGATGAGTTTGACCGTTATCGCGCGGCGATGAATGAGAAACTGCTCGGCAGTAATCACCTTGGTATCAAACGCTTTTTCGCACTTGATACACAGGCCTATGAAGACGGCGCGCTCGACAAACGAACGAAAGAGCTCATGGGCCTCGTTGCTTCAACGGTGTTGCGCTGCGATGATTGCATCACGTATCACATCAAGCAGTGCGCGGCGATTGGTGTGAACCGTGAAGAGTTTCTCGACGCGTTTAATGTCGCACTCGTAGTGGGCGGGTCGATCACGATTCCGCACTTGCGACGCGCGATAGAACGCGTGGACCAATTACTTGAAGGCCGCGAAGATCAATCCGTATGAAATCAGTAAAATTCGCTGTCTTAGTACTTCTAACTTTGATCGCTCAGGATATCTCTATGTCTGCACAAGAAAGAACTCGCGTCCGCGCGCCGGAAATCACCGGCGGCCGTGGTTGGCTCAATACCGATAAACCACTTTCGCTCGCAGCACTGAAAGGCAAAATCGTGCTGCTAGATTTCTGGACCTATGGCTGCATCAACTGCATGCACATCATTCCGGATCTGAAAAAGCTCGAAGCAAAGTACGCGAACGAGCTGGTCGTGATCGGTGTTCACTCCGCGAAGTTTAAAAACGAAAAAGAGACGGAGAACATCAGGCGCATCATCCTGCGCTACGAATTAGAACATCCTGTTTACAACGACTCGGAATTCGCGGTGTGGCAAAGCTATGGCGTACGCGCCTGGCCCACTCAGGTGCTGATCGATCCCGCCGGCTACATCGTCGGCGGCGTCTCAGGTGAAGGCAATTACGACGTCATCGATCGAACAATCGCCAAGGTCGCGGAAGAGTTTCGCAGCAAAGGACAACTGAACGAAGAGCCTCTGAAGCTCGTGCTCGAGCGAGCCAAAGTCGGCGATCTGCCGCTCGCTTTTCCCGGCAAGCTTCTCGCCGACGCCAAAACCGATCGACTGTTCATCGCAGATTCAAATCACAACCGCATCGTTGTTACCAAACTTGACGGCACACTCGTGGATACGATCGGCAGCGGCGATATCGGCACTGCGGATGGACCGTTCGACAAGGCGAGTTTTTATCGTCCGCAAGGATTAGCTCTCGACGGCGATACCCTGTATGTAGCCGATACTGAAAACCATCTCATTCGCAAAGTCGATTTGAAATCGCGCACCGTGGAAACTATCGCGGGCACAGGTAAACAGTCGCAGGAATATTTCAAAACAGGACCAGCACGATCAGTTGCATTGAGCTCGCCCTGGGATCTGCAACTCATCGGTCGTGAGCTTTACATCGCGATGGCTGGTCCGCACCAGATCTGGAAACTTGATCTCGACAAGAACGAAGTGTCGACTTTTGCCGGCTCGGGTCGTGAGGCGCGTTTGGACGGCCACTTGCTCGAGGCGGGTTTCGCGCAGCCGTCGGGAATCGCGAACGACGGTCAGAAGCTTTACGTGGCTGACAGTGAATCGAACATCATTCGTGGGATCGATCTTCAAAGTGGTGCAGTAAAGACGCTGGTTGGCGGTGATCTCTTCGAGTTTGGTGATGTTGATGGATTCGGTGACGATGTGCGTCTACAGCATCCGCTCGGATTAGTTGCGTACGGCGACAAACTTCTCATCGCCGATACATACAATCACAAGATCAAAGAGCTCGATCCGAAGCACTGGAGAGTGACCTCGTTGTTTGGAACAGGAAAACCGGGCCAGGCAGATGGATCGTCTCCTTCATTCTATGAACCGGGAGGACTGGCGCTGGCGAATGGAAATCTCTACGTCGCTGACACGAATAATCACGCGATTCGTGTGATCGATTTGAAAACAAAACACGCCAGTACGCTTCGTATCAACGGACTTACGCCACCGGCAAAGAACGTACAAGCGCTCGAAAGTGCGACTGGTCCAAACGCGGAAGAGATCAAGGTCGCTGCACAAAAACTCCGCGCCGGTGCTAACGGTTTTCTTCAGATCGATGTCGAGTTGCCACAGGGCTACCATCTCAATCCACTCGCGCCACAGCGATACAAAGTTTCAGTCGATGGTAAAAACTTAGCGATTGATGACAGGGTCGCTGCAAAGGCGACGAAGGATTTGAAGCTTCCGCTGCGTCTTCCGCTAAGTGCGGCAGCAGTTGGATCTGCGAATCTTCGGGCTCAAGTTACGCTGTTTTACTGTCGTGAAGACAACACCGGAACTTGCAGGATCAGGACGCTTATTTGGGAAGTGCCGGTTGAGGTGACGAGCGACGCGAATGCGCCGGCAGATCTGAAGTTGCAGGGCAAGTTAGGTGCGGATTGAACGATCTGTTAAGATCCGTGTCCCCCTAAATTCAACATGCAAGGAGTGAGGCTCGTGGCTGATAAACCATTTCTCACTGATATCAAAACTTTGCGCGATCGCGCCCGGCAACACATCGAGAATGGTGCTGTCACGGAAGGCTATAGCGCTGATCGTGAAACCGTAGTGAAACTTTTGAACGAAGCCCTCGCAACCGAGATCGTTTGTACGCTTCGTTATCGACGGCATTATTTCATGGCTACCGGCATTAATGCGGAAAGTGTGGCAGCAGAATTCCTACAGCATGCCAACGAAGAACAGGGACATGCTGACCAGATCGCGCAACGCATCGTTCAGCTAAAGGGCGAGCCTAACTTCGATCCTGAAGGCCTCTTGACGCGCAGTCACGCGGAATACGTCGAGGGCACTTCACTTGTCGAGATGATCAGAGAAGATCTCGTTGCCGAGCGCATTGCGATCGACAGTTATCGCGAGATGATCAGCTACTTCGGAAACGACGATCCGACGTCGCGACGGATGATGGAAGGAATTCTTGCAGTCGAAGAGGAACACGCCGACGATCTGGTGAGCCTGTTGGAAAAGATGGGCTGAGTTATAGCCACGGATTTCACGGATTAACACTGGATTAGCTTTAACCGTGTGCATCCCGTGTAAATCCGTGGCTAAATCTTATCTATTGTCGGAAAGTCAATCCAACCAAACTAACCCCGGCCGGCCAACAATGTGCCGTAGTTGCGGGGCAATCGTCGGCGCCGGTCAAACTCAATGCGGCGTCTGCGGAGCCTCAACTACCGCTCAGCCGGCAACCGGTTCCGGCCATCGTCCAGCGGATAAAGAAACGATCCGCTTTGCTCGCGCAGTTCTGAACCGCCCTTACAAGTTTACGATTGCCTTTCTCGTATTGAACCTGTTCGT
>DASUYO010000294.1:0-3029 GCA_036377375.1 Pyrinomonadaceae bacterium
TTCACGCTCGTGTCGCAATGCTGAGATATCTATCGGTGCGACGACGATCCGCTCGCCCGGTCCCGGCGAAGCTTCAGCGAGCAGACGCCCATCGAAATCAACTATCTGACTGCCGCCGGGCCAGGAATAAGGAGGATAGTGTTTCAAGCTGGCGCCCTGATTGGCTGCTACAACGTAAGCGACGTTTTCGAGCGCGCGACAACGATTGACGATGGTCCACCACGCCATCGGCTCAGTCGCGCCCCACGGATCCATGTAAGCGGAAACGCGCAACAGCACTTCTGCGCCGTTCGCTGCCAACTGCCTCATCGCTTCAGGAAATAGCCAGTCGTAACAGATCGCGCAACCAAGGCGCCCGATCGGTGTGTCAGCCACGGGAAAGAGTGGCTCGTCATAGTCCGGCAGATCATGTGGACTCGTGTGTACTTCGTAAGGAATCCACGTGTTCACCTTCCGATACTTGTAAAGGACGCCTTCGGGGCCGATGAGGCACGTCGTATTGAAGACGTGGCCGGGCCATTTCGGATCAACTTCGAGCATCGATCCGCTCTGAATGTAGATGTCGTGTTCTTTAGCTTTCTGTTGCAGACGCTCGGTGTGCTCGTTCGGGATCGGAATCGCGAGTTTATCGATCAACTCCGCGGCAGTCTCAAAGACCGGCGCCGAGTGTGCAAACTCGGGGAAGACAACGAGTCGCACCGGCAGAAACGGTGCCGCACCAGCGACAGCGGAATCGATCATCGAAAGAATGCGATCGGTGTTCGCACGCATCCCGCGGCGATCGATGGGATTCGCGAGATCGGTTTGACATGCCGCGACTGAATATCTGATGTGGTTCATCTTGAAAATCCTGTTAATCCTGCAATCCTGTCTACCTGTGATGTAACAATTCGGGTGTTATATTTTTCCAAGTACTCTCGTCGCCTTTCAGTGAGCGGATAACGCTCAGGCCAGCGATACGGATACTTGCTCATCGCATGAAACGGCAGCGGTCCAACCTGATCGGGACTCGCCGAATTGATATCCATCTCCTTACTGAATCCGTCAGCATAAAGCAGAAACGTTCGCGTCCATCCCTGCGGCAGCGGCGGCAGCTTGTTAGCCGCAAACGACAAGCTCAATTCATCACCCGGTCTCGAAATCACAAACATATCATCGGACGCCAGCAACAACTCCCGCACGTTCCCCTCACGTGTGTATCGCCCCGTCATCACTTTCCACGGCGATGTGAACGACACCTGCTTGTAGTCATAAGTTAACGGCTGTCGTCCATCAGGCGAGTGTTCGAGAGAGAAACCACGCCACCGGAGGTCGGCGGCAGACGGATCGAGCCGCGTCAATCGCATTGGAAACTTTCCAGGCGATGTATCAACCAGGATTTGATCCCAGTAAATGCGCATATTCGTCACAATACGCACTTCACGACTCGCACTCAAAAACTTGCCCGTGAGATCAACAACGATCGTTTGCGGCCGTCCCACCGGAATTCCGACGTTCTCAACAACAGTGCGCCACTGTCCCTGTTTATCTTTCACCTGAAGCGCCGGCAACATGAGACTTTTACCACTTTGAGACGCGGCGAGGTTGTCGCTGGACCACGCATAATCGGTCCAACCAGTCAGCAGCAATAACGTTCGCGGCGAGGAACTCGGACCAAGATCCAACGTCAACTCATGCTTCTCTGCGTAACCACGTATCGGTTGAAGCTTGAAATCATCCGGATACTCGCGATCGAGATGTGCGATACGCGGCAACACGTCATGCCCGTGCTCATCAACTGCCGCTATGGGCGGACGAGCGTCGCGTGTCTCGTAAATCTTGAACGGCTGCGGAGGTTCAGTGAGACCTTCATTCGGATAAATCTCAACGCATTGCGGATGCGCCACCGCGATCAACTGGAGCCGGTCAACGAACAAAGCCTCCTCGAGCTCGTTGGTGACACGCAGTTCATAACGCCCGTCGCGCTCGCGCAGTTGATCGCCGCGAATGCGCACGTATTCAGTCGGATCCGGCATGTTGAAAACACCGGGCGCATCGAGATGGCCCATCTCGCCGCCACCCATAAAATCCGTGATGAACTCAAACCGTTCTCCGTTCCAGGTATATAGATAAGGACACGAAGACGGCTTTCGATCCAGCTCCATGACCGAAAGCGGTTTGTTGCTTGCGATCTCTGTTTCGGATTGCACGATTCCGGCAGGCCACAGCACACGCACCGCATCCACTGTCGTGCGTTTGCCGAGACCAAAAAGAACGTCGGCAGGGGCAGGGGCAGGCGCAGCGGAATAGGTTTCGAGTTTCTGCGCGAGACTTCCCGCGCGCACTTCGATCTTCGCGCCGACACCACTGCGATTGCTGACTCTGCCCGCGAGGTTCACGTGAAGTGAGCGGTTTGCATTGCCGCCGTCATTGCGCAAGACCTTCAATCCGCCTCCCGGATCTCCGAAGATGATATCGGTGTCGCCATCGCCATCAATGTCGCCGGAAAGAAGAACACGCGCCCGCTTTACGTTGAGTCCGGGCGCCGCCTTGGCAGTTACATCCGTCCATCCGTCGCCGATGTTGCGCAGCACTCGCAATTGCGTCTGAACAACCGAGACAAGATCCAGCAGTCCATCGTTATCGTAGTCGATGAACTGGGAAGCACTGCTTCCGCCTTCCGCGCGCGTGAGCTGAAAACGCTCTTTGCCGTTGCTCATTGCAAAGTAACCGGTAGTGTCGTTCGGCGAGCCAAAGTAAAAATCAGTAAAGCCGTCCTTGTTAACGTCTCCGACCGCGACGTTTGTCGCACCCTTGACTGCGAGCCCGACTTCACTCGCGACATCGTGGAACGTGCCGTCGCGCATGTTGCGCCAGAGTGCGACTTTGTCAGTGGACGCAATCAGAAGATCGATGTCGCGCCTGTTGTCGAAGTCTGTTGGGACGATCGAACGGGCTGAGACTTTGTCGACGAGTTTTGCTGCTGTGGTTTGATCGCTGAACGTCCCATCGCCGTTATTTCGCAGCAACAGTTGTCCCTGACCGGCGAT
>DASUYO010000295.1:0-3205 GCA_036377375.1 Pyrinomonadaceae bacterium
GCGAAAAGCTGCCGCCCGCGATACGTCGGTTCACCCAACGTTTCGACAAAGGAGATCAGTTCCGGCTGGCTCAGCCCGGTTAGCTCGACGGGTTTATCCATTACCTCGTCATCTTAGCATTGAGAGAATCGAAGTCAGTACCACCTGCGGTAGCGGGTGGTCGATGCTCAGTTTCAAACGCCTCTTAAGGATGTGACGACCGATCACTGGCCACCCGCTTGTATGGTAAGCCCATGCAAGTTAGAAAGTGTTTGTTGCTTTGCCGATCGCGGAATGACAGAAGCGATTGGGCAAGAGAGGGCAATAGATCGTTCACCCGTTTGGTTGCTTTGAGCCCGTGCGGTAGCCCTTGATCGTTGCCCTTGTTTTCCCTCAACCCGAACAGTTGCTTGGGCCTAGAGCCCGGATTCGCAAGCGTGGGAAGGAGAACCAATTTCATGACCAAGAAAAAGTCAAAGTCCTTCATTGGCATTGACGTTTCCAAACAACAGCTGGAAGTGGCCGTGCACGAGAGCGATCGCCAATTCCGTTGTGCGAATAAAGTGAGTGCCTTTGGCAAACTGATCGCCGAACTGATCGACTGCCGGCCGGCGCTGATCGTGCTGGAAGCCACTGGTGGTTTGGAAATACCAGTGGTTAGCGCCCTGCGTGCGGCTGGCCTGCCGGTAGTGGTGATCAATCCGCGGCAAGTGCGCGATTTCGCCAAAGCCCTGGGCCAGTTGGCGAAAACCGATCGGCTTGATGCGCGCGTGCTAGCCCATTTTGCCGCCGCCATAAAGCCACCGCTACGCCCCATTAAATCGAAAGAAGAGCAGGAGTTGGCTGCCTTGACCCGGCGGCGTGACCAACTCATCGAGATGCTCGTCGATGAGAAAAATCGTCGCACCTCCGCCGCCAGCGACACGGTGCGCGACCAAATCAAAGAGCATATCGATTGGCTTGAGGAGTGCATCGCTGAACTCGACGAGCAACTCAAAGCGCTGCTGCAAAGTTCGGCGCCCTGGCAAGCCAAGGATGACATCTTACAAAGTGTTCCCGGCATTGGCCCGGTGGTCTCCTTCTCGATAATCGCTGATTTGCCGGAGCTGGGTACACTTAATCGTCAACAAATCAGCAAGCTGGTGGGCGTGGCGCCACTGAATCGTGACAGTGGACAGCAACGCGGCACCCGTCACATCTACGGCGGTCGCGCCGAACTGCGACGCGTGCTCTACATGGCTGCTCTCAGCGCATCGCGCCATAACTTGGTGATCAAAGCATTCTACGAACGTCTCTGCGCCAAACAGAAACCATTCAAAGTTGCCATCACTGCTTGCATGCGCAAATTGCTGTCCATCATTAACATCATGGTTCGTGACAACACCTGTTGGAAATCCCCGCAGCAGACAGTTTCTGCTTGACTTCCAACACAGTTGCTACCGCAGGTGGTACTGACGCGGATCCAAGTGCAACCTTGCTACCGGAAAATCTCAAATTCACCCGTGAGGCGAATGTCTTCCGACGAGGCTCCTACCATGACGCGAAACATTCCCGGCTCGACGACGAATTTCATGTTTCGATCCCACAGACTCAAGTCGGCCGGCGTCAACATGAACGTCACGGTTTTTGTCTCGCCCGGTCTCAAATTGACTCGCGCGAAGCCACGCAGGTTCTTTTCATAAGTCGTTACACTGCTGACCAGATCACGAGTGTAGAGCTGAACTATCTCCCCGCCTTCCCTTGCACCTGTGTTTTGAACATCGCACGTCACCGTCACTGAGCCGTTAACCTTTTGCCGTGTTGGCATAATCTTTAAGTTACTGTAACTGAACTTCGTATAGCTGAGTCCGTGCCCGAAGTAATAAAGCGCGCCATTGACTCGCGACTTCTCCCCTTCCCATTGTGCGTTCGGCTTAGTGGGAAAGTTAAACGGGATCTGGCCAACAGTTTTCGGGAAGGTCATCGTCAGCTTGCCGCTCGGGTTGTAGTCGCCAAACAAAACTTCAGCGATTGCGGTCCCACCCTGCGCGCCCGGAAACCATGCTTCGATAATTCCCGGAACGTATTTGTTTACCCAGTTGATACTCATTGGCCGGCCATTCAGTAGCACTACGACCACTGGTTTTCCGGTCGCATAAACAGCCTGGACCAGCTCCAACTGCCGGCCGGGAAGATCCAGACTGGTTCGACTCAAACTCTCACCAACCGTTTTGCCGGAGTCTCCCAACACAACGATCGCCACTTCGGAACTCTTCGCCGCTTCGACCGCTTCATTAATTTGCCGCTGTTCCTGTGTCGTTACCGGTTCCGGCAACACTTCCGTCTCGGGCCAGTGTTCGCTCACCACGTCACAACCCTTCGCGTAGTTCACCTTGACGGAACTGCCGAGCAAGTTCTGAATGCCCTGGCGCACCGTCACACCCTGAACAGCCGATGGACCATAGCGATACTGGCTGAGACTCTGATCGTCGGCGTTCGGCCCAATCACTGCCACCGACTTGATCTGCTTGCTCCGAGGCAAAACGTTCTGATCGTTTTTCAAAAGCACCAGACTCTCGCGCGCTGCCCGCAAAGCGACCGTCTGGTGTTCCGCCGAGTTAACCATCGACTTGGCTTTACTTGCGTCGTCGACATACGGATGATCGAAAAGCCCAATCGTAAATTTCACGCGCAGCACATCCCTTACGCGATCGTCCAACGTCTGCATTGGAACTTTGCCTTCTTTGACGAGCTCGCGTAACGGCAGAATAAAGTCTTCCGGCCGAGTGAAGTTTGTCTTCACGTTCAAGCCCGCCATAATCGACTGTCGAACAGCATCTTTCATGTCTGCTGCTACTGCGTGCTTGTTGTAGAGATATTCGACGGCGGCGCTGTCTGAAACGACGTAGCCTTTGAAGCCGAACTCCTTTCGCAATCGTTGCGTCAGCCAGTAATTACTACCGGTAACTGGAACACTATCGTAGTCGTTGTAAGAGCTCATTATGCCGAGGACGCCTGCTTGTTTGATCGCGGAAACGAACGGTGGCAGCAGTATGTTTTCAACTTCACGCGGAGACACTTGCGGATCGGTGCGCGCCTGTCCTTCGCGCGCGCCTTTGCCGACACTGTAGACCGCAAAGTGTTTTGCGGTTGAGGCGACGGTGTAGTTTTCCTGAAGGCCTTTGACCATCTCGACGCCGAGCTTTGACGCAAGATACGGATCTTCACCGTAGCTGTCTTCGACTCT
>DASUYO010000296.1:0-10372 GCA_036377375.1 Pyrinomonadaceae bacterium
TCTTCGCGCCAGACGTTCGCGCGCACATTTACGCAAATTAATGACCTGCTGCCGGGTGACGCTCAGCAAACCGGCGATGCTCGCATCGTCGAGCGGCAGCCGTGGCCAGAGGTGCGCGAAGTCCTCGCCCACCATCTCCAACGCTGACGCAATCTGGCGCAAGCTGGCAACGCCCGTGACCGGCAGTAACGCCGCTACGCCACCCCCTTGATCGTCCCTCAGATTAAGCAGCAGCGCTATTCGCTGTCGCACCGGCAACTGGCAGATCTCTTGCCACAGCCATTTCAGGAAAAATCGATTATCAACCTCAGCCGCCACGTCGGTATTCTGCTGGGCTACCTGTGCTAATGAATCTGCTTCTTCATCTCGTGTGGCCGGCTGTTCTGTGCGATCTTTTATTCCCCATAGTCCGGCGACAATATCTACCAGTTCGTCCAACACGATTGGATGGCTCGTGTGGTTGAAAATCGCGGCCGCCAGATCGGCCTGGTTCGCGCGTCGAAAGTCTCCACGCTGTGACGCAGATTGCATTACCGTGCGCGGATCGTTCAGTAGTTGTTGTAACCGTTCGCTGCGCGCGGCGGCCTTAGCCTGATCACGCCACTCGGTAAATCCACTGACCAGATCGCCGCTTTCATTCTCCCACAGCACCAAGCCGGGTTGGTGGGTCAGCAGGTAGCGTAGTTTGTTTTTCAGATTATGCCGCTGAGGGTATTTGAACCGGAGATACTCATAGCAGGTGTGATAAGAAATGACCGCAACATAGCTCTGAAGGTTACCGATCGATTTATCAGTTGGGCTGGCTTTGCATTCCTTTAGCCGGGTCAGGAGCTGCAGCAGCGTTGCGCTATAAAGATCTTCGGCATCAGGGTTGTCAGGAGCGCGCCCATCATGATCGAAATGCACCCGCAACTTAGACCGGATGACCTGTTTGATTACCGGTCCGATGCACTCCGCCACGAGCGTGCTAAGCACACGATCTGAGTCGGCTTCAGACGTTGCCTGAACATAAGGCAGCAGCCGAGCATCGATTTGTAAAGAGTTCATACAGGAACCTGGGCGCTATACCGATACCGCCGAGTTTCGAAGCTTGTCAAGATCATCGCGGACCAGGTGGCCTAATTTCGGATTCTATGCACAGAAGAAATTGAAATTGGGCCATCCCCCGCTGTCTCACGAAAAAAAATACTTCCTCTCGATCCCGGTAGTAATAAGCCCGCCGTTTTTTCGCCTTCTCTGAGCGTAACGAGAAATTACAAGATCCGAGTGGATGTTCATTACGAAGGAGAATTAAAAAGAAGATGGCGAACCAAATTAGCAAAATCAATTTTATCCCGAATCCCGAAGCTGCTGCTTCTTTTCACGACGACGGGGTAGTGATCTTACACACCGGCAAAGGCAGCTTGTTCACTGCGAATCACATCGGCGCCCGTATCTGGCGGGGGATCGACCAGCAACTATCATTGGAAGCAATTGCGAACGGAATCAGCGATGCCTATGAAGTCGCTGCCAACACTGCACGCGAACACACGATTAGCTTTCTGGCCCAACTTGAACAGCAGACGCTTATCCTAAGGGAGGTTGCGTGATGAAAAAGATCAGACTCTTATCGAGAGCGTTCTTCGAGATCGCGCGCTATGAAGTGATTGTTTCGTTGCGAGGTTCCGGACGCATTCTGTCGCAGTTGAAGCGGCAATCCGTTGCGGCGCGCCCAGGTAGTGAGGAACTGGAGAAGGCAATCTGCGATACGGTCCATCTCGCCACTTGTTTCTACTGGAAGCCGGTGCTGTGTCTGCAGCGAGCTGTCTGTACCGTGCGATTGCTCCGGAGACACGGCATCTTTGCAAGACTGGTGATCGGTTATCGTCCGTCGCCGTTCTTTTCACACGCATGGGTTGAGGTAGATGGCCGCGTTGTGTATGGCTCGGCAGCCTATCAGAAACGATTATTGCCACTGCACGTTGCGTAGCGGAGGAAACGAAGATGCTTATCAGTACACAAAAACCGATTGCAGTTGATGGCCAGCGCCAGGACGACGACCGGATCGAAGTCCTGCACTGGGACGGCAGACTGGATAATCGAGACGATTTGATGCTGAGGTTGAGAGACTCGCTTGCCGGCGATAACAGCAACGCCGCAATCGCACGCGCCACCTATGAGCGTTGGGATGTTGATGGTCTGGTCCACCTGATTGGTGATTGGAGTGTTGTAATTCGCGATCATGTTAAGCGCACGACTGTACTCGCGAGCGACTTCGCAGGCGTGCGTCCACTTTATTACTACGTGCAAGCGGGACGTGTGCTTTGGTCCAACCGCTTACAGTCACTGGTGGACGAGACACAGATTTCTGATCTCGACGAGCAATACATCGCCGGATTCCTGAGCATCGGTGGCTACCCGAACCGCACGCCGTACAAGGGCATCTACTCCGTACCTCCGGGTCACGCAGTCTGCGTGTCGTCAGAAAAAACGAGTATCCATCGCTTTTGGGAGCTGCCTGTCGGAGATGTAATCAGTTACCGCAGCGAGCACCGCTACGAGGAACAACTTCTCGCGCTCTTCCGCGAAGCGGTAGCCGTGCGTTTGCAAACTGAAGCACCTGTTCTGGCTGAGCTCAGCGGCGGTCTTGACTCGTCTTCCGTGGTTTGCATGGCTAACCATCTGATGCGAACCGGCGCTGCGAGTGCTTCGCGTCTCACTGGTCTGAGTTTTACCTGGCGAAACTCGCTCGACGAGCCGTTCATTCGCGAAATCGAATCGTATTGCGGGATTGATGGCGTGCACATCTCTACACACGACGTTCCGCTCATCAGCGACGTACAGGCAGGCAATGCGATGCCGGAAGCGTTTCGGCCTTTATGGACCAGGATGGCGGAAACAGCGCGGCAGCTCAATGCCGGGTCAATCCTGACGGGACAGAACGGCGATCTCGTGATGGGTAACTGGTTCGACGATAGTCTTCAAGTCGCGGCGTCCCTGCGCCAATTTCGAATTGGTGACGCCGCGACGGAAGCCCTCGCCTGGAGCAAGATTCTTCGCCGTCCCGTCTACAGCATTCTTTGGCAGGCGTTTCAGGCGACGCTTCCACCTGCGCTGACGCCGGCTGCGATATATACGAATGGCGACGGTTCTTACGCGCCGAAGAGTGTTGAGACCTCCTTGATCCCTGATTTTAGTAATCGGACCGGCAGCGTTGACACAACGCAATTCCTATCGAACGACTGGCTGCAAGCGCCATCGGAGCGCCGAAAATATTTCTACAACCTGACGATGGCACTCGAGCTGCGCACACTGCAAACGCCGGAGCAGTTGCAACACCTCGACTACACACATCCGTTCGCACATCGTCCGTTGGTTGAGTTTCTCATGAACGTACCGGCTGACATTCTCTGTCGTCCGGGTGAACCACGGAGACTGATGCGCTCAGCCTTCGCGGGTCTATGGCCCAGGAAGCTGCGAGAGCGGCGATCGAAAGGTTCATTCAGTGCACCGTGGCAGGAGGCGATCCGTCCCATTGCTCATACGCTGCTCAAGACCAATCAATTTCAACTTGTAGACCGAGGGGTGATAGACCACGCGAGTGTTAGGTCGCGGTTGGAGCGTCTGTGCGGCGGATTGGACTGCAACGAATACCAGTTGCGGCAAATCATCCTGCTCGAATTATGGTTGCGCAATCGCGCGGCTGATGGGCTGTCGAGGCAAATGCTTCGAGCCGCATGAAACCAGAATTTTGAATAGCTTTTGAAACTTAGAAGAAAGGAGGATAGTCCAATGCAGAACCAATACGAGACTCCCGAACTGACGCTGCTTGGTGAAGCAGATGCAGTGATTATGGGTTCAGGCATCGGTGGCGACGACCTTCCAAGGCAGCTCGCCCCGGATTTTGAATTCGAGCATGACTAGTATCCTGATCCACAGATTACACAGATTGCCTTTATTGGAATCTGTGTGATCTGTGGTTTGCCTTCACTAACTCTTTTCAACGATTCGTAGTAGGATCTGGCCAGTCCAATCATGAGCGCTAAAAATCCGATCCGCATTCTCACTGTTGATGACCATCCGCTGTTGCGGGAAGGTATCGCCGCTGTGATTGCGAGTGAAACCGATATGCTCATGGTCGCAGAAGCCAACAACGGGCAAGAGGCCATCGAACAATTTCGTGCTCATCGGCCGGACGTAACTCTCATGGACTTGCAGATGCCGGGGATGAGTGGCATTGAGGCAATCATGGCCATTCGCAAGGAGTTCCCAAACGCCCATATCATCGTGCTGACCACCTATAGCGGTGACGCGCAAGCTGTGCGGGCCTTCAAAGCCGGTGCTTCCGGCTACTTACTTAAGAACATGCTCCGCAAAGAGTTGGTCGAGACGATTAGAATTGTGCATGGGGGCAAGAAACGCATCCCTGCCGAGATCGCGATGGAAATGGCTGAGCACCACTCCGACGATGCGTTAACCGAGCGCGAAATGGAAGTCCTGCGACAAGTGGCGGCCGGCAACGCAAACAAGATAATTGCCGACCATCTTCATATCTCAGAAGAGACCGTGAAGGCTCACATGAAAAACATTCTCATCAAGCTCGACGCCAACGATCGCACGCACGCCGTCACCATAGCTTTGCGTCGCGGAATAATAGAAATCTAATTTTATTGGCTCTGGTTTATGTCGTCCGCATTAATCCGTAGCTTACGGAAGATGCGACTGAACCACGAGTGTTTCGCTTTCGGGCGGGCTGCCTTATAAGCAGTAATGCCGGGAACTAACAGTTCAATTTCGGTTCCGGTTTGACGACCACTCCATATCTTCAGCTCGGCGCCAATTCTGCCTGCGCGCTCACGCATTCCCTGTAATCCAAAGTGATTCGGCAGACCGCCGTTTTCGAGAATCTTGGGATCAAAGCCTCGTCCATCATCGCGAACTCGTAAGCGAAATTGTCGTGGGTCATAGGCAATCTCAACTTCAACCCGATTGCCATCCGAATGTGTGACCGCATTGATAAGCGCTTCACGCCCAATAATGTACGCTTCCTCCCTGACCATTGGGTGTAACTCCCGCACACTGCCTTCTACCAGGGTTTTGAAGCTCGCTTTGCCATTTTGTGAATACTGTTCCACCACACTTTCAAATGCTGCAGGCAAACCGCCCATTGGTATCGTGCTGGCGCGGAGATTTCGAACGCGGTCTCTTCCTTCGGCCAGAACCTCATCGGCGCGATCGAGTATCTTTTGGATCGCCTTATGCGCTGGCTGGTCCCCAGGTATTTGTTTGCCGACCGCATCGAACTTCAAGATCAATCCCTGGACACTTTGCAATAACGTATCGTGCAAGTCGCGGGCAATTCGCTCGCGTTCCTCGAGTCGTTCTTCCATGCGTGCCCGTACCTGCCCCGCTACCTGTCGTACGCGCAGTTGATAGAGTAAGCCGAGCAGCAGCAAAAAAGCGGCGGCAATCGACATGCGAAACCAGTTGGTCTGGTAATAGGCGGGCTCGATCGAGAAATCCAGAAACGTGCCGGTCTCATTCCAGATGCCGCTGTTGTTGCAAGCGATGACACGAAAACGGTAGGGACCGGGAGGCAGATCATTATAGAAAGCATGGCGACGATTGCCCGCCTCTTGCCAGGTGCTGTCACGGCCTTCGAGCATATAGCGAAAGGCTATTTTCTCCGGTGCAACCAGGCTGAGTGCCGTGTAGTCTATTTGCAGATCGCGAATCAACGGCGGTAGACGCAAACGTCCATCAGGACTGGAGGTCGCGTCGTAGATTTGGTGATCGGCGATGAACTGTTCAATGTGCACGGGCGGTGGGATGTTGTTGATGCGAAGGTGACTCGGGTCGACGGTGCTGAGGCCATCACTACCCGGGAACCACAAATTGCCATCGGTGGATTTTGCGACCTGTGGGGTCAAGTGGCTTCCCGAGGCAAGGTACATAACTCCATCCGAATTGTCGAAAACGATCGCGGTGATGGTTCGCCTTGCATTGATGTTGTGTTCCACTGCGGTCGCTAGGTCATTTAACTCAGCGCGCGGAATGCGCATCAGGCCACAAGGAGTGTACAGCCATACCGCACCCTCCTTGTCTTCTCTTAACCAATGGACTGCATCGCAGGGCAAACCGTTCCTGCTGGTGAGGGTGGTGACAACGCCATTTTTCAACCGACTGAGTCCTTCTTCGGTGGCAATCCACACCGAACCATCCTGAGCGACCTGGAGATCACTTACCCGACCGCCTGCTAGACCTTGCTCGGCGTTGTATGAGTTTTGGATCCGACCATCACCGAAGTACGCAATACCACCGAGAAAAAATCCGAGCCACACTCCGCCCCGGACGGGATCAGAGGTCATTGTGCTTACATGGTCGGTATGTCCGAGGTTGGGCCAGGAGATCTGTCGCACCACACTTCCGTGGAGCACTTGAAAAAGACCGGCATGCTCGTTTGCGACCCATAGATTTCCGGTGGTGTCCTGCGCGATACCGGTCACTGCTCCCGGCACAGAAATAAGTGAAACGAAACGGTCGTTTGACAGATATCCAAGCTCGAACGGCGTGGAGACCCAAACTCGGCCGCCATCATCCTGAAAAAGAGACTTTGCGCTGAAGGGATGGAGTTCACGGCCGTCTGCCAAAATATACTTTGTCTCTCCATCATTCGATCGGCCCAAGCCGTTATTCGTGGCGACCCACACACCTCCATTCTTATCCGCAAGCACAGAGTTAACTTCGGCATTCATACGAAACGTTGCGACGGCAAACTCACGATAGCGGTCGAGACCGGTCCTCGTCGCCACCCAAATGTTACGTTCGCGATCCTCAAAGAGAACGTTCACACTTTCGCTTGGCAGCGTTTGCGACGCTTCAACCGCATTTGCGCTTCTGCGTTGTACATGCAACACCCCATGATCCGTGGTTCCAATCCACAGACCACCATCGCGATCGCGCAGTATTCTCTTGGCGCGGAACTGGAACGCTGGCGCTTGCAACTGAAACGGCTGGACCTTTCCGTCGACAATACGGTTGAGTCTACCGTTCCACCCGACCAGAAGGGTGCCATCCTCAGCTTCGCCCAGACCCCGTATACCGTCAGGCTCGCCCGCGAGTGGAAAAAACTTTGGTGGACCAGGATTCCAGTGCCACAATCCATTCTTCACTCCGGCCCAGAGGTTTCCCCTGCTGTCCTCATACAGATTGAACACGCCCCGGCCGAAAGTACCATCGTCACCATAACACTGAGTGTTGCCGGCTCGAATCGCGCAGAGCCTGCCAGTTGTGACCCCGATGCCACTAGCCCATACGTCGCCTTCATGATCTTCGATGATCGTGAAAATGTAGTAACCAGCTAGTTCCGGGTACTGCGTGAGCTGGCCGTCCTTCCAACTCGCTAAACCTTTAGCAGTGCCAATCCACAGGGTTCCGTCGCGCGTAACGAGTAAGCTGAAGATAAAGCTAGAGGGAAGATCCTGGTTCATTGGCGGCCGCCAGAGCACATTTTTGACGCCATCGAAGCGATATAGACCTAGCTCGGTGCCGAGCCATAGATACCCATCGGGCGTTTGAGCAATTGAGCTGATTTCACCCTTGGTAAATCCATCGCGGATCTTCCATGACGTATGTGCGTACTGACTCACATCAAGCGCCGGATTGAGTGCGAACGCAGACGGGCAGGACGCCAGCAGGATGCAGGTCAGCACCATACCGGGAACGAACATTAATCGTCCTGGGCGCGTGCGCTTCATGAAGGCACAGTTTATCTCAGAACTGATTTACCTTACCCGCAGCCCGCAGGCATCCCCCAAAAGAGGGATCGATACTTAACCGCATTTAGTGGTTGACATTTGACATTCGGGCTAAGGAGAAGTAGTTTCAGGCATCCTGCTTGGCCCAGAGGTTTGGACTTATGCGATGCGGCTCCGCATTTGTTTTGCTCCTCCTCACCGCAGTCACTTGTGTACGCGCTCAGTCTATTAACGCTTCCCTGACTGGTCGCATAACCGATCCGGCGAAGGCATTGATAGTTGATGCCAAAGTCACTGCCATCAGCGCCAGCACAAACTTCGCCTATGAAACAAAAACAAACGACTCAGGCGAATACTACCTCGCCAATCTTCCGCCCACTTCCTATCGTATCGAGATCGAAAAGCCAGGCTTCAAAAAATTAATCAGGCCAAATGTAATCCTTCATGTTCAGGACGCGCTGAGGATCGATTTCGAGATGCCACTGGGCGACGTCTCCGAAAGCGTAACAGTGGAGGATGACACGGCGCCCGTGAATATCGAGTCCGGAACAGTTAGCACAGTCGTTAACCGCACCTTTGTCGAGAATGTCCCTCTCAATGGCCGCAGTTTCCAGACGCTGATAAATCTGACGCCAGGAGTTGTCGTCACTCCAACCGCTTTCAACGACCAGGGACAATTCAGTGTAAACGGACAGCGCGCGGATGCGAACTATTTCACCGTGGATGGGGTGAGCGCGAATTTCGGGGTTACGGGCTTTATCGCCATGATGCAGAGTGCCTCGGGTGCGCTGCCGGCGCTCAGTGCTTCGGGTGGGACCAATAGCCTCGTGTCGGTAGATGCGATGCAGGAGTTCAGAGTCCAAACGTCTTCCTTTGCGCCTGAGTTCGGACGCACGCCGGGCGGGCAAATCTCAATTGCAACACGCTCCGGCACGAACGATCTTCACGGCACGATGTTCGAATATTTCAGAAACAATCTGCTGGATGCGACGGACTGGTTTACGAACGTCAAGGGCCTGGCAAAACCCGAGGAGCGGCTAAATGATTTCGGCGGCGTAGTTGGTGGCCCGCTGACCAGAAACAAGACTTTCTTTTTCTTCTCCTACGAAGGACAACGTTTGCGCCAACCAGCGACCGCACAAACTACGGTACCGGACAACCAGTCGCGGCAGCAAGCTTCGGCTGCCATGCGTCCATACCTGAACGCGTTTCCGGTTGCGAACGGACCGGGACTTGGGTCAGGAAGGGCACAGTTCAACGCCAGCTTTTCTGATCCTTCAACGCTCGATGCCTTCAGTGGCCGGATCGATCATGCTTTAGGCCCACGGTTCCACCTGTTTGGCAGATATAACTACTCGCCCTCCGACCTGGACCAACGTGGTCCGGTCTTCTCGTCCGGTAGAGTGCTCAGCGGGACTAATTTTCTGTCGTCGTCTATTCACACTGGAACTATCGGTTTGACACAAATCATCAATCCGCAAATCAGTAACGAAGTTCGCGCGAATTACAGCAATCAGAGACTTGCTATCAGGTTCGCATTGGACGATTTTGGCGGCGCCGCGCCGCCGACTGATTCGATCTTGTTTCCTTCCGGCATTACATCGGCTAATGGAACACTGTTGTTCATTATCCTGGGTGTTGGAGAGTACGTTCAGGGAAAGCAAGGGGTCGACGAGCAACGTCAGGTAAACGTGGTAGACAACCTCTCAGTGACCAGGGGTAATCATCAATTGAAATTCGGGATGGACTATCGGTGGCTCGCGCCTTTCAGCAGTCCAGCGGCATACCATCAATTTGTCGCGTTCTCGAACGTTACCGCTGCGCCGGGCGGTGCTCGTTCGGGCACTGCGCTGTTCGCCCAGGCGAGCTCTTTTCAGACTAATGCACTCCTCGCACAAAACTTCTCGGTCTATGGTCAGGACACGTGGAAGATAACGCCACGATTGACGGCAACGTATGGTTTGAGATGGGACGTCAACCCACCTCTGAAGGGCAAGAGCGAATCCGACGATCCGTTCACCGTACTCGGGATGAACAATCCCGCCACCATGACGCTCGCTCCGCGCGGTACGCCGTTATACGAGACGACTTACGGCAATGTCGCGCCACGAATCGGGCTGGCCTATCAGTTTGGCGGATTACGAAATTGGGGTGCGGTCCTGCGCGCAGGGTTCGGAGTCTTCTACGATCTCGGACAGGGATCCCTCGGAGGTGTATCCAGCTTTTTTCCATACAGTGCGGATAAGACTTTTGTTCCCTCGGCGTTTCCACTGAGCGCTCAGGACGCGGCTCCTCCGGCGCTAAGCACCAATCTTCCTGTTTCTACAATTCTCGTCGCGGACCCTCATTTGAAACTTCCGCGGACATACCAGTGGAACGTGGCGTTGGAACAATCCATCGGCACTAATCAGACTCTCTCGGCCACTTACGTAGGGGCGATTGGCAGGGACTTGCTGCGCGTCAGCAATCTATTAGGCGTAAATCCTAATTTCGACTTCATTGCTTTCACCGACAACTCGGCAACCTCTGATTACCATGCGCTCCAGCTGAAGTTCCAGCAACGGTTGTCGCGAGGCTTGCAAGTATTAGCATCGTATTCATGGTCACATTCGATCGATATCGCCTCAACCGATGCG
>DASUYO010000297.1:0-32671 GCA_036377375.1 Pyrinomonadaceae bacterium
TTCGTTTACATTCCGGGGGCAACACCAGGCGAGAGCGATACGACGCTTTTAGTGCGCACCTCGTCAGACGCTGCTGCGATGAAGGATCTGGCGCGCCGTGAAGCGTATGCGCTCGAGCCTGTGCTGCGACTCTTTGTAAGCACGTTCGATGAAAAGATCGCAAAAGACGAGAGTGTTCTGTCCGCGCGAGCTGCGTCACATGGCGCAACTTTTCTCGGAATTCTCGCAATGCTCCTCGCGAGCGTCGGGATCTACGGCGTGATGGCGTGGTCTGTGGTCCAGCGTACGCGCGAGATCGGCATACGCATGGCGTTGGGTGCGCAGAGTCATAACGTGCTCGCGCTGGTGCTGCGGCAGGCATGAAGCTGGTGCTGTTTGGTGTTGTCATCGGTGTGCCCGCGTCACTCGCAGCCGCACAGTTGTTGAAGAGCTTGTTATTTGGATTGAGCGCTACCGACGCGCTCACGATCGGAGTTGTTACGGCGTTGCTCGCAGTGGTGACGCTGGTCGCGTGTTACCTTCCGGCTCGACGCGCAACGCGAGTCGATCCACTGGAGATTTTGAGATACGAATAGAGCCACAAAAAGGCACAAAAAGCACAAAGAATCATGAATACATTACTTCAAGACATCCGCTTTGGATTGCGCATGCTGCTCAAGTCGCCGAGCGTCAGCATCGTCGCTACTATCGCACTCGCGCTCGGCATTGGCGCTAACACAGCGATTTTCAACGTTGTGAATGCAGTGCTGCTGCGACCGCTGCCATTTCCCAACCCGGAATCACTCGTCGCAGTTTTTGAAACCAACACTGAGCGCGGTCTGCAACGTGGGTCACACTCGTACCCAAACTTCTTCGATGTTAGGGCGCAGCAAACCGTCTTCGAGCGAATCGCTTGTTATCACAGCGCCGACTACATCATGACCGGTCGCGGCGAACCCGCACGACTGCAAGGCGCGGTTGTCACTGCGGATCTGTTTCCGCTGCTCGGCGTGTCGCCGATGCTGGGTCGCACTTTTCTCCCTGAAGAAGACAAGCCTTCTGAAACGGGCCGCGTCGTGATTCTCAGCCAGGCCCTCTTTCAAAAACGCTTCAACTCAGATCCGTCGATCATCAATCAGTCGATCACGCTCGAGGGCAGACCGTTTACGGTTGTCGGCGTGATGCCGGCATCTTTTGAGTTTCCGATTCAGAACGATCCTGTCGAGCTATGGACCTCGATCGCCGGCGACGCGTCCGGCAAGGATCCCATAACATCTCAACGCGGCGCGCACTTTCTGCGCGTGATCGGACGTCTCAAGTCCGGAATCACAAAGGATCAGGCACAGGCGGAGCTCACAACAATTGCTGCCCGGCTGGAGCAACAGTATCCCAACGAGAATACGCACAAGACCCTGCGCTTTGAATCCGCTTTGACTGCGCTTGTCGGCGACATTCGTCCGGCGCTGTTGATCCTGCTCGGTTCCGTCGCGTGCGTGCTGCTTATCGCATGTGCGAATGTCGCAAACCTGCTGCTTGCGCGTGCTACGAGCCGTCACAAAGAGATGGCGATTCGCAGTGCGCTCGGCGCGAGCCGCGTGCGCGTCATCCGGCAGTTGCTGACTGAAAGCGTGTTGCTCTCGCTGCTTGGTGGCGCAGTCGGTCTGTTGCTCGCAGTGTGGTGGTCCGATCTGCTGGTCTCACTCGGAAAGGCAGACATTCCGCGCGCAGTTCACGTCGGTATGGACTGGCGCGTCTTAGGTTTCACGCTCGGCGTCTCGCTGCTGACCGGATTGATATTCGGTCTAGCGCCTGCCTTTCATTCTTCCAAGACGGAGCTGGTCGAGGCATTGAAAGAAGGCAGCCGCGGCACGAGCGAAGGTGGGCGACGCACTCATATGCGCAATTTGCTGATGATTGCCGAGCTTGCGATGGCTGTGGTGTTGCTCGTCGGCGCCGGACTGCTGATTCGGAGTCTCTGGCGTCTGCAAAAAGTTAACAGCGGGCTGCAACCTCAGAATGTGCTCACGTTCAACGTCGGCCTGCCGGAGATCAAATACAAGTCCGACCGGCAATCGCAGTTCTTCATTGACTTGAGAAAACGTCTCGAGACCACACCTGGAGTTCAATCAGCGAGTACGATTGTTCCGTTGCCGTTGAGTGGCGACCGCTTCGTGATCTCATTCGACATTGAAGAACGGCCAGTGGCGCCAAAGGATCAACCTGCTGCCGAGTTCTTCTCGACCGGTGTCGGTTATTTCAAAACCATGGGTATTCCCATGATCAAAGGGCGCGACTTCGACGATCGCGATAAGCATGGCTCAACTCCCGTAGTCATTATCTCTGACATGTTTGCCAAGCAATATTTTCCGAACGAGGACCCCATCGGAAAACGTTTTAAACCCGGTATCTCGACAATTGAGGACGAAGATTCCCCGATGCGGGAAATCGTTGGCATCGTCGGCGACGTGCGGAACCGCAGTCTTAACCAGGAATCAAGACCGGCTTACTACGTGCCGCAAACGCAGGTTCCGATAAGCCAGATGGTTGTGGTCGTGAAGACGGCCGGTGAGCCGCACAGCCTGATTTCCGCGGCCACGAAGGAAGTAGCAGCGATGGACCAGGACCTTCCGGTGTTTGCAGTGAAGTCGATGGATGAATACTTGTCCGCATCAGTTGCAGCACCGCGGTTCAGCACCACGTTGCTTTCGATCTTTGCCGCAGTGGCACTCGTGCTGACGGTTGTCGGATTGTACGGAGTAATGAGTTATTCAGTGGCGCAGAGGACGAATGAGATCGGGATACGTCTGGCCCTCGGAGCACAGTCTCGCGACGTGCTGCTGATGGTAGTCAAGCAGGGATCGAGGCTCATTCTGCTCGGGCTCCTGATTGGTTTAGCAGGAGCGTATGCGCTGACGCGACTGATCGAAAGCCTGTTGTTTGGAGTGACGGCGAAGGATCCGTTTACGTTTGCGGCAGTGGCGGTGTTGTTGGCGATTGTCGCGTTGCTGGCGTGTTACGTACCCGCGTGGCGCGCCACGAAAGTGGATCCAATGGAAGCGTTAAGGTGTGAATAGAGCCACAAAAAGGCACAAAAGGCACAAAAAATGACCACACTGATTGCTGACATCAAGTTTGGCGTGCGGATGCTTTTGAAAAGTCCGATGGTGACGTTTGTGGCGCTCTTTGCGCTCACACTCGGCATTGGCGCGAATACCGCGATCTTCAGTGTGGTCAATGCAGTGCTGCTGCGTACGTTTCCCTACACGGATCCCGAACGAATCGTTCTGGTCTGGGAAAAGAGACAGGGCGGCACCACCGATCAAAACACGATCAACCTCGGTAACTTCTCCGATTGGAAAGAGCAGAACCAGGTCTTCTCCGACATGGCAGCCTTTTTCGATAACAGTTTCAATCTCACGGGTGACGGAGAGCCGGAGGAGCTCACAGGCCAATTCGGTACTACGAACCTGTTCTCCGTACTCGGAACCAATCCTGTTCTGGGTCGCACTTTTGCGGCGGACGATGGACGCGAAGGCCAACCGCGCGTGATCGTTATCAGCTATGGCCTTTGGCAACGACGATACGGCGGCGACACGCAGATCGTTGGACGCCAGATCTCGCTCAACGAGCGACCCGCCACCATTATCGGCGTCATGCCTGCTACGTTTGGTTGGCACATCCTGGGACGCTCACGCGCCAGAAAGCCTGCCGACATCTGGATACCATTTCAGATTACGAACGATCTACGCCAACGTCACGGCCGCTTCGCGTCTGCCGTTGCGCGTTTGAAGCCCGGCATCTCGATGGACCAGGCACAGCATGAGATGCAGACGATAGGCGCGCGACTCGCACAGCAGTATCCCGACTTCAACACTAACTGGGGTGTCAACGTAGTTCCACTCCGCACTCAAATGACGGGCGCAATCAGACGCCCCTTGCTGATTCTTCTGGGAGCGGTGGCTTTCCTGCTGCTGATCGCATGTGCGAACGTGGCCAACTTATTGTTAGCGCGTGCGAGCGCGCGCCGGAAAGAGATTGCACTGCGAGCCGGGCTTGGCGCGAGCCGTTGGCGCATCACACGGCAGTTATTGACCGAGAGCGTAATGCTATCGTTGCTCGGCGGTGCCTTGGGCGTGTTGGTCGCCTGGTGGGGCACGAGGGCTCTTGTTGCATTGAGCCCACCGGCGCTGATTGATCTCAAGAACGTTGGCGTCAGCGCGTCCGTCCTCGCGTTTACGCTCGGTTTGTCTGTTCTCACTGGCATCGTGTTCGGGCTTGTGCCCGCACTCGAAGCGACGCGCTTCGATCTTCACGGCTTACTAAAAGAAAGTGGCAGGAGTGTTGGGGGTAGCACCGGCAGTCATCGCATGCGAAGCATGTTTGTTGTGACTCAGGTGGCGCTCGCGCTTGTGTTGTTGGTGGGCGCGGGCCTGCTCGTTAGAAGTCTGAAGCGTCTACAGGCAGTCGATACCGGTTTCAATCCCGCTAATCTGCTAACAGTTCGCGTGAACCTGCTGCCGAGGAAGTACGACGCGGACGAGAAGCGCATCAACTTCTTCAAACAAGCAGTCGAACAGATGAAGATGATTCCAGGTGTCGACGCGGCGGGTGCAATCGATACGGCGCCATTCACGGGTCTTTACAGCGGTACCAATCTCGATCTCGATGGTCAAAAGCTGCCGCCCGATCGGGAGTTGATTACCGGGGTGTGCGTTACTGACGTTAATTACTTTCAGGTGATGCAGATTCCGCTCAAGCTCGGACGTTTCTACACCGATCAGGAAGCGACTGAGATGCGTCACGTCGTGCTCGTCAATGAGACGTTTGTGAAGAAAAACCTGGGCGGACAGAATCCCCTGGGCCACAAAGTTACCATCTACATGAAAGACGAGCAGGTCCCCTCTGAGATCATCGGCGTCGTCGCGGACCACAAACATCTCGGACTCGATGTTCCCGTTGAGCCGGTGGCCTATTGGCCACATCCGGAGCTGGTCTATCCGGGCATGACGTTGATGCTGCGAACGCGCGGTGATGCGAGTGCTGCCGCGGGTGCGGCGCGCAACGTTATCCATTCTCTCGATCCGCAACAACCGATCGGCGAAGTCAGCACGATGGAGACTTTGCTTGCAAACTCCGTAGCGCGAGCACGATTCAGTGCGTGGCTATTGAGCGTGTTTTCATTTGTAGCACTGGTGATGGCTGCGGTCGGTATTTACGGCGTGATGTCGTACTCAGTTTTGCAGCGCACGCACGAGATCGGCGTGCGAATGGCGCTCGGCGCACAGCGTTTTGACGTGCTTAAGCTGGTAGTGCAGAAGGGAATCGTGCTTGGAATTTTGGGAATTGCGATGGGGCTCGCCGCTTCGTTTGCGTTGACGCGATTGATTTCTACGTTGCTCTTTGAAGTTACTGCGACTGATACCGCGACGTTTGTTGCGGTTTCAGTGGGATTGTTCTTCGTGACGTTACTCGCTTGTTATGTGCCGGCACGAAGAGCGACACGTGTGGATCCGTTGAAGGCACTCAGATACGAGTAAATCTTTCGACAGGATTTCCGCGATTTTACAGGAGTAACAAGATGGTCATGACTGTCCAGAAGAGTCAACGTGTCTGGAATTTTGATCCAGCCTATACGACTGTCGAATTCGTGATCCGGAACCTGTGGTTCCACGTTCGCGGACGGTTCAAGAATCTCGAAGGTGTCATCGTTTTGGATGAAGAAGACATCACCCGGTCGTCTGTTAGCGCAACGATCAAGGCCGACAGTATTGACACCGGAAACAAACGACGCGACGCACACTTGTTGCTGAAAGATTTCTTCGACGTCGAAAAGTTTCGCGATATCGAGTTCAAGAGCACGAGCATTCGGCGAGGCAGAGATCGCGACTCGCTCGACGTTGAGGGCACGCTAACTGTTAAGGACAAGACTGTGCCCATTGCTCTGGCCGTGAACGAGATGGATCGCAGCCGCTCGCCGCGCGGCGAAGAGTTTATTTACTACAGCGCAACGACCGAGATCGATCGTTATGCGTTTGGCATTACATACGGACGCGGATTTATTGGCCGCCAGTTGAAAGTTACGATCAACGTGCAGGCCAGCAATACTTCACCAACCAGGAGATGAAAATGAAGTTGCTCAATCACTCGCTCAAAGCTCGCATCCTTTGGCTGCTCGCTTCATGCGTAGCATTGCTGCTTTCGTGGCCTTTCCCGGCGCACGCGCAGAAGACTCGCGATGAGAATATGAACATCCTGCGCTGGGAGCACTCGGATACAGATATTGGACTGCGACGCCGTCTGGAGATACGCGGCAAGGCCGAGTTCACTGATGATTACACGGACATCAAAGACGTTTCCGACGGTGGATGGGTGCTCGTCGAAGAACATCGCAATGGGCAGTCGTATCGTTACGAGGTCAGGCGAGACTTTGGCGGCGGACAATTGACGCGCCTGTTCTACGTCAATGGCGTTGCCCAGCCACTCGATGCTAATGGCAAGGCATGGTTGGCGAAGTTTGTGCTCGATGCGGTGCGGCAGGGCGGTTTCGATGCGGAAAAACGAGTGAAGACGATCCTGGACCAGCATGGTGTTTCCGGCGTGCTGGCTGAAATCGATCAGATCTCGGGCGACTACGCCAAGCGTCTTTATTACCAACAACTCCTCAAGCAAGCGAATCTCGACGCGAATGCTTTGCGCGACGTGTTACGCCAGATGGCGCGCAACATCTCTTCTGATTACGAACAGGCGCAACTGCTCACGGCCGTCGCACCGATGCTCACCGGCAAAGAGGCAGCGATACAACCATTCTTCGATGCAGTCGGAACGATCAAGTCAGACTATGAGCAACGTCGTGTGTTAACGGCGGTCGCGAGAATGAAGGATCAGAGTGAGCAGGTACTGCGGCTGTTGCTCGCCTCGGCTGAGCGTCTTGCGTCCGATTATGAGAAGGCGACGTTTCTGGTTGAGGTATCGAACGTTTATACCGGCGACACACGTTTGAAGAGCGCGTTTTTAAGGGCGGTCGAGACTATCAAGTCGGATTACGAACGTGGGCGAGTGTTGTCGGCGCTGCTGAAGAATAAACAAATCGGGTAACGCGGATTAAAACTATGGAAAACCTAATCAAAGACATTCGTTACGGCGTTCGGATGTTGATGAAGAATCCGGGCGTGACGCTGGTTGCGGTAATCACGTTGGCGCTTGGCATTGGCGCAAACACTGCCATTTTCAGTGGCGTGAGCGCGTTTCTGATGCGGCCGCTCAGCGTTCCGAACGCGGGCGAGCTTATTCGTCCGATGGAGATCGCCGAAGACCGCGGCATCGCTGATGAGTTCTCCTATCCTGACTTCCTCGAATACCGCGACCAAAGCACATCGTTTGGGGGCTTAGCTGCCGAGGATATGGTCCAGGCCGCAATCGACGCCGACAACCAGAACGATGTGATCTGGGGACAGGTGGTCTCCGCGAATTATTTCGATGTGGCCCAGGTGAAGCCGTTAATGGGCCGCACGTTTCTGCCTGATGAAGACAAGACGATCGGCGCGAATCCCGTGATCGTGCTAAGTCACAGTTTTTGGCAACGCCGTCTGGCGTCGGATGCAAACATCGTCGGCAAGACGGTCCAACTCAACAACCGCGCATACCAGGTGATTGGAGTCGCTCCCGAATATTTCGTTGGGACAAAGTTTGCGCTGGACCTCGATTTCTGGACGCCGATCTCGATGGCTGAAGATCTGCGGCGCAATCCGGGCATACTCGCCCAACGCGGCAGTCATTGGATGAATGTTATCGGCCGGCTCAAGCCAGGCGTTTCAATGGCACAAGCGTCGGCCGAACTATCCGCTATCGCGTCGCGCCTGAATCAGGCGTACCCAGATGATCGTGCGAATACTACGCAGGCTATCGTGGTGTCTGAGATCGACGGTCGCTGGGGAGAGATGGGTCGCGTGTTTAAGAGCGGCGGCGCGATCGCGATGGCAATCGTCGGATTGATTCTTTTAATCGCGTGCGCAAACGTCGCAAATCTGATGTTGGCGAGAGCAGCCGCACGTCGCAAAGAGATCGGTATTCGTCTCGCGTTAGGTGCAAGTCGCGCAAGACTCGTGCGCCAACTTCTCACCGAAAGTGTTCTGCTCTCGATAGTGGGCGGAGGCCTCGGGCTGTTACTCGCTGTTTGGGTAACGGATCTTATGAAAGGCTTCATTCCGGTCATCGAATACAACGTCGTCAAGAATTTCTTTTCGCTCGATTCACGCGCACTCGTGTTCACGTTAATCGTTTCGCTGGCGACCGGACTGGTATTTGGGCTTGCCCCAGCGTGGCACTCGTCAAATCCAGACGTTGTGCCAGTGCTCAAAGGTGATACCGAAGTTGCGCAGCGAGGCAGGAGAAGGCGTTTTGGTTTGCGAAACGTGCTGGTGGTGGCGCAGGTCGCGCTGTCGCTCGTCGTGCTGGTATGTGGCGCTCTCTTTATTAAGAGCTTCCGCAAAGCACAAACGATGGATCCGGGTTTCGACAATGCAAACGGGTTAATCGTTTCGCTGAGTCCGACCATGGTTGGTTATGAGGAAGAGCAGGCGCGCAACTTCTACAAGCACGTAGTCGAACGCGTGTCGCACCTGCCTGGTGTTGAAGCTGCCGGTTTCACGCGAACGCTCCCGCTCGGAGACAGCTCTAATTCCAATGGCCCGATTCTTAAAGAGGGCGAAACGCTCCCGCGTGGCAGTGCCGGACGCAACATCATGACCAATATTGTGAGTGCCGGTTACTTCAAAGCGATGCAGATTCCGATCCTCGACGGCCGCGACTTTGACGATCGCGATACGCCAAAGACGCAGCGCGTCATCATCGTCAATAAACAGATGGCCCAGATGCTTTGGCCAGGTGAGAGCGCGGTCGGCAAGCGCATCTTCATCGGCGCTGACAGTCGTGATGCATTGGAAGTTGTTGGTGTCGTAAAGACCGGTAAATACCGCGCGTTAGCGGAAGATCCGAAACCATTCTTTTACTATTCGATGGGCCAATTGCGGCCGCGCACTATGGCGATGGTGATTCGTCCGAGTGTTGACCCGCGCTCTTTAGTGGGAGCGATTCGCAGCGAAGTGCAGGCGATCGATCGGCGTGTACCTATGTTTGCGGTCAAGACGATGTCAGAGCACATGACTTATGCGCTCTGGGCACCAAACATGGCCGCGAGTTTCTCGCTCGCGTTTGGTGTCGTCGCGATCTTGTTGAGTGCGGTCGGACTCTACAGCGTGATGGCTTACGTCGTTTCGCAACGGACGCGCGAAGTCGGGATCCGCATGGCGCTCGGCGCAAATCGAAGCGACGTGTTGAAGATGATCACGCAACAGGGAATGCGACTGGCGGCAATTGGCGTGGTGATTGGATTGTTAATGGCGCTCGCGCTGGCGCAGGTATTGTCGTCGCTGTTGATTGGGATCAGTGGATACGACGTGACGACGTTCATTCTGGTGCCGGTCATGTTGGCGGCAGTGGCGCTGGTGGCGTGTTACCTGCCGGCGCGAAGAGCGACGAAAGTCGATCCGCTTGTAGCACTTCGGTATGAATAGAGCCACAAAAAGGCACAAAACATGAATTCCTTCCTAAAAGATATTCGTTACGGCATACGGAGCTTGCTGAGGCAGCCGGGGTTTACTGCGGTGGTGGTGTTGACGCTGGCGCTTGGAATCGGCGCTAACACTGCGATCTTCAGTGTGGTTTATTCGGTCCTCCTCAAGCCTATGCCATTCACACGCCCGGACCGGATGGTCCTTATTTGGGGAGAGAATCGCGCGGAAGGGAATTCTCGAAACCAGGTCTCGCATACAGACATCGTGGACTATCGCGCGCAGCGAACTGCCTTTGAAAGTATTACCACCTTCAACAGTTGGACGCCGCTGCTCTCCGGGACCGGCGAGCCCGCCCGCGTTAATGCCGCACTCGTTGGCGATGATTTCTTCAGTGTGATGGGCACGCAGCCGTTTATGGGTCGCGCCTTTCTGCCCGAAGAACAGCAGGACGGCAAGGACCAGGTCGTGGTATTGAGTTACGAACTGTGGCAGCGTCAACTGAACTCAGATCCGAATGCAGTTGGTAAAACGATCCTGCTCAACTTGCGCCCTCACACAATCGTCGGAGTGATGCCCGCGAATTTCCACTCGTTGCCGGCCACTCTTCTGGACAAACAGGCTCTTCTTTACCGGCCCGTGGCGGAACAGGTTAACGAGAAAGAACGCTCGGCACGTCATCTCAGGGCCATTGGTCGTCTCAAAGAAGGCGTGACGATAGCGCAAGCTCAGTCGGAGATGAACGTAATCGCAGAGCGTCTCGAGAAACAGCATCCGGAGTCGAACACAAATCAGGGAGTTCACCTGGTTAGTTTGCAGCAAGACACGGTGCGCGATCTTCAAAAGACACTTTGGGTGTTGCTTGGAGCGGTTGCGTTTGTCTTGTTAATCGCGTGTGCGAACGTCGCCAATCTTCTTCTTGCCCGCGCGACACTGCGCACCTCCGAGATGAGCATCCGAACTGCTTTGGGCGCGTCGCGGTGGCGACTGCTTCGTCAGGTTATGACCGAGAGCGCGCTGCTCGCATTTACCGGCAGCATGGCCGGATTGCTGCTTGCGATCTGGGGAATCGATTTCATCAAAGCGTTCGGCAGCGAAACGATTCCGCAACTGCAATCAGTGGAGCTGAGCCTGCCGGCGCTGGGATTTACACTCGGGCTCTCTTTATTAACGGCATTACTTTTTGGCCTGGCGCCGGCGTGGCACAGCTCACAACCTGATTTAAATGAAGCTTTGAAGGCTGACGGCAGAACTTCAACTGCCGGAATGCACCGCACGCGGCTGCGCAATTTTCTCGTGGTCTCAGAGATTGCTTTTGCGCTCGTGTTGTTGATGTGCGCCGGACTGCTGATTCGAACCGTTCGTCAGTTGCAAAAAGTAGATCCCGGCTTTGACTACTCTCACGCATTGAAGATGGACCTCGGTTTACCTTCGCTGCGCTATTCTACCGCTCAGAAGCGACTTGAGTTTTACCGCGAACTAACGAAGCGCGTTCAGTCACTCCCCGGTGTGGTCAATGCCGGTATTGTTACTCCACTACCAATAACGAGTGGCTTTGACAACACCGGAGTCGAAATCGAGTACCAGCCAACTCAACCAGGTCAGGGGCCGATGGTCGACCGCTACATCATGACACCAGGTTATCTCCAGGCCCTCGATATTCCGCTCGAACGAGGCCGTCAGTTGACAGACCAGGACGACGAAAAGGCTGCACTCGTGCTGTTGGTCAGCGAAGGATTTGCTGCTCGTTTCTGGCCCAATCAGGATCCAATCGGAAAGAGAATCAAGCTGCCATGGAATCCCGGACGACAGGATGAGCCGTGGCGGACTGTTGTTGGAGTCGTCGGCGACGTCAAACAGTATGGACTGGACAAGCCGAGCGCCGCCGCTCTTTACCTGCCGCATGCGCAGTATCCCGTTACCTTCATGACGCTTGTTGCTAGGACTTCCGGTGATCCCGCTGAAATGATTGGCACAGTCAGACAGACGCTACGGAGTCTCGATCCGGATCAAGTGCCGACAGAGGTTGCCACGATGCAAGAGGTGATGGTGAATTCGATCCAAACCCAGCGCTTCTCGATGTTTGTGCTGGGAGCATTTGCGGCACTCGCGTTAGCTCTCGCGGCAGTCGGCATTTATGGAGTGATGTCGTACGTGGTGGCCCAACGCACACACGAGATCGGGATTCGCATGGCGTTGGGTGCGCGAATCGGAAATATTTTAGGACTGATTCTCAGGAACGCTTTCTGGTTGGCGTTTATAGGCATATTGCTTGGTGGCGCGGCAGCGTTTGGATTGACGCGGTTGATGAAGAGCTTGTTGTTCGGCGTCATCCCGACTGACGTTCCGACATTTGTTGTTGTGTGCCTGAGTCTGATGGTAGTGGCGCTGGTGGCGTCTTATCTGCCGGCACGACGAGCGACGAAAGTCGATCCGCTCGAGGCACTGAGGAGTAAGTGAAAGGAGCCACGGATTACACAGATGAACACGGCTCAATCTGTGTCATCCGTGTAATCCGTGGCTAAAAGGAAGCTGTTATGGATTCACTAATCAAAGACATTCGTTATGCAGTCAGAGGTCTGATCAAGCGCCCGGGGTTTGTCACGATTGCTGTGATCACGCTGGCGTTGGGTATCGGCGCGAACACCGCAATCTTCAGCCTCGTCAATACAGTCCTGCTGCGTTCGTTGCCTGTCGATCGTCCGACCGAAATCGTTTCCGTTTCGGTGCGTGGCAAGGACGATTCGATGTCGGCCTTCTCGTATCCTAACTACAAAGACTTTCGCGATCACAACGACGTGCTCTCCGGGTTACTCGTTTACCGCTTTGTCCCGCTCAGTCTGAGTCGTGGCGGCGCGAACGAGCGGATCTGGGGTTACGAAGTTTCCGGCAACTACTTCGACGTGCTCAACGTCAACGCAATCCGCGGCCGCACCTTTCTCCCTGAAGAAGACCAAACAAAACTGTCGCACCCGGTGATTGTCGTCGGTTACGACTGCTGGCAGCGGCGCTTCGGCGGCGATCCGGATCTCGTCGGCAAAGACGTGCTGATCAACAACCACCAGTTCAGAGTGATCGGCATTGCACCGGAAGGTTTCAAAGGCACTGAGTTTGTCTATTCACCCGAGATCTGGCTGCCGGCATCGATGATCGAATGGGTCGAGCCCGGAGCGACCTGGATTGACAATCGAAAGACGAAAAACTTCTTTGCCATCGGACGTCTCAAGAGCGGTGTAAGTGCGCGCCAGGCCGAAGTCTCGCTCAACTTGTTGGCCCAGCAACTCGCGAAGGAATATCCCGATACCAACGAAGGACAGTCAATTAAGATCGTGCCACCGGGGTTCATTCTGCCTGACTTGCGCGGTGCAGTGGTGAGTTTTGCATGGGTGATGATGGCTGCCGTGGGGCTGGTGTTGCTCGTGACGTGCACCAATCTCGCTGGTCTCATGCTCGCGCGCGCAACCGATCGACGCAGAGAGATCGCGATCCGCATCGCGATGGGCGCGAACCGTCTGCGCCTGATCCGACAGCTCCTCACTGAAAGTATTTTGCTTTCGTTTGCAGGCGGTGCTGCCGGTGTGTTGCTTGCACTCTGGATCATCAAGGTGTTGCTCGCGCTCAAACCTCCGATCGATTTCCCACTGGCACTCGACGTTAGTATTGACTGGCGCGTGCTTCTGTTTTCACTGCTGGTCTCGGTCGCGGCGGGTGCGATCTTCGGACTCGCTCCCGCACTACAAGCCACGCGACCAAATCTCACGACTGCTCTGAAAGATACCTCCGCGCAGGGCGGCGCGATGAAAACGCGTTTGCGAAGTGTGCTTGTCGTCGCACAGATCTCAATCTCACTCGTGGTGCTGATTGCAGCCGGACTGGTCGTGCGTACGCTACAGCAACTGCAAACGATGAACCCGGGTTTCGATACACATAACGCACTCACGATGTCGTTCGATCTCGGTTTGCAGGGTTATGACGACGCACGTGGACAACAGTTCTATCGCCAGCTCAACGAACGGCTACAGTCACTGCCCGGCGTTGAATCGGCGGCAGTGATGAGCTACATACCGCTGAGTCTCAACTACAACAGCAACAATGTCTTCGTCGAGGGTAAGCCGACAGAACGTGGCGAGAACGTGCCGCAGGCGATGACTGCGGACGTTGGACCAGACTACTTCAAGACCATGGGCACGCCGATTCTACAGGGACGCGAATTTACTGAAGCAGACCAGGACAAGACTGAGAAAGTCGCCGTCGTAAACGAATTCTTCGTGAGACGTTTGTTGCCCGAACTACAAACGACTGCTGAGGCTGTCGGAAAGCGTTTCAGTTTCTCAGGGCCGGGTGGGCCATGGGTTCGCATCGTCGGTGTAGCGAAAGGCGGCAAGTACTTCAACATCGCCGAAGATCCACGCCCGTTCGTTTGGCAGCCGATGGCTCAGGATTACAGCTCGAGCGGCATTCTCGTGGTTCGCACTAAAGGCAATCCGGAAGGGCTGTTTGGCGCAGTGCGAAGCCAGATACAGTCGCTCGATCCAAACCTGCCACTCTTCGACGTCAAAACGCTGACTGAGCACATGAGGCTTGCGCTGTTCCCGGCGAAGGTTGCCGCTACTGTGCTCGGTGTGTTTGGACTCGTGGCGCTGATGCTTTCAGCGATCGGTGTTTACGGAATCACGTCGTACGCCGTTGCGCAGCGCACGCATGAGATTGGCATTCGCCTCGCGCTTGGCGCGCAGTTGAGCGACGTGCTGAGGCTCGTGCTCAGTCATGGATTGAAACTGACGATCATCGGCGCCGCGCTTGGGTTGTTTGGAGCATTTCTGGCGACGCGCGCGATCACGAGTGTGCTTTACGGGGTGAGCGCGACCGATCCGCTGACGTTTGGTTTTGTGTCTGTGTTGCTGATTGGTGTGGCGTTGGTCGCGTGCTACGTGCCCGCGCGGCGCGCAACGAAGGTCGAGCCGGTGATTGCTTTAAGAACTGAATGAGACACGGATTACACAGATATGGAAACACTGATTAAAGACCTGCGCTACGCAGTTCGTAGTTTCATCAAGCGGCCGGGATTTCTGGTCATCGCCATTGCAACGCTCGCGCTCGGCATCGGCGCCACGACCGCGATGTTTACGGTGGTGAATTCAGTGTTGCTGCGGCCTTTGCAGTTTCCCGAGCCGGAGAGGGTCGTGCACTTCACAGGCGTGAATCCGCGACAGGGCATCACCGACAGCAACATGTCCGTGCTCGACATCATCGACTGGCAGCAGCAGAGCCAGTCGTTCGAACAGATCGCAGCGTTTATCTCCGGCGGTGTGTATCTGAGTGTCGGAGACGAAACTGAGCGCGTGCGCGGCGCGTATGTATCCGCCGAATTCTTTCCGCTCTTCAAGACCAATCCGATCGGCGGCCGCGCCTTACAGACCGGTGACATGCAGCCGGGTAGTGATCCAGCGATTGTGATCAGTTACTCACTCTGGCAGAAGCGCTTCGGCGGCAGCGCCGGAGCCATAAACAGCAAGGTGTTTATGAACTTCAAGCCTACGACAATCGTGGGAATCATGCCCGCCGGGTTTAACTATCCGAATGATTGCGAGGCATGGACCGCACTGACGTTCGACATGAAGAATGAACCACGTGATAACCGTTACATATCAGTAGTGACGCGTTTGAAACCAAACGTGTCCATTGCGCAGGCGCAAGCCGAGATGGACACGATCAACCAGCGCCTGTCACAAAACTACGCGGAGACAAACGCTGGTTGGGGCGTTCACCTTACTGAATTGCGTGAGAGTCTGGTTGGAAACGTGAAGCCGTCGTTGCTGATCCTTCTGAGTGCGGTCACTGTTGTGTTGCTGATCGCCTGCACCAACGTCGCGAACTTGTTGCTCGCGCGCGCGGCTTATCGTCAGAAGGAAATCGCATTGCGCACAGCACTCGGTGCGAGTCGCTTGCGTGTAGTGCGGCAGCTTTTGACTGAGAGTGTGCTGCTTTCGGTAATCGGCGGTGTCGCAGGCCTGGCCTTGAGTTTCTGGTTGATCAAATTGCTGATTGCCATCACTCCACCAAACACGCCACGAATGAACGAGATTGGCATCGATCTGCGAGTGTTCGCATTCACCCTGAGCGTGACGGTCCTTGCCGGGCTTCTGTTTGGACTTGTTCCAGCACTGCAAACTTCGCGACCTAATCTCAATGAGACATTGAAAGACAGCGGCCAGCGTGGAGCGGAAACGGGCGGGCACAATCGCATCGGAAGCTTACTAATTGTTATAGAGATCGCGCTTTCGTTCATGCTGCTGGTCTGCGCCGGTTTGCTGATCAAGAGCTTCCTGCAACTCCGGGAGATCGATCCCGGTTTCAATCCAGATAACGTTCTCGCATTCCGTTTGGGTTTACCGCCGGGCAAGTATTCGGAGGGCGAGCCGTACGCGCAAATCTCCATCTACAACCAGCTAATCGATCGAGTGAAAGCGACGCCCGGTGTGCAGTCTGCGGCCGCGGTGTTGAGTCTGCCTTTGGGCGGCGATACGTTCAACATCTGGCGCGGCGCGGTTCGCGAAGGCCGGCCGATGACACTGGAAGAACAGTCGGATGCGCAATATCTCGTCGTCACGCCTGATTACTTTCAAACCCTTCAGATTCCCTTGAAGGCCGGTCGCACGTTTACAGACCAGGACAATTTACACAGCACGCCAGTCGTGATCGTGGACGAGACGATGGCGCGGCATTTGTGGCCGGGTGAGAATCCAATCGGACGTCGCTTCACGATCTGGCGCGACGAGAAGGGGCTGCGGGAAGTTGTCGGCATTGTCGGTGACACGAAGTCATCGCTGGATAAAGAAGCGGGAGCGCAAATGTACGTGCCTTACGCGCAGGATCCGACGTGGGACAACCTCAGGCTGGTTGTGCGCACAACGGGCGAACCGACCGCGATGGCGGGGTCAGTGCGCGAAGCGATTCGCTCTGTTGATAAGGGAGTGCCGATGTATGGAGTGAAGACAATGGAAGATGTCGTCGCCACTTCAGCGGCCCCGCGGCGAACACCGATGCTGCTGTTGAGCGCTTTCGCGGGTGTGGCGATGCTGCTCGCGATGCTGGGCATCTACGGAGTCACTTCGTACTACGTCACGCAGCGGACACACGAGATTGGTGTACGCATGGCCCTCGGCGCGCAGATCGCAGACGTACTCAAACTCGTGTTGCAGCGCGCGATGTTGCTGGCGGTGTTGGGCATCGCAATCGGAGTTGCCGGTGCGGTTGCAGTGACTCGTTATCTGACGACGCTGCTGTTTGGTGTGAAGCCGATCGACACTGTGACGTTTATCGGAGTTGCGGTTGTCCTGGCGATCGTCGTTCTGGTCGCGTGCGTTGTGCCCGCGCGCAGAGCCGCCCGGATTGACCCGTTGGAAGCTCTGAAATAAACCAGGAAAAAGCACCAAAAACACAAGAATATTTTTGCGATTTTTGTGCCTTTTTGCGGCTGTTTGTGGTGTTACTCAATTATGGAAACACTGCTTAAAGATATTCGCTATGGAGTTCGAGGTCTCTTAAAGAGGCCGGGGTTTACAGTTATTGCTCTGATCACGCTCGCGCTCGGCATCGGCGCAAACACGGCGATTTTCAGCGTCGTGAATGCTGTGTTGCTGAGACCGCTTCCGTTTCAAAATCCGGAACAGTTGGTCATAGTTTGGGAAGATGCGACCTTCGCCGGCTTTCCGCGAAACACACCGGCTCCAGCAAACTACATCGACTGGAAAAATCAAAATCACTCGTTCGCAGACATCGCTGCGACCGCTGAGACCAGTTTCAATCTCACTGGCGATGGCGAGCCGGAGCGTGTGCAGGCGTATTCGGTGACCGCCAACTTCTTTCCGCTTTTTGGAATGCAGCCACTGCTCGGTCGCAGCTTTCTCACGGAAGAGGATCGGCCCGGAGCAAACAAAGTTGCCGTGCTCAGCTACAGTCTTTGGCAAAGTCGCTACGGCGGTGATCCGGCCGTCATCGGCCGCGACATTCAACTGAACGGCGAGAGGCACACGGTTATCGGTGTAATGCCGGCAAGCTTTCAATTCATCGACAAAGAGGTTCGCCTGTGGGTGCCGCTGGCATTGGACCAGGAGGAGATGGCGAATCGCGGTGGTCACTACCTTCAAGTGGTTGCGCGTCTGAAACCTGGCGTTTCGCTGTCGCAGGCACAAGCGGACATGAACGCGGTGATGCGACGAATCGTGACGGACCATCCCGCCGACACGTTCGAAGGAAAAATGGGCGCCATCGTCATGCCGTTGCGTGATCAACTGGTCGGCCAGGCGCGCAGCTCGTTGATCGTTCTGCTCGTCGCTGTCGCGTTCGTGCTGTTGATTGCATGCGCGAATGTTGCCGGCTTGCTGCTGGCGCGTGCTGTTGGTCGTCGCAGAGAGATCGCACTGCGCATGGCTCTCGGTGCAGGGCGTGCCCGCGTTATCAGACAACTGCTGACGGAAAGTCTTTTGCTGGCGACTGTCGCCGGCGTGGTCGGCTCGTTATTGGCTTACGCTAGTTTTTCGTTTCTACAGGGACTCGTTCCCGCAGAGATGGCGCTGTCGGCGAGTTTGAAGCTCGACACGCGCATACTCATCTTCACACTCGCCATCTCGATCATCACGGGGATCATCTTCGGCCTCGTGCCCGCGTTTCAGGCTGCCAACTTCGATTTGAATGAAGCTCTGAAACAGAGCAGCTCCCGCGCAACTTCAAGCGGACGATTGCGCAGCACTCTGATCGTTTTCGAAGTCGCACTCTCGGTCGTGCTGCTCGTCGGCGCGGGCTTGCTGATTCAAACTTTGTTTCGACTCTTCCAGCAGTATTCGGTGCTCGAGCCTGAAAAGGTTTTGACGATGCGCACGATACTGCCGCGCGAGAAATACAAAGAGCCGCAGCAGCGCGACAACTTCTACCAGCAGGTGCTGCAACGAGTCGAGCATCTGCCGGGTGTCGTTGCAGCTGGCTACAGCACGTCAGTCCCACTTTTGTGGAAAGGCGGCACGAGTGGCTTCTATCCGGAAGGCATCAAGGCGCCGATTCCGGGAATGGCGTACGACGCGAATCATCGTCAAGTCAGCGCGAACTATCTCAAGACGATGAATATTCCGCTGCGACAGGGTCGGTACTTCGACAGCCGCGATAATGCGCAGTCGATGCCGGTTGCGATCATCAACGAGACGATGGCGCGACAGTACTGGCCGGGCGAGAATGCGTTGGGCCGTCGCTTCAAGATCGGCGACCCGAACGATCCTGAAAGTCGCTGGACGCAAATAGTCGGCATCGTCGCAGACGTGCGGCAGATGGGACTCGACGAGCCGGTCAAAGCGGAGATGTACCTGCCGTACCAGCAGATCAATGACAGCCCCTGGTACATACCGCGCGACCTCGCGATTCGCACGACAGGCGATACGTCGAGTCTCGTGAGCTCAGTGCGGCAAATTATTCGTGAAGTCGATCCGGACCAGCCTGTTTCCAACGTTGCGACAATGGCGGACGTGCTCGGCGAGGAAGCAGCGCAGCGACGTATGGGAATGATCATGCTCGTCGGCTTTGCGGCGCTTGCGTTGTTGCTCGCATCGCTCGGTATTTACGGAGTGCTCGCGTACTTTGTCACGCAACACACAAACGAGATTGGTGTTCGACAGGCGCTCGGCGCAACGCCGCGTAATATTTTGTTTCTCGTGCTGAGGAAGGGAATGAGCTTGACGCTCATCGGCGTGGGGATTGGTCTGGTCGCAGCGTTTGCGCTTACGCGTTTGATGAGCTCAATGCTGTTTGGAGTTCAGGCGGCTGATCCGTTGACGTTTGCGTCGGTGCCGCTGCTGCTGGTCCTGGTTGCGTTGCTTGCGTGTTATCTACCGGCGCGAAGAGCGACGAAGGTGGATCCGCTGGTTGCACTGCGATACGAATAAGTTAATAGATCCTACAGCACCTCTGAAGAGAGAGAATAGAACAAGTCAGGAAGAGGGGCTTGCCCCCGCTTTCCGAGCAGCGGGGCAAGCGGCCCTTCCTGACTTGTTCGGTTGGTTTCGTCCTCGAATCATACAATCTGGAGAACAGATATGGCATCGACACTCTGGCAGGACATACGTTACGGCGGCAGAATGCTGCTGAAAAATCCCGGCGTCACGATCATCGTGATCATTGCGCTCGCGCTCGGCATTGGTGCGAACACCGCGATCTTTAGTGTGGTGAACGCGGTGCTGCTCCGGCCGCTGCCTTATCAGGAATCCGATCGGCTCGTGTTTCTCAACGAGAAAAGTCCCGTACTCGATGAGATGTCCATCTCGTATCCCAACTTTACTGACTGGCGCGCGCATAACCAAACCTTTGAAAAGATGGCCGTCTCCAATCGCGCGAGTTACAACCTCACGGGCGCCGGCGAAGCGGAGCGCATCATCACGGGCCAGGTCTCCGCGGATCTATTTTCCGTTTTGCGCGTGAATGCTCTGCATGGCCGCGTTTTTACGAACGACGAAGACAAACCGGGCGGCACGCCCGTCGTCGTTCTCAGTTACGGTTTGTGGCAACGCCGTTTTGGTGGACAAACCAGCATTCTTAATCAACCCATCACACTCAACGGCAAGAGCTACACCGTCATCGGCGTCATGCCTGAATCGTATGCTTATCCAAGCCGCGTCGAGATGTGGGTGCCGGTGGGCCAACTTTCCGATCAGCCAGGCTGGCAAAGTCGCGGTAATCACCCTGGTCTTTATGGCGTTGCGCGGCTGAAGCCAGGTACAACGTTCGAGCAGGCGGATGCGGACATGAACAACATCGCCGCCAACCTCGAGAAACAGTATCCCGACACCAACGCCGGCAATCGCGTGAGGATGCGACCGCTGTTGGAAATTTTCGTAACTGACATACGCCGCGCGCTCTGGGTGATCTTCGGTGCGGTCGGTTTTGTGTTGTTGATTGCCTGCGCCAACATTGCAAACCTTCTGCTTGCGCGTGCTACGGCAAGGAAGAAAGAAATGGCGATCCGTACTGCTGTTGGTGCGAGTCGCTGGCGCATCGCGCGGCAGTTACTGACCGAGAGTATTCTGCTGTCGTTGATTGGCGGCACGCTTGGTCTGATTCTGGCGCGTTGGGGTGTGGATCTGATTCTGTACGTCAGTCCCAGTGCAATCCCGAGATCGCGAGAGATCGGTCTTGACTGGACCGTGCTCGCGTTTACGGTAGGAGTCTCATTCCTCACCGGCATTCTCTTCGGCCTGATTCCCGCAATTCAAGCTGGTGAAGTCGACGTGCATGAGACATTGAAGGAGAGTGGGCGCAGCATGAGCGGGCGGCAGTGGTTACGCAGCTCGCTGGTGGTGGTTGAAGTTGCAACTACACTGGTGCTGTTGATTGGCGCCGGCCTGATGGTTCGCAGTTTTTACAAGCTTCAGCAGGTAAATCCGGGTTTCTCGCATGAACACCTGACTAGTTTCAGCATCTCGCTGCCGGAGAAGAAGTATGCGACTGAAGAAGCTCGTGACGCTTTTTACAACCACCTGCTGGAGAATATTCGCGCGCTGCCGGGTGTTGAATCTGTAGCCGCGGCTTCAGGCCTTCCGCTCGGTAACAACGGCTGGCAGACAGGGTTCGTAATCGATGGACAACCTCTACCGGCGCGCGATCAGACACCGCTGATGGAAGCATGTTTGGTGACGCCTGACTACTTCCGCGCCATGAACATTCCCGTGCTGCGCGGCCGCGTATTTAACGATCGCGACGATCGATCGCATCTGGCTGGACGCGATCTCAGCAAGCTCGACGAAGACGAGAGAGCAATGAAGGGCCTAAACAAGATCGTCATCGACGAAGAATTTGCCAAGCGCCACTGGCCCAATGAAGATCCCATCGGAAAGCGCGTGAATCTCGGCAACCCTTCGAACCCGACCAAGCTCGAGGTGATCGGAGTAGTTGGTCGCGTGAAGATGGAAAGTCTCAATCAGAATAGCGATCGCGTGCAGGGCTACTTTGCTTTTAATCAAGTGCCGGGGAGCGACATGACCATCATTATCAAAGGCGCGTCGGATCCGAATCAGTTGATCTCGTCGGTTCGTGGCGCAGTGAAGGCGATGGATCCGGATCAGCCGATCTACAACCCGAGGACAATGGACGAGATTCGCGCTGAGTCAGTCGCGCCGGAACGTCTGAATCTGACGTTGCTGGCTCTGTTTGCGGGAATCGCTTTGGTGCTGGCGATTGTCGGGATTTATGGTGTGATGTCGTATTCCGTTACGCAACGCACGCATGAGATCGGGATTCGCATGGCCATCGGCGCGCGGCCACTCGACGTGTTCAAGATGATCCTGGGCCACGGAATGAAGTTGGCGCTGATTGGCGTGGCGCTTGGGTTGGTCGGCGCGTTTGCATTGACACGGCTGATGGCAACGATGCTGTTTGGCGTCGAGCCGACGGATGCGACGACTTTTGCGGGCATTTCGATCCTGCTGATCGCAGTGGCGCTGCTGGCGTGTTATCTGCCGGGGAGAAGAGCGACCAAGGTGGAACCGACGATCTCGCTACGGTACGAATAATTAGCCACGGATTACACGGATTGTTAAACGATCTGCGTTACGCTCTCAGAGGTCTGCTGAAGCAGCCGGGGTTTGCGGCTGTGGTGGTGATCACGCTCGCGCTTGGCATCGGTGCGAGCACCGCGATTTTTAGCGTCGTTAATGCAGTGTTGCTGCGTTCGCTGCCGTTCGCCAATTCAGATCGCCTGCAAGTGGTTTGGGGAAATTATCGCTCACTGAACATCTCACGCCTGCCCGCGAAAGCTGCCGAGTACGAGGATTACGCAAAGCAGACCGATGTGTTCGACGCGGTCGCCGCCTATACTAACCACAGCTTCAACATGTCCAGCGGCTCTGAGCCGGAGCGAATTCGCGGAGCTTACGTGTCAGCGAGTCTTTTTCCGATGCTCGAAGCCCAGCCTGTTTTGGGAAGAGTGTTCACTGCCGAAGAGCAACAGCAGGTTGTCCTGTTAAGCGATGGATTTTGGCAACGACACTTTGCCGGTGATCGCAGCATCATCAATCAGAGCATTACGCTCGACAACGAGAGCTACACGGTTGTCGGTGTGATGCCGCGCGGCTTTCAGTTTCCACATCCGAGTTTTGTATCAGGCGAGCCCACCGATGTTTGGGTGCCATTGGCGTACACGCAGGAGCAAGTCGCGACTCGGCGTGGACCATACTTTCTCAACGTGCTCGCGCGGCTCAAGCCCGGCGTCACACTCGAACAAGCCCGCTCGCACATGAACGCGCTGGGGCAGCGATTTGAGCGCGAGCTGAGCGGATATCGTGGGCCTAACGGCGAAGACGGCGGCTGGCAGATAACAGTCACGCCCCTTCAGGAAGAAGTAGTGGGCGGCAGCCGCCGTGCGTTGCTGGTGCTGCTGTTTGCGGTTGGTCTGTTGTTGCTGATTGCCTGTGCGAACGTTGCGAATCTCTTGTTGATGCGGTCAGCGAAGAGACATCGCGAACTGGCGATTCGTGTTGCGCTGGGTGCGAGCCGCTGGAAGATGATCAGGCAGTTGCTCGTTGAAGGCCTGGTGCTCGCGACTTTAGCAGCAGCTCTGGGGCTGCTCTTTGTGAACTGGGGAATCGAGCTGCTGGTGGCACTTGGACCGTCCATCGTGCCGCGTGCGCAGGAAGTGAGCATTGACACTCGTGTGTTTGGTTTCATGGCCGTGGCTGTCATGGCGATCAGTGTTGGTTTCGGTCTCGTTGCCGCCAGACCTGTGTCGCAAGTCGATCTACACGAGTCTTTGACGACGCGGAACGTTGGTGGAGTGAGCTCGCGCCGTTGGAGCAACGCGCTGGTTGTTGCCGAAGTCTCACTTGCGGTGCTGTTGCTCGTCGGCTCCGGACTGCTTGCGAAGAGCCTCTGGCGCTTGCAGCAAACGAATCCGGGCATCGTTGCGGATCAGTTGGTGATTGTCGAGCTTGATCTTTCGGCTTATCCAGACCCCGAGCGTGCTTCCGATTTTTACCGGCGCCTGGTTACGCAGGTTGAGTCAGTTCCCGGCGTGCAATCTGTGAGTTTCGGAACGAACCAGCCGCTGAGTGGAACGGCGGGCAGCGATCCGTTTGCAACCGAAGGCCGCCGGCTCGATCCTACAAACCTGACTTCTGCGGGCTGGCAACTGGTCGGCGCGAATTATCTCAAGACGCTCGGCATCCCGCTCGTTAAAGGACGCGATTTCACTCCTGAAGACATGCAGCCGGGCGCGGCGCCTGTCGCAGTCATCAATGAAAAGATGGCGGCTCGCTACTGGCCCAACGAAGACCCGATTGGTCGTCGTATCACGTTGGGACTGCCGCGTCCTGAGAATCCCTGGGTGACGATTATCGGTATCGCCAAAGACGTGCCGCATCGCGCCGTCGACTCGAAGCCTGAGCCTGACTGGTACGTGTCGCGTGTGGTCTCGCCTCAGCGACATCGATATCTCTTCGTGCGCAGCGCGCTGCCGGCGTCAGTGCTGACTGCCGCCATTCGGAAAGAAGTGGCGACGATCGATCCACACCAGCCGCTCACGACTGTGAAGACAATGGACCAGGTGATAAGCACCACTACGGCACCACGTCGTTTCAACGCGCTGTTGCTGGCGGTGTTTGCTGCGATCGCACTGCTGCTGGCAACGCTCGGAATTTACAGCGTGATTTCGTATTCGATCACTTTGCGAACGCAGGAAATTGGCATTCGTATGGCGCTCGGTGCGCACAGACCTGCCATTCTGTTGATGGTGCTGAGAAACGGAATCATGCTCACGCTGATTGGCGCGGTTATCGGATTGGCGGGAGCGTTTGTGCTGACGCGCCGGATGTCGTCGATGCTGTTTGGCATCTCTGCCTCCGACCCGATGACATACGTGATCGTATTGCTTCTTGCGCTCGGCGCTGCCTTGTTAGCCTGCTCGATCCCGGCTCGCCGCGCGACCAGAGTTGATCCACTAATCGCACTGCGCTATGAATAGTCACAAATGCCCCGCATTCTAATCGCCGATGACCAGGCTGACGTCCTTGCGGCGTTGAGTCTGCTATTGAAGGGTGAGCGCTATCAAATCGAGAGCGCGTCCTCACCTGAAGGTGTGCTCAAAGTCATCGACTCGCATCAATTCGATGTCGTGCTGATCGATCTGAATTACGCTCGCGATACAACTTCCGGCAGCGAGGGCCTGGACTTGCTCTCACGTATTCGCGCGGCAGATCCGAGCCTACCGGTGGTGGTAATGACTGCCTGGGGCAGCGTCGATCTCGCTGTCGAAGCGATGCGACGCGGCGCTCGCGACTTCATTCAAAAGCCGTGGGACAACGCGCGCCTGCTCGCTGTTCTGCGCACCCAGGTCGAACTGGCCGAAGCACTGCGTCGTGGCGAGCGTCTCGAGGCCGAGAACATTGCGCTGCGCGACAGTGTTTCGGACGAGTTGCCGCAGATCGTTGCTGAGTCTCCGGCGATGAAATCAGTGCTAAATCTGGTCCAGCGGATTGGTCCCGCCGACGCAAACGTGCTAATCACCGGTGAGAACGGCACGGGCAAGGAAGTGATCACGCGCTTGCTGCACTCGATCTCGTCTCGTCGCGATAAGCCGCTGATTTCTTTGAACGCCGGCGCCTTGGCCGAGGGCGTTTTCGAAAGTGAGCTGTTTGGCCACGTTCGTGGTGCGTTCACCGATGCGAAAAGCGATCGCGTCGGGCGCTTTGAACTTGCAGACGGTGGCACGTTGTTTCTCGACGAGATCGGAAACGTGCCGCTGAATCTTCAGGCGAAGTTGTTGCGCGTGCTGGAGACTGGTGAGTTTGAACGCGTCGGATCGTCGAAGACACAGAAGGTAAATGTGCGATTGCTGTCTGCGACGAATGCCGATCTACAGGCGGAAGTGGCCCAGGGCCGTTTTCGACAGGACCTGCTGTTCCGTCTCAACACTGTCGAAATTCGCTTGCCGCCGCTGCGCGATCGTATGGAAGACATTCCGGTCCTCGCAGAGCATTTTTTGAAGCTGCATCGCGAGCGTTATCGACGTCCGATCATGGGCTTCACGCCGGAGGCACTCGACGCGTTGCGCCAGCACATGTGGCCTGGCAACGTGCGCGAGTTGGACCACGTCATCGAGCGCGCGGTGTTGATGAGTCCGGGAAGTATTGTGACTGCTTTCGATCTCGCACTCGAAGCAACGCCTGACGCGCGCTTGTCGGCACGACTCGAGGAGATGAGTCTCGAAGATGCGGAGCGGCTGCTGATTAAGAAAGCACTGGCGCGCTTTGAAGGCAACGCGAACCGCGCCGCCGAAGCCCTGGGCCTCAGTCGCAGCGCATTGTATCGGCGCCTCCAGAAGTACGGATTAGGAACCTAATTTAGCCGCAAAAAAGCACAAAAGGCACAAAAATGAGAACTGATTGAGCGGGTCAAAACCGATCTCTTTTTGTGCATTTTGTGCCATTTTGCGGCTATTATTCGCATGTGAGTACGCCCGTTAAGCCCACAAAACAGCCGGTATCGTTCTCCTCGCTCGATCCCGAACTGCAACGCGGCCGCCTGAAATTCGAAGGGCGCATCACGGTGCTGGCGCTCGCCGCTGGTTTTCCGGCAGTCGGTTTGTGCGCGTTCCTGCTTTGGTACGACGGCTATTCAGCACAGTTGCAGTGGACCATAGACTTGTTTCTTGCGCTGTTGTGGCTTGGTGTCGCTTTCAATCTCAAGACACGCATCGTCCGCCCACTGCAAACGCTCTCAAACATCCTCGCCGCCATTCGCGAAGGCGACTACTCCATTCGCGGTCGTCGCGCGCTTTCGGGTGACGCGCTCGGCGAAGTGATGTTGGAAGTAAACGACTTGGGTCAGACGCTGCGTGAGCAACGACTCGGCGCAATGGAAGCCACCGCGCTGTTGCGCACGGTAATGGCAGAGATCGACGTGGCAGTATTTGCATTCGACGGCGAGCAGCGTCTGCAACTGGTAAATCGCGCCGGTGAAAAACTGTTGGCCCAACCTCCGGCGCGTTTGTTAGGACGCACTGCTGAGGAACTCGGACTTTTAGCTTGCCTGAATTCAACCGCGGGTGCCGCGCCGCAAACGATGCAGATGGTGTTTCCGGGAGGCGTCGGACGCTGGGACATTCGTCGCAGCACTTTTCGCGAAGGTGGCGCGCAACACCAGTTGCTGGTGCTGACCGATCTGAGCCAGACGCTTCGTGAAGAGGAGCGCACCGCGTGGCAGCGTCTGTTACGTGTGCTGGGCCACGAGCTCAACAACTCTTTGGCGCCGATCAAATCAGTGGCGGGAAGTCTGGCTGACCTGATGGGCAGGGAACCGGAACCGTCGGACTGGCGCGAAGACATGCAACGCGGTCTGGCTGTGATCTCGTCGCGCGCAGATTCGCTGGCGCGTTTTGTCGAGTCGTATTCAAAACTCGCGCGCCTGCCACCGCCGCGACTCGAGCCGTTAAAAATCGGTGCGCTGGTATCACGCGTTGCGAGCCTGGAGACGCGTTTGCCGGTGAATGTCGTCTCTGGTCCGGATGTCGTGGTGCGAGGAGATGATGTGCAGCTGGAGCAACTGCTGATAAATCTCGTGCGCAATGCTGTTGATGCGTCGATGGAAACGCACGGGAAAGTGGATATTGGTTGGCAGCAGAAGAACGGGCAGGTGGAAGTTTGGGTGCGCGATGAAGGACCAGGCCTCGCGAGCACGGCGAATCTGTTTGTGCCGTTCTTTACGACGAAGGCGCAGGGGTCGGGGATTGGGTTAGTGTTGTCGCGTCAGATTGCGGAAGCGCATGGCGGGACGCTGACGCTGGAAAACAGACAGCAGCTACGTGGCTGCGAAGCTCGGCTGCGACTACCTTTATAGCCGCAAAAAGGCATAAAAAGCGCAAAACAGATTGCTTTTGACCCGCGTAATTCATTTATCGTTTTATGCTTTTTGGTGCCTTTTTGCGGCTAACGTTTTGTGCTGAATCTGTAGATTGTCGTGGATTTGTAAGTTGCGCCTTTCCTCAGCGTCGTCGTCGGAAACGATGGATGATTCGGTGAGTCGGGAAAATGTTGAGTCTCTAAACAGAACGCCGAACGAAATGGATAAGGTTTCCCGGACTTGCCCGTCAGCGTTCCATCCAAAAAGTTTCCTGTGTAAAACTGCACACCCGGCTCGGTGGTCCAAACCTGCATCACGCGACCTGATGTCGGCTCGTAAGCCGTTGCAGCCAGACGCAGCATACCCGCGCGGCCGTTGATCACAAACGTATGATCGTAGCCCTTACCGAATTTCAATTGTTCCTCATCCTGATTGATGCGCGCGCCGATCGCAGTCGCTTTTAGAAAGTCGAACGGCGTGCCGGCCACGCTTCGCAGCTCGCCAGTTGGTATTGAGCCGGCATCAGTCGGCACAAACCGGTTGGCATTGATTGTCAACACGTGATTCAGAATATCGCCAGTGCCTTCACCTGCAAGGTTGAAATAGGAGTGATGGGTCAGGTTCGTGACGGTGTCCTTGTCGGTTGTCGCTGAATAATCGATCTTGAGTTCGTTGTTGTTCGTGAGCGTGTAGACAACTCTCACGTTGAGATTTCCCGGATAACCTTCTTCGCCGTCTTTGCTGAGATAAGTCAGAACAACCGCTGGTCCAGCCTTTGTCTTCATCTCGTGGCCCGTCCAAACCACTTTATCGAAGCCCTTGATGCCGCCGTGCAGGTGGTTCTCGCCATTATTCACAGCCAGTTTGTACTCGACACCGTTCAGCGTGAAGCGTCCTTTAGCAATGCGATTGCCGTAGCGGCCAACAATAGCGCCGAAGTACGGCGCATTTTTTTTCAGGTAACTATCGGAGTCGCTGAAGCCGAGCACGACGTCGTCAAACTTTCCGCTGCGGTCGGGAACTTTCAGTGAAACGAGAATCGCGCCGTAAGTCATTATCTTCGCTTCCGCGCCGTGAGCATTTCGCAGCGTGTAGAGATCGATGTTTTCACCGGCGTCAGTCTTGCCGAAACTCTGCTTGGTGACGGTTTGTGCAGGTGCAAATGCGGCACACGTCAGGAGTAAAAGCACCGCCAACAAAAATGTGGATAGTCGTTGAGCTGGTTTCATGATTGTTCCCCCAGGGCGCTACTTTGTCGCATCAATGCCACTTGTCGTCGATTTCGCCGCTCAGTGAAGATTTGATCCGCCATGACGCCGAGCAGGATCACTGCACCCATGACGGCGAAGTCGAGTGAGCTCGGAATACCGAGCAGGTTAACCAAATTGCGCAGTACCTGTAGCAACGCCGTGCCGATTAGTATCCCGATTACTGATCCTTCACCACCGCGCAGCGAACATCCACCAAGCACGGCCGCGGCGATTCCATAGAGCTCATAAGCGTTTCCATGATTGGCAGGCGAGACTGAGTTTGTATAAAAGGCGAAGATGATTCCCGAGATTGCGGTAAGCGCGCCCGCGATCACGTAGGTGAACGTGATGATCTGATTTGTGTTGATGCCCGCATAACGTGCTGCTTCGGCGTTGCGTCCCGTTGCGAACAGGTAACGGCCATAGACAGATCGATGCAGCGCCACCCACGTAACCACACTGATGATTATGAGAAGCACAAACGGCATTGGTATGTAGAACAGGTTTCCGTTGGCAAGAAAGCGAAGAAAGTCGAGCCCGGCGACTGTGCCGAATCCTTTCGTTTCATCGTTCGTGATGAACCGTGCGAGGCCGCGATAAAAGAGCAGGCCGCAGAGCGTGACGATGAATGGTTGCATGTTCAGGCGCGTGATGAGTAACCCGTGGCCCAGCGTGAGGACCATCGCAATTGCGATACACGCCAGCACGGCCAGGGGCACGCCGAATCGCCACTCCGTCAGCATCATCGACAACAACACGCCCAGGAGCGCCATCATCGAACCGACTGAGAGCTCGATACCGCCGGTGATGATCACCAGTCCCAGGCCGATGCTGAAGATCCCAAACGCGCCAATCTGCCGCGCGAGGTTCTGTAGATTGATCGCCAGCAGGAAATTTGGGTTGATGACTGAGACGATAATGCAGAGAACGATTAGCAGTACGAAGATGCCAAGCTCTTTTTTCATAAAGCCACCTTTCGCCGCAAAAGGGCACAAAAAGCAAAAATGATTTTGTGGCTAATCGTTTGTGCCGGTCGCGAGGCGCATGACGGCTTCCTCGCTGAATGCGGCACGTTCAAGGATGCCGGTTAATCGTCCTTCATGCATCACTGCTATGCGGTCGCTGATGCCGAGCACCTCTTCCATCTCACTACTGATCACAATTACCGACACGCCCTCTGCCGCCAGCTTGCGAATGAGTTGATAGATCTCAGACTTGGCCCCTACGTCAATGCCACGCGTCGGCTCATCGAAGATCAGCACTCGTGGTGAAAACGTCAGCCACTTCGCCAGTACCACTTTTTGCTGGTTGCCGCCACTCAGATTTGCTGCTCGCATCTCAGGTGTCGGGGTCTTGATGTTGATTGCCTTTACTGCCTCACGGGCAGCAACCACTTCCTTGTTGCGATTGATGATCTTTGCCGACGAATAGCTCTCGAGATTCGGCAGAGTGATATTTTCGCGCACGTTGAAATCGACGATGAGACCAGACAACCGTCGATCTTCCGGCACGAGATAAATGCCGTGAGTGATCGCGTCCTGCGGATCGTTGATTCGTAATTCCTGGCCATTAAGTGCGACTTCCACCTCGATTGTTTCGTCAACACCAAAAATTGCTCTTGCGACTTCGGAGCGCCCCGCTCCAACTAGTCCTGCAAATCCCAGCACTTCGCCTTTGCCGACGTTGAAAGAAATTTGGTGGTTTGGATATCGCAGAGTACGCAATCGCCGAACTTCAAACGCGCCCGCGCCGTTTGTCCGCTTCTCAGCCGGTGCGCCTTTAAAAAAGTCTTTCAGGTCGCGCCCGACCATCATTCGCACCATGCGCTCGTGCGTGATCTCACCGCCTTCGATCTCACCCGCGTTTTTCCCATCACGCAGTACTACGGCACGATCGGCGATCTCTTCAACTTCGTGCATGCGATGCGAGATGTAGATGATGCTGACGTTCTCCGCCTTCAGATCTTTGGTGATTTCGAGCAGACGCCTCGTTTCACTAAGTGTCAAACTCGACGTCGGCTCGTCCATGATAATGATGCGCGCGCCCGCACTCAGTGCTCTCGCGATCTCGACGAGTTGCTGTTGGGCCAGCGAGAGTTGAGCGAGTGGGGTGCGACTCGCGACACGGAGTCCAAGACGCCGGAGAATCTCGTCAGACTCGCGATAGATACGCTTTCGATCGATAAGCTTAAGAAAGCCGGCGGTGGTTGGTTCGCGACGCAGAAAGATGTTGGCAGCGACGTCGAGATTGTCGAGTACGCTCAGCTCCTGGTGAATAAACTCGATGCCGAGAGCGCTGGCTTCACGTGGTGAGCGTACTTCAACAGGCTGGCCGTCGATCTTAACGGTGCCGCTATCACGTGAGATCGCGCCGCCGAGAATCTTCATCAGCGTGGATTTCCCCGCGCCGTTCTCGCCGATCAACGCAACGATCTCACCCACGCCGACAGTCAAACTCACGTTATCGAGCGCAACAACCCCTGGGAATCGTTTGCTGATTCCCTCCATCTCGAGGATTGGGACTCGCGCTGTCATGCGTTAGCTGCGGCCGCGGAGCTGGTTGATCTTTTTAATAAAGTCTTCGACGTCTGCTTTCTTAATTGCGAGCGTCGGCACGAAGATCTGCTTGCTCGCCGGAACTTCCGACTTATCGCCATTCAGGATCTTCGTCATCAATTCCATCGAACGGTAGCCAAACTCGAATGGTTGCTGCACGACCGTCGCGTAGATCTCGCCGTCTTTAATTCCCGCGAGCGTCGGATCTTCTTCGTCAAAAGCGACGATCTTTACCTTATCGACTTTGTTCGCTTCTTTGACGGCCGCAAGGATCGCTGGTCCATTGTAGGACCATAATCCAACCATTCCGGCGATGTCAGGATTATTCACAAGCGTGTCGGCGGCATTCGCTTTTGCGCGTACACGATCCGTGTTGTCAGTACGCACGTCGATGATCTGTATATTCGATCCGGCAAGTGCATCCTTCAAGCCCTGGTATCGTTGCTGAGCGTTTGCAGCGTCAAGCGTGCCGACGAAAACCATGATCTTACCGCCCTGCGGCAATGCTTCTTTGACCAGCTCACCCGCCTGTTTTCCGGCTGCTACGTTGTCAGTGCCGATGTAACAAGCGCGATTACTGTTCGGCGCGTCGCTGTCCTGCGTGACCACGAGTGTTTGACTAGCTGCGCGGTTCAACATCGGTGTCTGGTTCGCAGGATCGACCGGACTGATCGCCATTCCATGAATGCCTTTTGCGAGCAGGTCATCGACGATGCGCTGTTGTTCAGCGGCAGTGCTGTCAGAAGGAATTCTGAACTCCACTTCGATTCCGGGAATTTCCCTGGCCGCTTTTTCAGTTCCTTTACGAGCGATAATCCAGAACTCTGAAGCGTTGTTGGTAATGAACGCGAGTTTGTGTTTCGTTCCCGCAGTGCTGTTCCCGTTGCCGGAAGATCCGGGCTGACAGCCGGTTAGCAGTAACGTGAGCAGCAGCGTGCAAACGAAGGCGGAGATCAGTCGAATGGATTTTTCTGGTCGCATTGGGTTCCTCGGTACTTAGTTTGGGTTGTTCGCAAAAGATGTTTACCACAAAGACTTCACGAGACAAAGCGTTATAAACAGTAAATTTGTAGAGATTGGGTTGAGATTTGCGACTCTGAGTGGTACAAGTTGAGTGTACCCTCCTTGTCGCAACCCAAAACCCCTGATGATTAGTCGAAGCGCGCCAGCCTCCGAGGAGCGCAAGAACGAGCATGGGAGGAGTTTATGGTCAGAAAGATGTTGTTGTTGATAATGCTAAGTTTTCCCCTGGCAATCGGAGGTTTATGGGGACTTCGAGCCCAGGAGCAGGCGCCGCAAAAACCGGCGACAATGCCTCAAACACCCACTGCTAACACGACTCAGGTTGATCTTTCCGGAACCTATACCGGGACTTTCAATTGTGAAGCAGCCGGTCTGGTTGGCGATACAACCCTAACGATAAACGGCAACGAATTCACGACTGCCG
>DASUYO010000298.1:0-19973 GCA_036377375.1 Pyrinomonadaceae bacterium
GACAACGGCGGCGGCTGAAGACTCGGAAGCCTCCAGAAACTGAGGAACTATCATCACCGCAGCAAAAAACAGCACAGCTATCGACAGAATTATCAACCGGGATCGCATCCTTGTTTCCTCCATTCAGACGTTCTAAGACAAGCGAGGCCCGCCGCGAGAAATACTTTATACGCTAGTAGATCCTGAGCGACGGAGATATGAAGCCAGAAAAAGCTACCATATGTCAGCGCAAAGGCCAAGCGAAACCGCTCAGCGTGTAAGCTAAAGTTTGAGCTCTAAACTATCTCAAAATCCTCTTGATCGCTTCTCCGGCTTTGCGCTTAGTTCGGAGTTCAAGCGGCTTTGCCCGAAAGTCAGAAAACTGACTTGGACACAGTCAGTACCACCCGCGATAGCGGGTGGGTCAAGTTGAATCCTCTTTCCCACCCACCCGCTATCGCGGGTGGTACTGACTGTGTCCAACCAGATTTCTTGAAACCATCTTTGCGCGAGTGCGGGAAACTGCTTTAATAAGCAGCACCAATATTGAATAAACTCGAAATCGAGCGGATATTCCCGTATTCAAGTCCCCCGACGGCCGCAAAACTTTAAGGAGCCTGAGCAATGAGAGTATTTCGCATAGTTGTAGCCGCGGGTGCCGTCGCGGCATTTGCCATCCTGGTACAGACGCAGACACGCCCGGCACCTCCTCCCACGAATGTCGCGATTATCGACTCGTCCGCGTTCGGCGATGAAAAGACGGGTATCGCGCAGGTCATGGCTGCATTGCAGCAAATCGAAGCGAAGTTTGATCCGGTGCGGACTGAAATCCGCGGCATGCGCGATCGCCTGACCACGATGCGATCAGACATTCAGAAGAAGCGTCAGGTGCAGGATGCGACCATGACGGCAAAGCAAACAGAGGAAGCAGATCGCCTGGAGACTCAGATCAAACGCAAGACAGAAGATGCGCAGGCGAGTTATCAAAAAGAACAGGTGGCGGTTCTGGAACCGTTACAAAGAGACATCGGCACTGCACTGATCGCGTATGCCCAGTCGAAGGGTGTCACGCTTCTGATCGATATGAACCGTGTGCCCGTTGTCTATGCCGCGCCGAACGTAAACATCACAAGAGATTTCATCAACGATTACAACCGGACGCATCCGGCTGGAACAGCTCCCGCGCCTGCGCGTCCGACACGACCATAACGACAGCGGCGCCTCGAAGATGCTCAGAAAAGTTCTCCTCCTATCGGCCTCCGCTGGCGCCGGACACGTGCGTGCGGCTGAGGCCGTTGAGAAAGCTTTCAAACAGGCGAACGATGCAGATCGCAGGGAAGTGCATCACATCGATGTTCTCAACTACACGAACAAGCTCTTTCGCCATCTCTACTCAAAAGCCTACATCGATCTCGTCAACAAAATGCCGGAGGTGCCCGGCTGGGTTTACGACAAGCTCGACAAACCCTGGAAGAACGAACGTCGCCGGCTCGCGCTTGACAAGCTAAACACGCGCCCGTTCGTCAAACTGCTGCGCCAGTATCAGCCGGATCTGATTGTTTGCACTCACTTCCTGCCCGCGGAGATCGTGTCATGGCTTAAAGCTAAAGAGCGACTGTCGAGCCGCCAGGTGATCATCGTTACGGACTTTGACGTGCATGCGATGTGGCTGGTCCATCATTATGAGCATTACTTCGTTGCAGTTGACGAAGCACGCGTCTATCTCGAAGCGCTCGGTATACCGGCCGGCAAGATAACCGTCAGTGGAATTCCTATCGATCCGGTCTTTGCAATTAAGAAAGACAAACAGGAGATGCGGGCGAAACATGGACTCGCGCCTGATCGAACAACGATCCTGCTTTCGGCTGGTGGTTTTGGTGTGGGATCAGTCGATGCTCTGGTTAGCTCGATGCTTCCGTTGCAGCATCGCGCACAGATCGTGGCGACCTGCGGCCGCAATGAAGAGTTGAAGAGACGTTTGTCACGCGTGGCAGCGCGGATGAAGTCGGATGCAACGGTGATTTTGAAACCGTTCGGCTACACGAAAGAAATGGACGAGCTGATGACGGCTTCCGACCTTGTTATCGGTAAACCTGGTGGTCTGACAACTTCCGAAGCGCTTGCGAAAGGATTGGTATTCGGTATCGTCAATCCGATTCCGGGTCAGGAAGAGAGAAACTCCGATCACTTGCTCGAAAGCGCAGTTGCGATTCGCTGCAACAACCTGCCTACGCTGTCGTATAAACTCGACAAGCTACTCGGCGATCCGCAGCGCTTCAAGTCAATGCAGGCAAACGCGTTGAGAATGGGCCGCCCCAACGCCGCAACAGAAATCGTCGAACAGGTGACGAGTTTAGAGTTCAAGCTTTAGCTTGCTGATCCCGGAACAGCAGCCTAAAGGCTGAACTCTAAACTTTTTCCCCTCCATCGATGGCGCCTGAGAGGAGTTCACGTATAGTTTAGAGTTCAAGCTTTAGCTTGCTGATTCCCGAGCGGTGACTTTAAGGAAATAAAATGGCTAACACTTCCGATCTACTGGACCAATTTCTGATCGAAACACCGTACGTTCAGGACCGGGATCCGGAGCTTTCGAAGTGGAAGAAACTTCCCAAGCGTCAAATCATCGATCTCATCGAAGGTATCCTGCGACTTTACGCGTGGCTGCGCGAACACGATGCCGAGCTTCCCGACGCACACATCGCACGAATGAAGCTTGTACAACTGCTGCGCGTTCTTTACACGGTTAAGAAATTGCCTTGCACCGAAGCGGATCTGCGCACGATGCTCGATTTGACCGTCCCTCTGCTCGACCATATCTCGGCGGAGGGACTGCTCGATCACGTCATGGAGTACATCAAGGAGAACGATCTCACTCCCGAGCTTTGTAATTCGTTGCGTGAGTTTCAGACACACCTTACACCGCAATGTTCGGTAGCGACCGAGCAATCATTGCGTCAGCGCTTGCACACGCTGCTGTGGATGGACGAATGGGAGCCGCTGAAGCCGGCCAAGTGTTGGAGCGAAGCTATTCGCCACGATTTTCGAGCGATGCAAGGGGAGCGCAAAGCCAACTGGCGGCGCTTGCTCAAGCACATTCGCGGGAACGCACCAAAACTGATGCCACCAGCCTGGGCGACAGAGGCTTCGGAGCGTCTCGCCGCAGTTGGCATTGACGATTTCAATCAGCAACTGGTGGTGTGGTTTGCTCCGTTTCGTTCTGGTGAACCGTTGCCACTGTCGGTTGCTGGTAGTCATGTTTTGAAAGGGCTCGTCTGGTACGTTGCAGTCAGTGGAGATGAAACTGCAAAGCAGACGGCACTGTGGCTGCTTGACGTAAAGTGGAAGCAAAAACGAAATACGGAGAAGGCGATGACCGCGCTTGAAGTTCTTGGTATCTCTAAACAAGAGCTGTTAAAACGAAACCTGATCGCTAAACCATCGGCAGGCACGTCGTCGCCAGCCCTCGGGCACATATCTGAATCATTAGATTGGGCGCGGAATGTGATGGATGCGTTCAGGAATCCGAATACGTCCCCTCCCTCGACCGAGAAACTCATGGAGGACTTGCAGAATTTGGCGGCTTCCAATCCGATGATGAAGCAAGTATCGGACAACATGAAGTTTTTGATGTCCACGGACATCGTGGTGGACCACGATGAAGGTTTGATCGTCGTGCAGGGACAGCAACACTTCTATCGTCTCTTTTTCGCGAATGGAAGGATCGAACGGGTGACTGACAATGTGGAGCTGGAAGTGAATTGGGAAAAGATTCCGGATGAGACACGGGCCATGATCCAGGGCAGGTCTGATTTGGCGCAGCAGTGCCATTTACTGGCAGGATTTTTGCAGCACGATTCTATCTTCGGTAACTACTTCCGCGTGAAGTTAAAAAGTTAACTAGCCGCAAAAAAGCACAAGTGATTATTCGCAAGGCCACGATGGACGAGCGGGAGGCGATCCAGCAGTTGATCGCGGAGTCGGCGCGTAGACTCAGTCGCGAATACTACAACGACGCCCAGATTGAGGCTGCTATTGCGATGGTGTTTGGTGTAGACACGAATCTAATCGAGGATGGCACTTATTTCGTTGCCGCGAGTGAAGGGGAGTTGGTTGGCTGTGGCGGTTGGAGTAAACGTAAGAATCTGTTCGGCGGAGACCAGTATGAATCGAGAGACGCGGGGTATCTCGATCCGCAATCAGAACCGGCCAGGATTCGCGCATTCTTCATTCATCCGGATCACGCGCGGAAGGGAATCGCACGCGCAATTCTTTCGCGCTGCGAAGACGAGGCTCGAGCACAGGGCTTTCGCGCACTCGAGCTGATGGCCACGCTTCCCGGAATCGAATTTTATAAGTCCTGCGGCTTTTCCGAGACCGGAAACTTTGATCTCGAACTGACAAAAGGAGTAAAACTGGAGCTCGTGCCGATGCGCAAAGAGTTATGGACAAGCGGAAACTGTTGAATCACTTTCTGGCTGCGCTTGCTTACCGCACGCAAAAGGCATTGCGCGGTGCGCCGCAAGACTTTGGCTCGTTCCGAGTCATGGACGGCGTGCGTACGCCTGCCGAGCTGGTGCGCCACATGACGAGTGTGCTCGGTTACGCCCGCACGCATTTCATTGGCGGTCAATACCGGCCTGAGCCGTTGGATTCACTCGAAGAAGAGATCGAGCGTTTTCACGAAATGCTCGGACTGCTGGCCCAACATCTTAGAAATGGAGACGTGCTGCTTGAGGGAGTGTCAGAAGAGCGTCTGCTGCAAGGACCTTTTTCAGACGCGATGACACATGCCGGACAGCTCGCATTGTTGCGACGCCTCGCTGGAGCGCCAATACGACCTGAGAATTTCATTGTGGCGAGAATTGAACCCGATCATCTCGGGCCTGATCAGCCTGAGCCCGTCAGTCCTGATAGAGAATGGCCCGAAGCGCCACCCGGTTGGAAAAATTAGGCCGCAGATGAACGCAGATAAACGCAGATCTGCACCTTTTGTGGCGTGAATTACGCGTTAAATTCAGGAGAATCCTATGAGACATCTGTTCTTTGTAATTCTGCTGCTCTTTCCCATCTCGGTATTTGGTCAACATCATGGTCACGCTCCCGCCAAGGAGCCCGCACCAGTCGTCCTTGAAGCCGGACTCGGCGACATTAATCACCCGGTTACAACCACCAACCCCGAAGCCCAGAAGTTTTTCAATCAGGGACTTTCGTATATCTACGCCTTCAATCACGAAGAGGCGATAAGGTCTTTCAAACAGGCCGCGCAACTCGATCCGCAACTCGCGATGGCCTATTGGGGAATCGCGCTTGCCTTGGGTTCCAATTACAACGTGCCCGCAGATGGTCCTTCGCTTCTCGAAGCGTATGCCAACCTGCAAAAGGCGATCGCGCTTGCGCCAAAAGCGTCTGAGCAGGATCGCGCTTACATCGACGCTCTTTCGAAGCGTTACTCCTCGGATATTTCCGTCGACAAACACAAGCTTGAAGTCGATTACAAGAACGCCATGGGCGAGCTGGCGAAGAACTATCCCGACGATCTCGACGCAGCCACGCTCTATGCCGAAAGCATGATGAACCTGCGTCCGTGGCACCTGTGGACGCTCGATGGAAAGCCACAGGAAAACACGCTCGAAATCGTCTCAGTGCTCGAAGGTGTCTTGCGGCGCAATCCAAATCACAGCGGCGCGAATCACTATTACATTCACGCAGTCGAAGCCTCGACAAACCCGGACCGCGCGCTTCCGAGCGCCGCTCGTCTCGGATTGATTGCACCGAAGGCCGGTCATCTGGTCCACATGCCGTCGCACGTCTACATTCGCACCGGTGATTACTACCAGGCTGCGAAGGCTAACGTAGATGCGATCGCTGTCGATCGAGAGTACATGACGAAGAGCGGTAATCACGGTCTGTACCCCGCGATGTACTACAACCACAACGTTCACTTCCTTGCGGCAGCAAGCGCGATGAATGGACGTTATGCGGATTCGATCAAATCGGCGCGCGAGCTCAAAGGGAATGTGGAACCGCTTGTCAAAGCGATGCCGATGCTCGAGATGTTTATGCCGTACTACCTCGTCTCGATGACGCGCTTCAACAAGTGGGATGAGATTCTGAAAGAACCGCAACCCGATGCTTCACTGAAGATCACCACCGCCTTCTGGCACTTTGCGCGTGGCAGTGCGTATGTCGCTTCAAAACAGACGGCTAATGCTGAAACCGAATTAGCCGCGCTGCGTGCTGTCGATAAGACCATGGACGAGAAGGTGCGGCTCTTCAACAACGCGGCAGCCGACGTTCTGAAGGTTGCCGAGCTGGAGCTGGAAGGAAAGATTGCGTTGGCTCGTGGAGACAAACAAGCAGGTATCGATCTTTTGAACAAAGCAGTTGCGGCTGAAGATGCAACGAATTATGCCGAACCCGCTGACTGGGATCTTCCGGTACGTGAAGTGCTCGGTGGCGCATTGTTCGATAGTGGCGATTACTCGGCTGCTGAAAAAGTTTTTCGTGCCGAGATCCTGCGACAGCCCCGCAACGGACGCGCACTGTTCGGACTTGCCGAGAGCTTGAGAAAGCAGGGTAAGGAAGCTGCCGCAAAGTCGGTCCAGGGAGAGTTCGAGAAAGCATGGCAATACGCCGATACTAAACTCACTGTCTCTTCGGGTACGATCTCATCGACGAACTAAATCACGGCCATGAATTATCAAACGGCCGATCTACCGGCTCTGATAACGGCGGCGAGTAACATCGCCGCCGACGCAAAATCCACGTTCGGTGGATTGACGCCGTCGCAGCTCAACTGGAAACCAGCACCCGAACGTTGGAGTGTCGCGCAGTGTTTCGACCATCTGATCACGTCTAACAAGGGATACTTCCCAATCGTTGAAGGAGTGCTCGCTGGACATAAGCCGACGCTCTGGCAACAGATGCCGGTGCTGCCAGGGCTTGCCGCGAAGTTACTGATCAAATCGCTCGACCCTGCATCGACTCGGAAGATCAAAGCACCGGGCAAATTCCAACCAGCGCAGAGCGATATCACCGCGTCAGTGATTGGTGACTTCGTGGACCAGCAGGCGAAGATCGTTGAAAAGATGAAAGCCACTGAACATCTCGATCTCGAAAAGATCATTATTACGTCGCCGGCTTTAGGATTCGTCACTTACAGCGTCATGGATGCCTATCGAGTCATCGTCGTTCACGAAGCGAGACATTTCCAGCAAGCGAAACGCGTCACTGAAGAAGCCGCATTTCCGGTTTAGCGTTTTAGCCACAAAAAGGCGCAAAAAGCACAAAATGGAAATCAAAACAATCAACACGCCAGATGCGCCGCAGCCTGCCGGGCATTATTCGCAAGCGACTGTTTACAACGGGCTCGTCTTCGTCGCAGGACAACTCTCCATCGCTCCGAACGGCGAGCAGAAGCTTGGCTCAATTGAGGAACAGACTGAGCTGGCGCTCAGCAACGTCCACGCCATACTCAAGGCCGCGGGCAGTGACTGGGACCGCGTCCTCAAGATGAACATATCCATCGCTGACATTAACCTGTGGGAAGCTTTCAATAAGGTCTACGCGAGAGTTCTTGGCGACAATCGTCCGGCTCGCGCCGCCATCCCTTGCGGCAAACTCCATCATGGGTTCCTGATCGAGATTGAAGCCATCGCCGCCACCGATCTCTAGCCGCAAAAAAGCACAAAAGGCACAAAGGCCGATGACTACTCCCGCAAAACAAGTGGCCGGCTTTATCGCTAAGTTTGATCCACCTGTCGCGAGGATGGCTCGCCAGGCTCGCGCCATTCTTCGCAAGCGATATCCCACAGCGATTGAGCTGGTTTACGACAACTACAACGCGCTCGCAATCGGCTTCAGCTCAACAGAGAAAACTGGTCACGTGCTTTTCTCGCTCGCGGTCTATCCGCGTTGGGTCGATCTTTACTTCATGCATGGTCGAAGCCTGCCCGATCCGGATAAACTGCTGCGAGGCAGTGGCAATCAAGGCGCGTTTGTCCGGCTCGATGATCTTTCGGTACTGGAAAGACCGGCTGTTAAAAAGCTACTGACCGCGGCTGTCAAATATGCAGATCCTCCACTGCAAGTGAGCGGCAAGGGCTACACAGTGATAAAGTCGATCTCAGCGAAACAACGCCCACGCCGCCCGAATCAGGATTCAGCATGAAAGATCTAAAACGTCTTCTCGATCAGAACCGTGCCTGGGCCGAGAACATCAAGGCAAACGATCCACAGTTCTTTCAGACCTTAGCCAAACAACAATCACCACGGTTTTTCTGGATCGGATGCTCCGATAGTCGCGTGCCCGCCACGCAGCTTGTCGGCATGCTACCCGGCGATATGTTTGTGCACCGCAACGTTGCGAATGTGGTGGACCATACTGACTTCAATTGTTTGTCGGTGATGCAGTACGCCGTTGACGTGTTGAAGGTGGACCACATCATCGTCTGCGGTCATCATGGCTGCGGCGGTGTTAAGGCGGCCATGGACAACCTGCAACTCGGACTGATCGACAACTGGCTGCGTCACGTGCAGGACGTGCTTCACGAGCATGAAGAACTTCTGACACAAATAAAGGACGAAGAGAAGCGCCTCGATCGCTTGTGTGAGTTGAACGTAGTCGAGCAGGTCCGCAATGTTGGCCGGACGACGATCGTGCAGAGTGCGTGGCAGCGCGGTCAGGAACTGGTAGTGCACGGTTGGATCTACGGTCTCGAAGATGGACTGCTGCGCGACCTCGGCGTCTCGATCGACAGTCCCGATGCATCAGCCAAGCCTTAAACGCGCATGAATGTATCAAGACGCGGTTTTCTGAAAGCAGCAAGTGCCGGGTTCAGCATTCCCTTACTCGACGGCATAGCCTCACCAGATGACCTGGAAAACACAATCAAAGATCTTCGCGCGAATCTGCTCCAGATGGTTAACGAGGAGCGCGAGATCGAGAAAGCTCCACCTCTCGCCGTCGACGAGCTGGCGGTGCAGGTGGCGACGAAACATGCGATCGATATGGCCGATGGCGATTTTGCCAGTCATTGGGGACGCGACGGTCTGAAGCCCTATCATCGCTACTCATTCGCCGGCGGAACACATGCGACGGCAGAGAATGTTTCCTCGGCGAACAACACATGGTCTCTGAAGGTGCGGGATTTGAAGCAAGACACGGCGTACCTGCACGTCCGGCTTTACCAGGAAAAGCCGCCGAACGACGGCCATCGCAGGACGATTCTCGCGCCGCAGCATACACACGTGGGATTTGGCATTGCCGTCCAGCATCTGCGTCTGCGAGTGGTCGAGATGTTTGTCGCGAGATACGTGGAAGTTAAGTCGATTCGGCGGCAGGCCAAACCGGGCGCTCAACTTTCGTTTGGCGGGAAGATGCTGCGGCCAGACTACTCGCTGAATCACGTCGAAGTGTTTTATGAACCAATGCCGATAGCACCTGAATTGAGCTGGCTGCGACAATCGCGCTCGTACGGATTGCCGAAAGAATTGCGCGTCCTCCGACCTAGAGTTAAAGGGCGGTATGTTTATTCAGATGGAGCACCGGGAATCGTTGATGTGGTAGCGGATGGAAGTTTCAGAACACCCGTCAGGCTGTTCAAAGACGAGCCTGGGATCTACACGATTGTCGCGTGGATAAGAGGCCCTGAATCGAAAGATATATTTCCCGCCACGGAAGTTTGCATACGCGCGGAGTAGCTACGCGCGTTGTCGGGCTGCTTCGAACAGGAGAATTCCGGCAGCGACCGAGACGTTGAGACTTTCCGCGCTGCCTTTCATTGGGATCGTTACTCTGCGATCCACCTGCGCCAACTCCTCCAGCGTGAATCCGGTCGACTCTGGTCCAAGGAGTAACGCGGTTGCTTTTGTCCAATCCAGATCCGTGTAATCTGTGTCGCCTTCGACGTCGGCACACACCGTTACGATCCTGCGCGCACGACACCACTCGATCACTTCGTCATAAGATGGTCCACTCCAGATCGGTAGTCTGAAAGCCGAACCCATCGCACCCCGCAGAGACTTCGGTGAAAACGGATCGCTGGTGTTTCGGGTCGTGATCACGCCTGTTGCACCGGCAGCTTCGGCCGTGCGCAGAATCGCGCCGACGTTCACGGGGTTGTTGATCTGATGGAGCGCGACCAGTAATGAGTTTGACTGAAGACTCGCAGACAAGTGCCTTTCAGAAGAGTCGGGTCTTTCCGCGAGAACGACGATGCCCTGAGGTGTTTTTGTGTAAGAGATCGACTCCAGCAGTTTCTCAGTCACAGAAGCAGTACGTGTTGAGACCTTCGAGAGCTCGTTGATAGCTTCGGCCGCGCGCTCTTTTCTTTCGAGCTCTTCCGAAACGATCACTGCTTCGATCTTGAGGTTCGAGCGGAGTGCTTCTGCACACAGCCGCAGCCCTTCGACAAAGATCAGTTCATCGATCTTTCCATCGCGAACGGCACGCGCCTGGCGAAGAAGGGAATTGTCACGGCTGGTTATCTGCATATTTTGTGCTTTTTGTGCCTTTTTGCGGCTACTCTGCACCCACTATGATTGTGGCCCAGATGGGCCAATGATCGGAAACGTTCAAAGGTTTAGCGACGCCCCAACGCTCGATCTCAATCCCACGCACGAAGATCCAGTCCGCGTGCATTCGCAAGCCGCCGCCGCGCCATGTCGCTGTCCCCGTCGGAATCGGAGTCGTGTAGCCACGAGCTTCGAGAAACTCTCGCGTCTCGATGCACTTTTCTCGCGATAGCGTGTTGAAGTCGCCGAGAATTATAGTCGGCATAGTTGCCGCGTCAGCCTGCGCTGCAATCACTTCAAGCTGGGCCAACTGACCATCGACAGCCGCATGCGGATCGACGTGCGCATTGAATAGTCGAAGTTGATGCGGTCCGACTGAGAGCGTCGCGGCCATCGCGAGCCGCGGACGCCAGGGACACACATTCCACGGCAAGTCGATCCGCGTCACATCAGTCAGAGGCAAACGGCTCAACAAAGCAACGCCCGTGTCGCCGGCGTCATGAAGGTCAATCGGTTCTTCGAAGTCGAGCCACCATTCTCTCTTCACGGGCGCGATACCGCGCGGAATTCCTGCGGGCGCGTGCTCCCAGTGCATGTCGAGTTTTGTTGCGAGCTCCTTCGCCACATGATGTCCGCCCGTTCGTTTTGTTCTCTTGTCGGCTTCCTGCAAAGCCAGCACATCCACGCGCGGCAACAGCTTGCCGTCAGAGAATGCGCGCGCCGCGGCGGAGATCATGCGGCCGACATGGTCCGGTCGCCCAGCGAGGCTCATCAACCCCATTTTGCGCCGCAAGCCGCCGGAAATCAGGTAAGGCCCGCGCGCATAACGGATGTTGTAGGATGCGATGACGAGCTTTTCCATGTTATGGATATAGCATGAGTCGCGTAGTCATTGCAGTTGTTGACGACATGTTCTTCGCGTCGAAGATTCGTGCGGTCGCGGAAGCGGTAGGTACCGAAATCAGTTTTCCGCGGAACAGGGAAGCGTTAATTCAAAAGGCGCGTGAGGCAAAGCCACAGATCATCATCGTTGATTTACACAATCAGAAAATCGAGGCTCCGGGCTTGACTGCTGAGTTGAAGGCTGATGATGAACTGCGGGCGATTCCTCTGCTTGGTTTCTTTTCACACGTGCAAACGGAGCTGCAAAGAAATGCACTGGCGGCGGGTTTTGATCGGGTGATACCGAGATCAGTCTTCGCTCGCGACTTACAGAAAATTTTAGCCACGGATTACACCGATAAACACTGATCTGCGTTCATCCGTGTAATCCGTGGCTAATAATTACCCGACAGCGGCGGGCGCGATCACTTCGTGAATCGATCGCACTTCGCTGACCATCTGTTCATATTGATCCAGCGTTAGCGCTTGTGCACCGTCTGAAAGTGCGTGCTCGGGCTGGTCGTGCACTTCGACGATGATTCCGTCGGCGCCGACAGCGACACCCGCGCGGGCCAGTGGCGTCACCATAAAATTCTTCCCGGTGCCATGCGAGGGATCGACGATTACCGGTAAGTGCGAAATACGTCGCACAGCGGGAATCGCGGCGAGGTCCAAAGTGTTGCGCGTGTGCTGCGCAAAAGTGCGAATGCCGCGCTCACAAAGAACGAGCTGATAATTGCCCTCGGCCATCACGTACTCTGCCGCAAGCAGCCACTCATCGAGCGTCGCCGATAGTCCGCGCTTGAGCAGCACCGGAAGCTTCGCGCGGCCTGCCCGTCGCAGCAGTGAAAAGTTCTGCATGTTGCGCGCCCCGATCTGGATCATGTCGCCGTAACGTTCGACGAGATCCACGCCCGCTTCGTCCAGCGCCTCGGTGACGATCTTGAGACCATAGGCGTCGCGAATGTCGGCGAGAATTTTCAACCCTTCTTCGCCAAGTCCCTGAAACGCGTAAGGTGAAGTGCGCGGCTTGTAAGCGCCACCACGGAAGAAGCGCGCGCCGCTGCGCCTGACAGCTTCAGCGATTGCAAAGGCCTGGGCGCGACTCTCAATCGCGCATGGACCAGCGATAATGGCGAGCTCGTCACCGCCGATCGTGGCGTCGCCGACGCGCACGATGGTCTTTTCCGGTCGCAAGTCGAGCGTGATCAGTTTGTAGGGCTTGCTGACGCGAATGGCTTCGGCGACGCCGGGAAGGTTCTCGAAGTTTGAAGGATCGACGGCGCCCTGGTTTCCGGTGATGCCGATGGCAGTGCGAGTAGCGCCCGGCATCGGGTGGCCTTTGAAGCCCAATTGCTCGATGACGCTCAGGACAGTCTCGACTTGACTGTGAGTGGCGTCAGACTTCATTACGATTAACATGATGATCTCCAGTAATCTTTAGCCGCAGATGAACGCAAACGCAGATCTGCGTTTATCTGCGTTCATCTGCGGCTCACATTTGCTCCGGCACTGTAATTCCGAGTATCGCCAGCGCCGTAATTAATTGAGTTCTTATAATCTTCGTCACGGCAATCAGAACACCTCTTCGCGCTTCATCCTGCTCGGTGATAATTCGATGATCGTGATAGAAACGGCTGAACGCCCTGGCGAGCGCAAAAGTGTACTTCGCAAGATTAGCAGGCTCCGCAGAATTCCGACACTGCGCGATAACCTCATCAAGCTGCTGCGACAACATCACGAGCGACCAGATCTCCGTACCTGACTCACCCGACAAAACCTCTGTCACTCTCGCCTGCAACGCGCCGTCACCGGCTATCTCTTTTATTAACGAATCTGCGGCTGTCACAGTTTCGTCAGCGAGTTTGCGAAAGATGGAATTGGTGCGCACGGCAGCATACTGGCAGTAAGGCCCGGTTTCACCCTCAAACGAGAGCGCCTCTTTGAAATCGAAGGCAATCACCGTGTTGCGTGTGAACTTGAGAAGGAAATAACGAAGCGCCGCGACCGCGACTTCATGCGCTGTCGCCTTTTTATCCATTTCCGACAGCTCCGGATTTCTTTTCTCGACTTCCAACAGCGCTCCAGCCTCGAGTTGATCGATCAGATCGTCAGCCTTCACGCCGAGACCTTTGCGACCGCTCATCTCGATGTACGGCCGTGCGCGGTCTTCTTCGCTCAGCTTGATACCAAGCTCTTCACAAGCCGCAGGAGAGAGCGCGACCATCTCGTAGCTGAAGTGCACGCTCGCGTCTTCGCCGACTTCAGGAACAACAGCAGCAACTCCACGCGCCACGATCTCCTGCGGATACGACTGTCGCGAGTCGATCACGTTGTAGACAGTCACGCCGCCGCCGAAGTATGGCGGCTTCGTATCTTGCGGTTCAGTTGTAGTGACCCAGACAAGATTGCCATCGTCATAACTCCGAAATACCTTGTAATGAAAATCGAGTCCGAGCTTGCCGAGCTTCCAGAGCTGATAGGCGATATCCTTGCCGGTGTAGGTTACGGTTCCATTGGACCGCACGATGATCTTGTCTGATTCGTGTTCGTCCGTGCCGGTGTGCGACTCAAAGGGCATGACCCAGCAGCCGGCGTGACGGCCTTCAGTTTCGTAACGGATCACGCCCTTGCTTTTCATCAACTCGAAGGCGCGCTCCCAAAAGTGGAGGTGCAGGATCTCCGACTCACGCGCGAGCAGATCGTAAGGAATGCCCAGACGCTCCATCGTGTCGAGAATGCATTCGACGTTGCGCGTTGCGAGGTAGTCGGCGAGCTCTGCGATCGAATTTCCACCTTCTTCGAGCGCATGCAGCACTTCGTTGCGCAGCTTCATCTTTTCCGGGTTTATCTCGCCGCCGGCATTGCCGTCGCGATAGAACAGACCGACTTTCGTGTAGAGATCCCAGCAATAATAATCAAACCGATAATCTTTGCTGAGCGACGCATCGAGAGCTTTGATCTGGTTGAGATCCATCTTCTCCAGATGCAGAAAACCGACGACGACGTCAGCCACCTGAACGCCCGTGTTGTCGATGTAGTTTTGGACTTCGATCCGATCGCCCGCAGCTTTCAGAATGCGCACAAACGTGTCACCCAGCACGGCATTGCGCACGTGGCCGATGTGCGCAGCTTTGTTTGGATTGATGCTGGTGTGCTCGACCATCTTTTTGGGCCGATCGAGCGGTGTCGCAAGATCAGGCTTTGTTGGACCAGCAAAGAGAGCCAGTAGCCTGGCGCGATCGTAGAAGACGTTGATGTAGCCTGGCCCTGCGATCTCTACGCGTGCTACTTCGTCGATGTCCTCGAGCTTAGTTTTAAGCTTTTCCGCGATGGCGCGGGGATTTTGTTTCTCGCCACTGGTTTGCTTGATCAGTTTTGCCAGCTCGAAAGAGACAGGGAAGGCGAGGTCGCCGAGCTCAGGACGCGGCGGGACTTCGGCGACGGGATTTTGCAGGTCAACACCGAATAGCTCCTGCGCCGCGCCGCGGATTCGCGCTTTGAGTTTCTGCTGTAGCTCGATTAGGGTCATGCGACAAAAGCGCAGAGTATATTTTATTCGCCACAAAAAAGCACAAAAGGCACAAAATGTTTTCTTCTGTAGCTGTGCTAGGTAGTGAAATGCAGAGTTGTTTGGCACGAGGCGCGGATGGCGGTGAAGGACGCGGGCAATCGGAGATTGTAGAGTTTCACCGGACCCTTTCCCCATTTCTTGTCCGTCACAGATCTGAGAGCAAACCTCGGCTGCGGGCAAAGTCGTGCCGGAAAGTGTTTGGCGTTTCGCTGTCCTCGCTCAGCGTATTGATGGCGTTCCGCCACCATCTCAGCCGCTCGCCGTAAAGCGTGGTGTAGTTGGTCCAGCGGCTATGCAGTTGTCCCCAGTGAGGAATCGCGCGGAAACGCTCGACTACGGGCTGAAGAAGGCTTTCGAATTCCTCGTTGCCGTTGAGACCCTGCACCGTGAACAACTCTACGTGTCCATTGAACGGGAACTGCTGCATCCCAACTAATGCTCGGGTGCGCTGCGTGAGTCTGAGGTTAATCACAAGGATCAGTGCGTTCGGCCCGGACCGAACATCATTAGCCACAGCCCGGATAGCATCGGTGAATGCGATCAGCTGATCGGCAGGAACGATGTACTCAGAACTGCGAATTAACCGGCGGACAGGATCGTCGAACCTCCTGACGTTTTCGGGAAGCGTGTCCGGGCAGACTTTCGTGGTCAGATTCAGCGCCCGCCAGCTACTTCGTACGAAAGTGCCTGAAGGGCGTTCGTTTTCGGTGAACAGGTTCTGAAGCTCATCGAAAACCGTTCGCCCGATTCCCATGAAATCTCCAAGGTGCCATATCAGATTGATCGCGTTCGGTAGTGCTCGGGCCCACGCTTCCGGTGAATCGAACCTTAAATCCGGAAGGTCGCGGACCAACTGAATGATCTCGCGCACCATATCGACCACCTCCCCGATCCGGCGGAAAATGCTGATTGCTTCGAAGGGGTTCAAAAGGCCGAGCGCCTGGCGGGCAACGTACAACGGCAACTCCAAAAGGAGTCGAACGGGTAGTCCAGCTAAAACCTCCAACAGCGCCTCGCGGAGCTCCCTAAGCTCTGACTCCATGTCCTCGCTAGGCGGCGTGCTCGGAGGAATCAATTCCAGTGTGGTCAAGCGGAGCCGTCCGGTAGGATCCATCGTGATTTCAAAGAACCAAGGCTCGGGAACCAGTGGTTCGAGGACCGTGGTACGTAGAATCTCTCTCGCTCGTTCCCATGACGGTTGGCTGGTTTGTCCTCGGTAGACCTGCGTGTCAATGGTCTCGATGATGACTGAGTAGATAATGCCGGCCGTTCCGAATGAAACGAGGACCGCGTTGAACAGCTCGTCATCGTAGCGGACACGGAGGCAGGGATCGAGAATGCCCTCACGCTTCAATACGCTCATTCGATTCGGGTCGGTAATCCGTGAAGACGCGGGCTCGAGCCACCATTGTTCGCCTCCGGGCCCCACGAGGTGGACTGCGCGGATGAAGTCGGCGATCGGCGGCAGCCTCACGGTCGAACCGTGCGTGCCGGTACTGATTGCACCTGCGATGGATTGCGGAACGCCGCCACCGAGCGTCGGCATGCTTAAGAAGAGCCGATCCAGTAAGCAAACGAGGCGCTCCAATTTGATGCCGGCTTCGACGTGGACCAGCCGGTCAACTAGCGGACTCACTGGCCCAACTGCGCGATAGGCATCAAGGACCTCAGAACTCAATATTGAATGCTCGTCACTGAGGTCGTCCCGGAGACCCCGCTCGAGGACTTTGACCACCGCAGCCGGCGGTGAAGACCGCTCTGGCAGCGGCAACCCGGGCAAACTCGGGTTTAAATCCTGGTTTGTTGCGAACATACCGTCAGGGTTGATCATCCGTCGAGTGGTTCCCACTGGGACCACGATGTCCGTATATGAGCAGCCGCTGCCGCGAACTCCCAGTCTGTCGCCCGCAGCCTCTGTTACCTCAAGAGCTTTGAGCAGCATCTCTAACGCACTCCTTCCTTCCTCTGGCCTGATGTGCGCAACCTCAAGATCGTCCCGGTGGATATTGCGCAGGAAATTCTCGAAACTCCCACCCACAGGTTCGAACGGGTCCGGCCCAGGCAGCGATAGACCGCGGCGGACGGTAATGACCGTCTCCATCGCGTCGATACCACATGGGCCAAACACTTCAATGCGAGCGGTCAGGACCATACTCCGGTCGAATGCCGGAGCGACGTAGCGGGCGGGATAGCGAGTCATTCCGTCGAGCACAACGATGGTAGCGATATCGCTCCCCAAGGAATCACGAATAAAGATCTCCGCGTGGTTTATGTTGCAGCCCTGCCAACTAAATGTGACGACGTCTCCGGCGTTGAGACACGCGTCCGTACTCGCACTGAAGTGCAACAAGTGTGTGCGTCCGCCGACGAACTCCGCGGGATCGACCGCGGCGATGAACAGGTCGAGTACCACGTCACAAACGAGCATGGTATCCGCTCCGCCAGGGATTTCCAGATCAAGGAAGCCGTCGCATGCACCTTCCGGGACCTTCACCCGGATCAAGGTGTCCGTCCATTCTCCGTCAAGGGGCTCAGCGGGTATGAAGGAGCCTGACACCGCCGTCGGAAAATTAACAACTCCAGTGGAACCTTCGAAGATGAAACCGCTGCCTGTGATCGTAAGTACATCACCTGGACATGCTCCGGGTGGCGATATTGAGTCGATCGAGTAGAAGCGTCTCCTACCAAGGAATTCGCGGAAAGCCAAAATGATCTCAGGCTCGCAGGGATCCCTTCCCCAGGAGGGATCAGGCCCTTCTGGTGAAGGAGGCCACGGCGGTCCGTCGTCAGGACCGGGCTTGCCAGGTAGCGACCAGGGCCTGCCGGGTAGCGGCCACGGCGGTCCGTCGCTAGGCCGCGGACGGTCGGGAAGCGACCACGGCGGTCCGTCGCTAGGCCCCGGAGGGTCGGGAAGCGACGGCGGCTCCGGTTTGTCCGGTACATCCTCACAGACTGGAGCGAAAATCTGCATTCGAGATAGGAAGGCCTGGCGTTCAATAGCTCCGCCAGATGTCGCTTCCCGCGCTTTGCGATACAGCGAGATCAATGCGTCGCAGGCGGAAAACTGTTCCAGCAGAATACCAATGTTCCGGTTCATACCAACGGTGTTGCTGCCAGCAACGCGCATCGCAGCCACGAGGGTCACGGCGACGATCTGACGCGATAGGACGGGCTCGAATTTCGGCGGGGGATCCGGTACGAGCGTTCGCAGGAAGGCCGGGCTTAGCACCTTATCGGCTTCCTTCGATGTGAGCGACGGACGCACGTAAGAAAACGCGCCACGGTTCCAGATCTCGAGGTCGTCGAGCAGCGAGCGGAATGCCACCACATCCGCCCCGTGACCGCGTAGTACTCCCTCAGCGACATGAACAAGCTCGGGCATCTGAAGCACTGGCGGCAGGCGACAGAACATCTCGTTGATCACCCGCCGCGCCGCGTTGGGATGGGTCGCAAAGCGGGACGCGGCCAGCCGAATGGTGTCGAACACTTCGCGGCCGATTAGCTTTTCCGACGTCGGCTGCCGAGGCAGCTGCTCGGCGCCGGAGGTTGCCACGACGATCTCGACCTCTTCGCCTGAGAGGTTAGCGATGTTAGAAAGCGCGGTGCCGCGCCGATCCAGCACACGGAGGTTCCCGGGATTCCCGAGCAGATCAAAGCGGAACGCACCTTCCCGATTGGTCGTCATCCGCCGCGTCTCAAAATTCTCACCTGACAGTTCGACGACGGCGCCGAGGACGGGACGATTGTCCGTAGTGGACAAAACGCGGCCACTCACGACTCGCTTCATGGATACACCTCAACTATTGCGCGTGACGGAGATTTAATTTCGACACTTTCACGCTTCACCAAGCGCGTGCGAGGAGCGAATGGAAAAGGGCATTTACCGATGTCCCCTCTCCCAATCCTTACGTTCTCAAGCCTGCTAAGTAAGCAGTCGTCCGCGTGAATATCGCCAATACCGTGAGATCTGGCTTCGCATCAATTGGGAAACAATACGAACTACGGTGTATGGGAGCTAATAATGAAAGATTAAAACACTTTAAGTCAATTCGAAGCGAGCGCAATTGACTACTCACTCGTTAACGCTTTGACGGGTACGTTTGGGTAGAGCTCATCTTTGCTGCAGCCGTCGGCTAACTAGTCGTTGGACATGAGCGGCGGAAGCGTGTTTCGTAAGATGACTAGTCCGGCGATGTGACCGTGGAATCTTGCGCAGCGCCAACTCAGCCGTTAGGCTGCTGAACGACATGTATGCCAGCCGCAAAGTATCGTAAGCCGAGACCACCGCTGACGGCGGAAGTGCGCCGAGCCGTTGGGACCAGGGGATTTGTGCTTTTTGTGCCTTTTTGTGGCTAAAGATCGATCTGCTACCATCGCGGAGAATGCAAATCTCCGAAGAATTGCGGCAGCGCTTCGCCCGCGCTGAGCGTGTGCTCGTGCTGACGGGCGCGGGCGTCTCGGCGGAATCGGGCGTGCCGACGTTTCGCGGCGGCGGCAACACGGCCGTCTGGAAAGGATTGCCCTTCGACGTCATCTCCTCGGCCGAAATGCTCGAACGAAACCTGCCCGCAGTCTGGGAGTGGTTTGACTATCGCCGCGATTTTCTGGAATCAATCCTGCCGAATCCAGCGCATTACGAGATTGCTCGTTGGCAGGGACGCTTTCCTGAGTTCACACTCGTCACGCAGAATGTCGATGGCTTGCATCAGAAAGCAGGCTCACGCGACGTGATCGAGCTTCACGGAAACATCTGGCGGGCACGCTGCATTACTTGCCGCTCTGCTTACGATATGTCAAAAGATAAGCGACCCGATGCATGCCTGGAATGCGGCGATCCATTGCGGCCGGATGTGGTTCTGTTTGGCGAGCTTCTGCCGGCCCAAGCATTTGAAGTTGCATCGGAGCGCGCCGCACGATGTGATTTGTGTTTTGTCATCGGTACGTCGTCGCTGGTCTATCCGGCGGCGGGCCCGCCGGAGATCGCGAAATCTGCCGGCGCGTACGTTTGTGAAGTGAACCCGGA
>DASUYO010000299.1:0-5352 GCA_036377375.1 Pyrinomonadaceae bacterium
TGTATGGTCCAGTTCGAAATTCATTTGCGGCTAAGGATTGATGATCGCGTTCAACTTCTCGGCCCAATCCGGATCGATGCTGGTGAGTATGGTGTACTGTTCGAGCGCGGCGTCGCGATTGCCCAGTGCTAATAAGGTTCGGCCGAGGTTGTAATAGGCTCTTCCAAAATCAGGCTTCAAACGGATTGATTGCCGAAACGATTCGAGCGCCTCGTTCAGCTTGTTCAACTCAAAATACGCTTCGCCCATATTGTTGAGCGCGATAGCGTCGCCGGGTTTCAACGTAGAGAGCTGGCGAAAGATCTCGACTGCTTCAGCATATTTCTTCGACTTAAAGTAACGCGCGCCCAGTCGTTCATAAGCAACGATGTAGTCGGGCCGCAGTCGAATCGCCTGCTTGTATGCTTGAATTTCCTCGTCGACTTTGCCCCAGTCGCGATAGACCAAACCGACCGCGTAGTAAGCGTCGGCTGAGTTGTAGGGATCGAGTTTGACCGATTGTCGATAAGCCTCGGCGGCGTCTTTATACTGCTTGAGATAGTAGTTCGCGAGTCCGATGTTGAAATACGACTCGGCAGACGGCCGCAGACTCACGGCCTTCTTCGAAGCTTCCAGAGCCTCGGCGTGTTTGCCGAGTTTCTCGTTGCAGAAGCCAGTCTGCGCCCATGCTTCAGCGTAGTTGCTGTCTGACTCGACAGCCTTCTCGAAATACGGCAACGCCTTTTCACAATCGTCTTTGGACAGGAAGCTCAAGCCGTCGCGGAAAAACTGCACCGCCTTCGCGCGCTTATTTCTACCAGTGCTCGCCACCAGCTCAGCCAGGGAGGTCATGGTTGCGATCTGGAGTTGGGAAATGCGCTCTGACGGAATGGCGAAATTCACACTCTGCCCGCCGGTGATTTGTAACGTCGCGATGCCGATCACCTGACCCTGCATGTTCACTACGGGGCTGCCACTCGATCCTGAAGATATCGGTGCTGTGATTTGAATGATGCGACCAAACGTCGGAATGTCGCGCACAGCAGAAACGATTCCGTTTGTGACACTGCCCTCGAGGCCGAGTGGGTTGCCGATCACGACAACGCTTTCGCCTTCCTGTGGCGAAGTTTTGTCTAGCGGCAACGGCTTGATCTGAGGTGTGGGTGGATCGATCTTCAGCAAGGCGAGGTCGCCTTCAGCATCGACAGCGAGCACGCCTTTGACAACGAAAACGGCTCCCGTCGAGGAGTGGACTTCAGCGCGGTACGCGCCTTCAAGCACGTGCCGGTTAGTAACGATGCGATCGGCGTCGACGAAGAAGCCGCTGCCGCGCGAAAGTTTTTCACCGTGCGAGTCGAAAGTCTCGATCGCGACTGCGGAGGGTTTGATTTGACGAACGAGATCGGGGAGAAGATCCTGCGACGCCCGGAGTGGGAGGGGAAAAATTACAACCAGGAAAAGCCAGACTAATTTCATCACGTTCAAATAGGCTACGACGCCTTAAGTCTCTGCACGACCTCCTCAATCTTAACATCTTCACTCTTCTTTGCGCGCCGGTTAAACAGCTCGACTACACCTTCAGAAACTTTTTTCCCGATCGTGACCCGGTACGGAATGCCGATCAGATCAGCGTCTTTGAACTTTACTCCCGCACGCTCGTCGCGATCGTCGAGCAGAACCTCGAGACCTGCCCGTTGCAGTTCGTCATAAAGCTTCTCACCGGCTTCGCGCAGCTCATCCTGCTTCATATTTGTGATCGTCACGATGACATCAAACGGCGCTAGCGACTTGGGCCAGATGATCCCATCCTCATCATGTTGTTGCTCAATCGTGGCGGTGAGGATTCGATCTACACCGATGCCATAGCTGCCCATCACGATCGGGACCTCTTTGCCATCCTGCATCAACACGGTTGCGCCCATCGAGTCCGAGTACTTCGTGCCGAGCTTGAAGATGTGACCAATCTCCATGCCTTTAAACACTTCGAGCGTGCCCGTTCCACATCTTGGACAGCCTTCGCCTGCCTCAACAGTGCGCAAGTCAAACCATTCATCAACAGGAATATCCCGCGCGATATCCACGCCGCGAAGGTGGTGATCGTCTTTGTTTGCGCCCGTAGTCATGTTGCGCCGGTTTTTCAACGCAGAATCAGCGACGATGCGCAGGTCACGCGCTTTTGATTTGGCACCGACACCACCGAGACTGCCCGCACTCGCGCCCAGCAGCTCGCGTATCTCTTCCGGGTGCGCCGGGCGCACTGCTGTCGCACGCAAGCTATCGGCAAGTTTGATCTCGTGCAGTTGATGATCGCCGCGCAACAAGACCAGCACCGGGCGCTGTTCACCATCAATCGTCGCGAAGAAGACTAGTGATTTGATCTGCCTGTTTGCGTCTGCACCGCCGGGGAACGAGATCAGATCCTCGATCGTGCGCACTCCCGGCGTGGGAAACTCTTCAGGCGCGGTTGGGCCCAGCTCATCTGTAATCTCGGCGACTCGTGAAGTCGCCTTCTCGAGATTTGCGGCATAACCGCAGCTCGCGCAACTGACAATGAAATCCTCACCCGCCGGTGTCCGCGCCATAAACTCGTTCGACTCCGTGCCGCCCATCGCACCTGACGACGCCTCAACGATTAAAAACTCAATACCGCAACGCGTGAAGATCTTCTTGTAAGCTTCGCGCTGATCGCTGAATGACCTATCGAGTCCCGCACGATCCACGTCAAACGTGTATGCATCTTTCATGATGAACGTGCGCAGACGCATCAATCCCGACTTTGGCCGCCCTTCATCGCGAAATTTGACCTGAATCTGATACCAAACCTGCGGGAGTTGTTTGTACGAACGAATTTCGTTGCGCGCGATAGTCGTGAAGACTTCTTCATGTGTCATGCCCAGGCACATGTCAGTGCCTTTGCGATCCTTCAGCCGAAACATTTCGTCGCCGATGGCGCTCCAGCGGCCGGACTCCTGCCAGATCTCCGCCGGCTGAAGGGCGGGCAGGTAAAACTCCTGCCCGCCAATGGCATTCATCTCTTCGCGCAGGATCTGCATGACCCTAAGCGCGACCCGCTGGCCCAGCGGCAAGTAAGAATAAATTCCAGCTGACAACTGCCGGATCAGGCCGGCGCGTAAGAGAAGTTTGTGCGAGACGACTTCGGCATCAGCCGGATCCTCGCGGAGGGTCGGTATGAAGTATCGTGACCAGCGCATAGTCTTGGCATTCTCGCTTAGTGAATGCGAGTTAGGCAAATATCAGACACGGATTAACGCCGATTGATTACAAATGCTTTGCTGCACGTGCAGGCGTGAGTTACCATCACGCTTCTTTCTTAAACACCATTTCACGAAGGTTCAACAGATGCGCATTGCACTCGCGAGCGATCATGCCGGTTATGCTGAAAAGGAGCGCCTGAAACAGCTGCTTACAGATCTGGGGGTTGAGTTTGACGATCTCGGCACGGTTTCTGAAGACTCCGTCGATTATCCTGACTATGCAAAGAAAGTGGCGGACCAGGTTGCACAAGGACATGTCGAACAAGGCGTTTTGGTTTGCGGTTCCGGCACCGGCATGGCCATCACTGCCAATAAAGTTCCCGGTGTTCGCGCGGCTGTTGCGTGGTCTGAAGAGACGGCGCGTCTTGCGCGACAACATAACGACGCAAATGTCCTGGCAATCGGTGCCCGCACAACACCGCCTACCGACATCCCGAAGATAGTTCATGCATGGTTCTCGGCGGAGTTTGAAGGCGGACGGCATGCTGCGCGCGTCGAAAAGATTAGCGAACTGGAAAAGAGATCAAATGGATAGAAACTCATCACTCGCGGAAGTCGATCCGGTTATCGCCGGCGCCATCGACAACGAAGTAGCACGCCAGGCAAATGGCCTTGAGCTCATCGCTTCTGAAAATTTTGTTAGTGAGGCAGTGCTCGAAGCTGCGGGTTCAGTGTTCACCAATAAGTATGCCGAAGGATATCCGGGCAAGCGTTATTACGGCGGTTGCGAATGGACCGACGTCGTCGAGCAAACAGCGATCGATCGCGCGAAAGAGTTGTTTGGCGCACACCACGCCAACGTGCAACCACACAGCGGCGCTCAGGCGAACATGGCTGTGTATCTCGCTGCGATCCAGTATGGCGATCAGATTCTCGGAATGAATCTCTCACACGGCGGCCATTTGACTCATGGTCATCCTTTAAATTTTTCCGGGCTGAGTTACAAAGTTGCCGATTACGGCGTCTCGAAGGAAACTGAACAGATCGATTACGACGAGTTGCAGAAGATCGCCGAGGAGCATCGACCGAAGTTGCTCGTCTGCGGTGCTTCAGCTTATCCGCGCATCATCGATTTCGAGCGTATCGGCGAGATTGCTCGGAGTGTTGGAGCGCGGATGTTTGCCGATATCGCACACATCGCTGGTCCAATCGCTGCCGGGCTTCATCCTTCGCCAGTTCCACATGCGGATTACGTCACAACGACAACTCACAAGACTCTTCGTGGTCCACGCGGCGGTTTGATTCTTTGCCGCGAGGAACACGCAAAGGAGATCGATCGCCGGCTCTTTCCGGGTGTGCAGGGCGGACCGCTGGTCCATATCATCGCCGCAAAGGCGGTCGCACTTGGCGAGGCACTGCGCGAGGATTTTAAAGAGTATCAGCGGCAGGTTTTGAAGAATGCGAAAGCGTTAGCCGCCGAATTACAGGAGCAGGGACTGCGCGTCGTCTCAGGCGGCACTGACAATCATTTGATGCTGGTTGACGTTTGGATGGACGGCAAAGGCATCACCGGCAAGGATGCTGAGAAGGCACTCGAAGCCGCACTGATTACCGTAAACAAGAACACGATTCCCTTCGATCAGAACAAGCCGTTCGTCGCCTCCGGACTGCGCATCGGAACACCCGCCGTGACGACGCGTGGCATGAAGGAATCGGAGATGCGCGAGATTGGACGCCTGATAGCCGAAGTAATCCATACGCCGCAATCAGAGGAGGTGCGGAACAAAGTCAAGCGCGACGTTGCAGATCTCACTGCGCGCTTTCCGCTGTATCCGAAGCGACTCAGAGTGAAAGTCAGTTAATCGTTTCGTCTCTCTCTAGGGGCGGGCCGCGGAAGCACAGTTGATTCCCACCGCTGGTATTCGGTCTTGAGTTGCTCAAACATTGCGGGATTTTTCTTGCTGAAGTCGGCGCGCTCTCGTTCATCAACTGCAAGATCGAACAGGTATTGTTGTGTACCGTCATTCAGGTACTTCCACCGATCTTTAAGTGCAGCGGACTGGTTCGAGTTGCGCCAGAACAATGTGCGAGGAGTTGCCCGACGCGGATCGCGGAGAAGCGGCAGTAAATCGAATCCATCGAGCGGGTAAGCGGGATC
>DASUYO010000300.1:0-9191 GCA_036377375.1 Pyrinomonadaceae bacterium
GGCCACGGAGGGCCGCCCCTACAGTTGATTTCATTCGATGCTCTGACGGGGCCGACGCTGCGCCATCAGTGACGAATTTTTTCAGTGCGATAACAAACAACAGAAGTGCCAGCGCAGAAGCGATATCGTTTTGTACGACAATGGAGTTGCCAATGACGTTCGGTTCCGTAGCCATCAAAAACACGGCGAGAAGCGCTGCGATTGGTCCAAACAACTGACGTGTAAACCACCATACGGCAACAAACAGCAACAGCGGAATAACCAACATCGGCAATCGTCCGTAGAACGCGATCTGCTCAAACTGTTTGGCGTTCGTGTCGAAGAATGCTTCCTCGATGCGTTCCATGCCATCGTCCGGATCCTCGGGTGTAGCTGCCTGCTGCCACCCAGGTGATTCAAAAGGAAAATGTGGTTGCAGTTTCCAAACCCCTGAACCGCTCAGCAGTTTTATCAGTGGAGGATGTTCCTGATTCAAGCGGTAGTCGTGAGTTAAAAGATAGGAATAGCCGGCCGGAATGTGCATCGAGTCGTCGATGAACAGGCCTTTTTGCGACAGCAGTAGCAGCAGGACAAAGACGAATGCCAGGAGCATGCCCGATAACGCAGCTGCTTCCCCTGGACGATTGAACTTAGGCACGGATTAAGACGGATAAAAAAAGCAGATTTACTTAGTAGTAACGTCTGGTTAATAGAGTAATGACTGCAACGAACAGTGCGGAGCCGATAATGGACCACACGATCGGAAAGCTGGTCGTGCCGATCTGTACAGAAAAGAGCTCCGGCAGACCCATTGCTCGCGCCAGCCACATTCCGAGCACTGCACCAACAAACCCAAGCGCTATCGACACCAGACAGCCACCGCGCGAAAAACCTACAATCGCCTGTCCAAGCGATCCACAGATGCCCGCAATCAACAACAAGATCAGAAAATCCAATAATGTCATACAACCCTCCCCCTTACTGTCCGTTTGGATCTCTAGTAAGCCACAAAAAGGCATAAGTTGACAGTGCCGCGGCGCGCGCGTAGTGTCGCGAACTGTGGAGCACGTAGACGTACTCATCGTCGGCGCCGGGCTGTCGGGAATCGGTGCAGCTTGTCGTCTGAAGCTCGAATGTCCACGGAAAAGTTTCGTCATCCTTGAAGGCCGCGAAGCAATGGGCGGCACCTGGGATCTCTTCCGCTACCCAGGCGTGCGCTCCGACTCCGATATGTACACGCTCGGCTATCGCTTTCGCCCGTGGCGTGAAACCAAGGCCATGGCCGATGGTCCATCCATTCTGAGGTACATTCGCGACACAGCCACCGAGTATGGTGTAGACAAGAAGATCCGTTACAACCATCGCGTGCGGCGCGCATCGTGGGCGTCGGACGATGCGCGCTGGACCGTTGAGGCTGAAACCGGACCTGAGAAAGCGCTGGTCCAACTCACCTGCAACTTTCTTTATCTCTGCACCGGTTACTACGATTACGAGAGCGGTTACACGCCGCAGTGGCCGGGTGTCGAGCGGTTTCGCGGGACGATTGTGCACCCGCAGAAGTGGCCGGAGCGTCTCGACTACGCGGGCAAGCGCATCGTGGTCATCGGCAGCGGAGCAACGGCTGTCACGCTCGTCCCTGCCATGGCCGAGCGCGCGGCGCACGTCACGATGCTACAGCGCTCACCGACTTATATCGTCACGCGTCCCGCAGAGGACAAGATCGCAATCTTTCTTCGCCGCCTGCTGCCGGACCGCGCCGCATACATGCTGTCGCGCTGGAAGAACGTGCTGATTGGGACGTTCTACTACAGCCTTGCGCGAAACAGACCCCAAGTTTTTAAGTGGATGGTGGCGAGGGGCGTGCGCAATCAGCTCCGCGAAAATTATGACTCGAAGCATTTCACACCGCCGTACAACCCTTGGGACCAGCGGCTGTGCCTCGTTCCTGATGCAGACCTCTTCCGCACAATGCGCGAGGGCCGCGTTTCAGTTGTGACCGATCACATCGAGAGCTTCACTGAAGACGGCTTGTTGCTGAAGTCCGGCGAACACATTGACACCGACATCATCGTGACGGCGACGGGACTCGTGCTGAAACTGTTTAGTGGGATGCAACTCGTCGTCGACGGTGCGGTCGTGGATCTGCCGAAGACACTCGTCTACAAAGGAATGATGTTGAGCGATGTGCCCAATTTCGCTTTCGCTGTTGGCTACACGAATGCGTCGTGGACTTTGAAGTGTGATCTCACTGCGGAGTACGTGTGCAGGCTTCTGAACCACATGGACCATCATGGCTATCAGGTGTGCACGCCGCGCGTGAATGATCCTGACATCGGAGAGGAGCCGGTCATTGACTTTAACTCTGGCTACGTCCTGCGCGCGCTGCATACGCTCCCACGTCAGGGAACGAAGACGCCGTGGCGCCTGCACCAGAATTACATGAAGGACCTTTCGATGATGCGCTACGGGCGCGTGGATGATAGCGCAATGGAGTTCAGAGCCACAGATGGTTCGCGAAATAGTTCAGAGTTCAAGCTTTAGCTGGTCGTGAAACCTAACCAGCAACCTAAAGGTTGAACTCTGAACTTTTCTTGAATCCATCGAAGGCGCAAAGAGGCTTTATGCCGCCTCAGGTACAGGCGCGTGTCTTGGTTTCGCGGGAACTTTCACCGTCGCTGGCAAGTGCATGAACGGTCGCTCGCAGAGACGGAAGAATACCCACCCAAATGCGACAGTCAGCGGAACCAGAATCAATACTGAAATCGAGAGGATGTGCAATCGTGTGAAGCCGAACCAGTACCAGTGCATCAGTACCAATGAGTGCGTTAAGTAGAGTGAGTATGACATCAGCCCAACTCCAGCGAGCGACGGGATCAGACGCGGCACACGCAACGATTTCACTCGCCAACGCTGCTCTGCCGCGACCGCATAGTTTACGAATATGAAAAACCCGACAGCCCAGGCAGGGTGCATTAACAGCCAACCAATATCATGAAGAAACGTCTTGTCATCGATCATTGGTAAGATCTGAGCCAGGACCATAGCGCAACCCAGAGCCAGGCCGGCAACAGACATCCTGTAACACCAGGCGGGCAATTTCGTTATGCCTACCGCTGCCTCCACACTCAAGGCGCCTAAGGCCCAGATAAACCAGTTCGTCGCTGCCGCTTCGGTTACGGGAATGTGAAAGCCAAGCCAATGGCCCAACGAGCGACCCAAAATCAGCCAGACAACGCGCAACGAAAAGCACAACAGCAACGTCTTGGCCCACCCATAACGAATGCGCAGGAAAAGCAGCAGAAAGTAAGCAAGGTATAACTGTTCTTCGATCGCGAGCGTCCAGAAAGCTCCGTTGATCGTGTAGGTTGTATGCATGTCCAAGTTGTGGAGCATGAACAGGTGAAGTCCGACGTCCCACACGTAAGAGCCTGTGATTTCGACGGGAGTTTTGTAAGCGAGGTACCCGAGATACAACGCTAGCGCGACAAAATACGGAGGGTACAAGCGGCGAACTCGTCGTTTCCAAAAGACGAGGAAATCAATAACGGGCTTATCAACACCCGAAGCGTGAGTTTTGGCCCAATACAGGTGAATACAAAAGCCGGAGATTACAAAGAAGAGGTATACACCGGCATATGCGAAGTGAACCAGGTAAGCAGTTATTTGCGGCAACCACCATTGCCAACCGCTCAATGCTGTCTGCGGTGCGACTCCAAGCGCGTGATAGGTGACGACTGCCAATGCCGCGCCACCGCGCATGGCATCGAGAGTCAGCATCCGACCCACTCTTCCCTCTGCTCGCTTGCTGTCCATTGCTGGGAACACATTATCATACAAAATTAAAAAATTTCTCGCGCGCGTTGAACAACGGGCGGCCACGGAGGGCCGCCCCTACAGTTGTAGTCGATCACGCAATTTCATCTGATCGCGCTCGGTAAATTACAACTGTAGGGGCGGCACTCCGTGGCCGCCCGTTCCGGGAAACATAAAGCTTACGACGTGAGGGCCTTCTCCGCCTTGCTCCTCACGAACGCATAATTCAACTGCAGCAGCGAATTAAACTTCGCGGCCTTCGTGAACGAGGCTTTGGCGTTGGAATCATCTCCCTTCCCCTTGTACGCCTGGCCCAACAAATAAAGCACGACCGGATTTTGCTGATTCGCCTGGTTCAACTCGGTAATTGCCGCATCGTAGTTCTTCTCTTCCAGTGCGATCCGACCGAGCAGCTCGTGCGCCAGCTTGATCTGATTGGCATTCTTCGCCGCTTCCACGGCTTTGCGGTAAGTCTCTGTCTCAGTTTTTGCAGTCGCGAGATCCTTTTTCGCAATTGCTACGCGCGCGAGATTGTAATGATGAAACCGCGCCGTGTTGTCTTTGATCTGCTGTGATAGCGCAGAATCGTTTGTCGTCTTCAGTGCTTGCTCATACGCCTTCGCGGCATCCTCGGCTTTCCCCATCTCGAGCAGGACATTGCCTTTCTGCTGTAGATCGCCGGTCATCGCCGCGGCGTCATTATTCTTTTGCGCGATCGCGTATTGCTTGTCGAGTTCCGCCAGCGCCTGATCGAATTTTCCGCTATCGGCGGCGACCACGGTTTGGCCGAACAACGCGGTGCGTCGCTCACCGTCGTTACGTGCCTTCTGCGTCATCTTCTGCAACTCGGCTTGCGCTTCCGCAGCTTTGCCCTGATACGTCAACGCAGCGGCAATTCCGAAGTGAGAGTTGATGAAGTTTGAATCGATGGCGAGCGCTTTGTTGTATTGCGTTATCGCTTCGTCAAACCGTCCCATCTTCAACAGCAACTCCGCATACGAATCATAAGGATTCGGATCGTTGGGGATCAGCTCGATGTATTTCTTGAACGCATTCTCGGCATCGCCATAGGCCTCATTCTGCCGGTAGGCGTAACCGAGAATATTGAACGCAGTGGAATAGTCAGGCGCCAGCTCGGTGGCTCGCTTGTAGTGACTGATGGCCTCTGTGAAGTCCTGTTGACCAAAGTAATAACCACCGAGATTGAAGTGTGCGCGCTCATCGTTTGGATAAGCAGCGACGAGCTTGTCGAGGATCTCCTTCTGTTTCGTCGGGTTTCCATTGGCGCCTGCTTCATTCGCCTGGATCAGCAGCCGCTCCCCCTCCGACGCTTTGTCAGCCAGTGTCACTGCCTTTTTCAGATGATCGAAAAACTCTTTTGCACTGGGCGAGACATTTGCACGGTTTAGCTCGGCGAGTGCGAAATTCGGATCGAGCGTGAGTGCTTTGTCAAAGTGCGCGATCGAATCGGTGATACGAAGTTTTTCCTGCAAATCGCGCCCGGCAAGATACTCTTTCCGAGCTTCTTCCGATGAAGTAGTGATCGGGATCTTGCCGTCTTTCGAAACCGTTGCAGATGACGAGGAAGCGCTCGGGCTGTTTTGGTCAACTTGTTCGCAACCTAGGAAAGCCAGGGCGCTAACAAGCAACACAAAAGGTCCGAGCTGCCGTGAAAGTTTTAGCTTGTGGTAGAGGAATGTAGCCGGGTTTGTGAACCGATGATCGTATCGCATTGTTAGCTTTACTCCTTTAAGTAGATAAGTCAGGTTGCAGACACAGGGAGACGAACGCACTTAGCCGTGGATTCGCAGACTCACAGAACCGCGAAAGCACACTTGCACTTACAACTTGAAAATTCGGTTCAGCTTCTCAGGGTTGGAGCCGGAGAATATGCACGGTCTGGCACGGCAGTCAAGCACTTTGTGACAAAAATCCGTTTTAAGTGTCATCCACCTGACTGACAACCTCCCCCTGCAATCTGAATACTAGACCGCGGAAGAGTTGGAAAATCTTCGTTCCATCCCTACCCGATCCTGGGACCGCCCGTTAGCAATGGCGGCTCCCGAAAATACTTTACTGGCGCACCTCCCACCGCCCGAACTCCAACGGCTCGAACAGTATCTCGAGTCGGTAGAACTGCAGTTTGGGCAGGTCCTCGTCGAGTTTGATTGCCCAATCGAATACGTTTACTTCCTGGAAACGGCAGTGACCTCGACGGTGGTCCGCACCCCACACGGCGAGACGATCGAGGTGGGAATCATGGGAGCGGAAGGCTTCGTAGGCTTGTCGCTGCTTTATGGCGTCCGGCGCAGCAATGGGACGGTCGTCGTACAGATCCCTGGACAGGCGCGGAGGATGAGAGCCGCGGACTTCCTCCGACAAGTTAAGATGCACGGCGGTTCATGCCTGGATCTGTTGCTTCGTTATGCCAACTTCTTCCAGGTGATGGTCCAACAACACGCCGCATGCAATGCTTCACATAATATCGAGGAGCGCATGTGCCGTTGGATCCTCTTAACTCACGACCGTGCCGGGAGCGATGACTTCGCGCTCACACATGAGTATCTCTCGCTAATGCTTGGCGCACGTCGTGCCACGATCTCCTCGATCGCACACCGGTTGAAATCGGACGGCATCATCCAGTACAAACGTGGCCGGCTGTACGTCACAGACAGGGCTCGGCTGGAGGCGTGTGCGTGTGAGTGTTATGGGTTGATTGAGGCCCAGGCTACTCGTCTCTTCGGCTAAATCTATCTTCCGCGTTTTGTGTGTCCGAGCACGGCGATCGCCTGTTTCGCTTGTTCGACATGCCACTCCGCGGCACGGAGGTAGTGGCCCGCCATCCTCACATCGTGCTCCTTCAAACACTTCGTTGCGCTGGCAAGATTTCGTGTCACGTCATTCATCGATCTGTACGCCGAGCGTAGTTGTTCCACTTCGCTGTCCTGGCGTGGGGCAAAGCCGATCGAAGACATCGATCGAACGTAGCGCGCCAATTTTCGTTTGGCAATACTTGTAGCTGTTCACCAGTTGATCACAAACTCGCGCACGAGATTTATTCCGAACCCGGTGACTAACGACTTAGTGCCGCTGCGGAGGCCGTCTTTGTAACTGTATCGATCCGGATACCAAGTCTCAGCAGCAATGATTCCGCCCGCGTAGGCTCCTGCAACACGTGGAACGGAGAACACACGATCGCCGCTTCTTGTACGTGAGGTCACATTCTGGATGAGTGCGTCTTTCATACGCGGGAAGAAACCTTCGCGTTTGCTGCGTTGAAAACCACTATCGAGATCCATCGCTTCGTCCAAGCCGTAAGTGACGGTCTGCCGGATCGCATTCCGGCCCAGTGACGATGCGAATCGTTTACCGTAACCCTCTGCGCCTTGTCCCCACTCCTCAGGAGTATCGCGCCATTGACCAATACCCGCCGAGACGGCAGTGCGTGCGAGTCGTATTGGTCCTATCGTGCTTTTGACGTAACGGTGGAAACGCTCCTGCTCAGACGGGAACACGTAGTCTGGAGTCTTTTGATTCTGAGTGGCTGTCTTATCCGCGCTCTGAGTCTTTTTTACTTCCTGACTATAAACCGAAAATGTGGCAACCATCGCCACCACCAACACCCCAATTGTTCTACAAACGGCCTTCATACTCTGCGCCCTCCACTTTCTGTATAAGCACGCTTAACCATCACTATTTTTAGCCGCAAAAGGCACAAGAAGCACAAAAGCTCCTTTCTATTTTGTGTCTTTTGTGCCTTTTTGCGACTACTTATGGTTTGTCGGTGACTTTGAGTTCTTTGACGGGGACACCGTCGCTCCAGAGGCCCATGAAGCGTTGTTGAGGGGTGTTGCCGAGGGCGTATTCGCGGTTCTTGCCGGTAAAGGCGGCGGCGCAGAGGGCGTCGAAGAGTTTCCAGGTGCCGAAGAAGTCCAGCGCGTTGACCATCATCGTTTCAGGCCGGACGCGTCGCGAGATTTGTGCATCGCCAATGCGATCGACTGCGGCGGATCCGCCTACACCTTCACCGCTGTCGTAACTCTTATCCATTGCTGTCGGTGCACGATGACTCGCCAGCAACGCCGGTGTTCCGTGTGAGTCGGAGACGAGCATGATGAAGTCTTTATTCGCCGCCGAAACGTGCGTTGATTCGTAGTAGATCCGCTTCGCGTCAGTATCGCGCACGAGTGTGTCCTGATCGCCCGCGACAGCAAGCAAAAGCGTGTCGGCCGGAATCTTCTTCAAGTCAGCAAGTGGAACACTGATCGGCGGATCGGTAATCCCCGGCTCGACAGCCATCACCGCACGCACACGCGGCAACTTAAACTCAGCAGCCAGCGCCGCGACATTGGCAGCCAGTACTCCACCAAGCGAATGCCCGACCGTTGCAAACTTAGACAAATCAGGAGCAACGTGCCCCGGCTCAATCTGTAAACGTTTGAGCGCATCTTTGATCGCAGTAATTGTATTTGGCGTGAAGTCTCGAATCGACGTCAGCAGGTTCGCCTGGTAGCGCGGATAGATGACGATGTTCCCACGTTTCACAAGGTGGTCAATCCACGCGCCGTAGTACAACGGATTCATGCCACCCCAACCGTGCAGAAAAACGATCACCGGCGCGGTGCCCGGCTTCGGCGAGTCGGGTTCGTAGATCCAGTACTCCTCGCTGCCCTTGCCGTAGCGATTCTTAATAACGTTTGTGTGAGCGTACTGTTTGCCGCCCGGTCCAGTGAGAGGCTGCGACGGCGGAGTGACATTTTGCGATGAAACAATCGTCAGGGAGAGGAATATGAGAGTGAAACTCAAAAACGCCGGGACGAAAATCTTCCGAAGCATATCCCTCCCCACTTAATTCAAGAGCGAATAGCCCTCACTTCCAAGTACTCAGCATCCACTAAGGTCGTGCCATCGGTGGCACGATTGTTTGCACTCCAAAGCTGCTCCAGATCCTTGCGCAAAGCGGCCTGTTTCTCTTCATCGAGCGCGCCGAATGCCTTTTGCGTCGGACCGTAATACGCGCGGAAGTGCTCAACGACGTCCGCAGGAGAAAATGGAAACTTCCAGGTTATCGTTTGAAGCTTTGTCTCCATGTTTGAGATGCCCCCGCCGAAACGTTCACGAACCTTCTCTTCCACACCCCAAAGCACCGGCGACGCCATTCCCGGCGGCGGCGGAACATGTAAAGACGCCGTTCGGAACATCTGCCCAATAAAGCCGGTCGGTGTCCAGTTTGCCATCGCAATCAACCCACCCCGCCGACACACTCGCGTCAGCTCAGCCGCAACCAGTTCCGGACGAGGAGCAAACATCGCCCCAAACATCGTTATCACTGCATCAAAACTGCCGTCGTTGTAAGACAGCGCTTCCGCATCGCCTTCGTCAAATTCGGCACTTAAGCC
>DASUYO010000301.1:0-33822 GCA_036377375.1 Pyrinomonadaceae bacterium
CTCTTCTGCCGACAGCCCCTGCCAATCGTATTGCTCCCACGGCAGTCTCACCTGCCGGTACACCACTTGAAATGGCTCCTTCTCCCGTTTCCAAATGAAGCTCGTCCGCAGAATTGCATGCCGCTCCACTATCCGCTGCCACGCTTCTTTCAGTGCACCCACATTCACTGCTCCGCGCATCTCCCAACTCAGCTGCGCTATATAGTTCCCCTCCACCTCCCCATACACAGTGTGAAACAACATCCCCGCCTGCAACCCAGTCGCTGGATAGATGGTCTCTACATTTTGCAACTCTTCATCGCTCATCCAGTCGAGTTCTGATCTGAGTTGCGCTATCGACATAGGCACGGTTTCAGCGACCAGTTCTACCGTTTGTTCAAGGCTCGTCACTTTGCTTAACTCGGCGATGGTCTGTTCCTGAAACAGCTGCCGGGGAGTCATGCGCAGTCCAGCCTGGTTGGCTCGGGCTACAATTTGAATCGTTAGAATTGAATCGCCGCCGAGCTCAAAGAAGTTATCGTAAATGCCCACCTGGTCCAGACCGAGTACCTGCGCCCAGATGTCTGCGAGAATTATCTCGGTCGGCGTAGTGGGTGCGGCGAAGGCAGTCGTGAGATCCGGCCGGGCTGGAGTCGGTTCCGGTAGCGATCGTCGATCGACCTTACCATTAGTGGTCAGCGGGAGGCGTTCCAGCCAGACAAACGCGGCCGGTATCATGTAGTCGGGCAGTTTCTCTTTTAAAAAAGGACGCAACTCGCCCGTCGAAGCAGGCTGACTGCCCTCCGCGACGAGATAAGCTATCAGACGATTGGTCGTGCCTGCGTTGCCTGAGCTTACCGAAAAACCAGTCTCGTCCCGGCGAACAACAACCACTGCCTCTCGAATCATCGGATGTTGTTCGAGGACAGCCTCGATCTCTCCCAGTTCGACGCGAAAGCCACGGACCTTAACCTGATGATCAGAGCGACCGAGATACTGGAGCGTGCCATCACTCAGATAGCGACCTAGATCGCCCGTCTTGTACAGTCGCGCACCATGCTGTCCGCTGAACGCATCCGGCACTAAGCGCTCCGCCGTCAGCGAAGCACGGTTGAGATAGCCTTCGGCCAAACTTAGACCGCCGATACAGATCTCCCCTGACACTCCAACTGGAGAAAGTTGACCCGCTTTATCCAGAATGTACACCTTGGCGTTGGCTATAGGCCGTCCGATTGGAACGCTGGAAAGATTGCTTTCGGGATACTCACTGATAATGTGCTGAGTCGCATAAATTGCCGACTCTGTCATGCCGTAAATATTGCCAATCCTGGCGTGTGACAAAGCCGAATACCATTCTCTGGCGAGTTGAAGCGGCAGGGCTTCGCCGCCATTGAAGACCCATTTCAAACGTGGCAATGGAACTGCTTCCTCGACACTCCCTACTTCGTCCAGGAAGAGGGCCATGAGCGGCGGAACGAACTGAGTAATCGTGATGTCTTCATCGCGCAAACACTGGTACAGCAAGTGGGGATCTTTTACGATGTCATCGCCGATTATTGCCAATTTGGACCCAACGATTAGAGTCCAGAAAAACTCCCATACAGAGTCGGTGAAACTTGCTGCTGTCTTTTGAGCTACAACATCATCTGCGTCGAGGTGAAAGGCATCCTGAAGCCAGTGAATTGTATTCAACACGGCTTGATGCGCGATCATCACTCCCTTAGGCTTACCGGTCGAGCCTGAGGTATAGATCACATAGGCAAGATGCCGTTCAGTGACTTCGGTTGTAATGTTATGAGAGTTCTCCCGGGAAATCGCTTCGCAATCTCTATCCAAACAAATGACGCGGACCTGCTGAGGTAATCGATCAACAAGTCTTTCCTGAGTCAGTAGCATCGGTGCCTGTGAGTCGGCCAGCATGAAAGCAAGACGTTCTTTGGGATAGGCTGGATCAAGCGGCAAATATGCTGCGCCGGCCTTAAGGATGCCTAACACTCCAACCATCATTTCCAAAGAGCGCTCTACGCAGATGCCTACAAGCATTCCCGGTCGCACACCCTGCGCGCGAAGATAACAAGCTAATCGGTTGGCTTGTTCGTTGAGGGCCTTATAGGTTAAGCACTGGTCTCCACAGACGACTGCCACAGCGTCCGATGTACGGTCCACCTGCGCCTCAAACAATTGATGAATGCAGACGTTCCTCGGATACGCAGTCTTAGTGTCGTTCCATTGATGGAGCAACTGATGTTGCTCATCAGCTGTCAGTAGTAGTAGCTCCGAGACAGGCTGACCGGGATCGGCAACAATACCCTTGAGCAGCATTCTCAAGTGCCCGAGCATGCGGCTGATGGTGAGGGATTCGAACAGATCCGCGTTGTATTCGACAGTTCCGAGTAGTCCTCCTTCTGTTTCGAGCATCTTTAAAGTCAAATCGAACTTTGCTGTTCTCCCATCGACTTTTAGCGAATTCAAACTCAGCAGAGCCCAGTCATCGTTGTCTGTTCGAACATCCTGGAACTCGAACATTACTTGAAACAGCGGTGTGCGGCTCAGATCGCGTCGCAATTGCAAGGCATTAACGAGTTGTTCGAATGGCAGATCCTGGTTGGCATACGCGCCTAAAGTCACTTCTCGTACGCGGCCCAGCAACTCGCGAAAACTTGGGTTACCTGAAAGGTCGGTGCGTAAGACAAGCGTGTTGACAAAGAATCCAATCAAAGGCTCGATCTCATGCCGGCTGCGGCTGGCCACAGGTGTGCCCACCAGAATATCGGCTTGTCCTGTGTATCGATAAAGCAAGATCTTGAAGGCCGCTAACAACGTCATGAACAGCGACACCTTTTCCTGACGGCTTAGCGTTTTCAGGGCATCACTGAGACGAAGTGAAAAGGTAGCGGTTTGCGTCGCACCGCGAAGAGTCTGAACGGCAGGTCGGGCCCGGTCGGTAGGTAGCTCCAAAAGGTTGGGAATGCCGTGGAGTTGTTTCTCCCAGTAGGCAAGAAGGATATCCAACTCCTCTTTCTGGAGCCACTGTCGCTGCCAGATCGCAAAATCAGCATATTGGATTGGCAGTGGCGGGAGCGGTGAAGGCTGGCCCAGAGAAAACGCCTGATACAGCAGTCGCAATTCTTTTCGGAACACATCGATGGACCAACCATCGGTAATGATGTGATGCATGGTCAGCAGCAACAACTGCTCGCGCTCATCGAGTTGCAGCAACGTCACCCGCAGCAGGGGAGCGCGCGTCAAATCAAAAGGACGCTGTAGATTCGAGGCGGCCAGCCGCAGCGACTCCGCTTCTCGTTGTGACTGCGGCATGTTTTGCAAATCCACTACAAGCAGCGGTGGTGTTAAAGTCGGAGCAATGACTTGACGCGGTTGCCCGTCCGTAACGGCGAAGCTCGTCCGCAGAATTTCGTGACGACGAATGATCTCGTTGAGAGTGAGCTGCAGCGTCGGCAAATGCAGTCGTATTTGAGGACTAATGATGTTGAGAACATTATAGACAGAGCTGTTTGGATCGAGCTGATCCAGGAACCACAGGCGCTGCTGCGCTAAAGATAATGGAATAATGTCACTGTCGGGCTTGCGTGGTGTGATTGGCAGCCGAGACACATCGAGACGACTGTCGCTAAGCAGCCGTTCAAGAAATTCACGCTTCTCTGCGGAGAGTTGTGCAATGCGTTCTCTGAGAGATTCGTATTTTCCTGGGGAGTGCGCGTTCATGCCTCTATTCCGAGTACGATGCTGAGTTAGACTTGGCGGGAATCCGGTTTATGCAATTTGAAAATATGGTAGCTGGTTTGCCCTTCTCTCAGAGCTTCATAGACACTGGAATTTGGTACAGCCAAAAAATCATGCATGAGCTCAGTTTTTGCGGTATCAAAAGCCGCGAGATTTCTTTGGGCCATATCGTCGCAGGATAACAAGACATTGTTTGTAATATTCCGATCTGACTCCAGAACGAAACCCATACCTTGCAAAACGGTCAAATAGCCCTCGACCTTGTCCGAAGGTAATAAGTCCGCATATAAGAAGTAGCCACCACTCCGCAATACTCTAAAGACCTCCGTGTAGAACTCGCGCAACTGCGAGTAGCTGTGCGAGGACTCAATGTTTGTCACAACGTCAAATGTGCTGTCTTCAAAAGCCAGACACTGAGCATCACCTTCCAGAAAATGAACGTGATCATACTTGTATCTTCTGACACAGAATTCGATTGCCGTTTGAGACAAGTCCAGACCAATTATTTTCTTTGCGCGAAAATACTGCGCCATCACATCGACTGCACCGCCTCTGCCGCAGCCGATATCCAGTATTTTGCAATCCGTTAGATCACAGTTCCCGATCACTTCGAGCACAAGTTTGATGAAGTGTTGGTTAAGGATGTGTCGCGGTAGCCTGGTAGTTGCGTATTCGGGAGACTCGTCGGCAACATATCCATAGTTCAGAAAGAGCGAAGAGTCTGAAAATACCGAGAGGTTAAGTTGCCGGCTGATCGAATCATAGAAACTCCTTACTGTGTCTGCAGAGTCATCCGTTGCCACCTCTTGTTGAGGTGCGCGCGGTTGACTCTTTCGTGCCAGCAACTGCCGAAGGAGTTGGCGTTTTTCAGGAGAAAGGTCAACCATGCGTTTGGTGATGTCATCACGCATTGGAAGACCCGTCCTCTCTGGAAACGTGCATTTCTGACAAGCCCATTTTGACTTCGTCTTCCGAGAGTTGTTCAACGAACTCCAGCATTGGGATAATTTGGTCCAGATCGTTCCGCTCGACCTGATCAGCTTGTGCAATACACTCGGCAAGTCCACTGACGGTCGGCGTCTCAAAGAGTCTATGCGGGGATATCTCTACCGAGAAAAGATCTCGAAGACGCGAGACTAGTTGTATGCCGAGTAAAGAATGTCCACCTAACTCAAAGAAGTTATCGTGGACACCAACCTGTTCGATACCGAGCAGTTCCTGCCAGACTTCAGCAACCAATTGTTCCGTCTGATTTCTGGGAGTAACGATCGCGTTCGGCAGGTTGGGCCTGACGTGGCGGCCTGGCCAGCCTGAGTCTTGCTTCGTTGTTCGGACTGAATCCTGCGGGCTCTCACGTTTGAGAGATGCGTCGATTCTGGTTTGCAAGTCGGTCGTTGAGACAACAATTTGCGAAACGGGCCGTACCGACAAGATCCGCTTGAAAACCTCGGTGCCGTCTGTCGATGATATTGCGAGTTCAGTCCCGGCCGCCGTGACGGGCGAGACCATCGACGCCTGGTGACCCGGGTCCCATCCATCCAGATTTACGCTGGTCCAGGCTGTCGGATTTGTTTGGTTATGCCTATCTGCAAACGTATCCATGAATGCGTTCGCGGCGGCATAAGTAAGGAAGCCGACGCCACCCAGAACCGCTGACAAAGAAGACAGCAGAAGACAGAAATCAAGTTCTCTCGTGGACAAAACTTTTTCCAACACAAACAAGCCATATACTTTCGATTGAAAATGCTGCTCGCATTCCGTGCGGCTTATGTCCTGTATCGAATGCAGCGCGTGCGTGGGGATTCCGGCGGCGTGAATGACGCCATGGAGATCACCGAATCGCTCAATCGTCCGGCCGATCGCATCCTGCATTTGCAGTAGATTTGCTACATCCGCATTTATCACCATCGCCTCTCCGCCCAGTTCCTCGAGGGCCAGCACACTCCGAATTTTGCTGCTGACGTGATCGTGATCGTCGTGCGTGTGTAACCACTGCGCCCAGTTTTCTCTCGCGGGAAGAATTGAACGTCCGAGCAAAACCAATTTTGCTTTTGCGTTTCCGGCCAGATGCGCGGCCAGCACCAAACCGATTTGGCCAAGTCCGCCGGTGATAAAGTAGACTCCGCCTTTACGCAAGCCCACGTTACTGAAGGTTGGTCCATCCAATCGAAACTTCTCGTAGCGCGGTATCCAGCGATGACCGCCACGATAGGCAACAATCGCAGCAGAGGCCTTTGTGGCCAGTTCATCGCCGAGCTGCTCGATGAGGTTCTTGTCAGGACTCGCGTCCGTCGAAGGAATTGCGACATCGATGTTGCGACAGATGATATAGGGATATTCTTGAGGAACGATCTTACAGAGTCCGAGGATTGTGGACTGTTCCGGCAACAACGATTCTTCACCGGTCACATTGTGTAGATTGTTAGATACAATCTCGACACGAATCGAAGAGCCCGAGTTTGTCTTTGCGAGCGCGTGAGTCAGAAAGAGCAGGCTATAAAAACCTGTTTTCTGACAATGCTGAAAAAACTCTGCACCCGATTGTGAATGCGCGTGTGAAACGAGGCTCCAAAAGTGCACTATGCGATCGGGGTACTGACCGAGCGTTCGAAGTTCATCAAGTAAGGCAAAATAATCGCCTTCGTGACTTGGGTTGATGGTGTAGTGCCCCGGTTGGACCAGGCCAAACATCGACCCCATTTCCACCTTGATGACATGGTATTCTTCCTGCTCCAGTCGAACTGCCAATTCAGCGCCGAAACCAAGATCATCGAGAAACACCAACCATGAAATCTGCTGGTGCTCCTCGGATGTCGGAAGGATTTGAGGTAGTGCTGTACGTTGCCAACTCGGAATGTAGAACCAATCACTCACATCAGGTTTCTTGAACAAACCACGGTATCGATCAGGTCTGTTTGTCTGTGCTTCAACCCAGTAACTCTGGCGCTCGAAAGGATAGGTCGGCAGCGGTACGCGGTGTCGGTGCTCGTTTCTGTAAAACTCAGCCCAATCCGGCTCGATACCCGCCAACCAGAGGCGGCCGAGGCTGTTTAGCAGAACCTCAACGTCCGATTGCTCGTCACCTGAAGCGCGTAGAGTGGTCAGTACAAGTTGTGCAGTCTCTGCCTTGAGCTGTTGTCTGGCGAGTGTGCTCAATGAATGCCCCGGACCTACTTCCAGCAGGACCAAATCCGGTTCTCTCAACAATGTCTGTATGCCTGCGGCGAAACGCACTGTCTGGCGCAAATGCCTGGCCCAATAAAAGGGATCGGTGGCCTCCGCGTCGGTTATCCAGCTTCCGGTAACATTGGAGACAAAAGGGATTTTGGGTGGCTTAAGATTTACTTTCTTAACTTCCTCAATGAATGAACCCAGGATCGGCATCACCGTTTCTGTATGAAAGGCATGGGAGGTTTGCAGGCGGCGACATGCGATTCCATGCTCAGTCATACGCTGATGAAATGTGGTTATTGCGTCCGTCGGACCTGAAACGACGCAAAGGGATGGAGCATTGTGTGCCGCAAGCGAGAGTTCATCGCTAAGAAACGGGTACAGTTTCTGCTCTGGAAGAGATACAGCGAGCATTCCGCCGCCCGGTAGTTTCTGCATGAGCCGGCCACGAGCTGACACCAGGGCCAGTCCCTCCTCCAAAGAGAAAACTCCGGCTAAACAGGCGGCCACGTATTCACCAATACTGTGACCAATCATCGCCTGAGGACACACACCCCAAGCCATCATCAGTTTGGCGAGAGCATACTCTACAGCGAAGAGAGCCGGCTGAGTTACCAGCGTCTGGGTTAGTCGCTGCGCTGCTTCATCGGTTTGTTCTGTGTTCGGATACAACAGCCGGCGAAGATCGAAGCCGAGATGTGGTTCGAGAAAAACGGAGCAGCGATCGATCTCCGCGCGAAACATAGGCTCTGTTTGGTACAGCTCCAAAGCCATGTTTACATGCTGAGCCCCTTGCCCTGGAAACATGAATGTGATTGACGGTTTTCCAAGTTCGTGGGCGGCTGTAAAGACTCGTTGAGGATCCTGTGCACTCAAGGCAATCACCGCATCCTCAAGATCGCCACAGACCAGTATTCGACGATGGTCGAAGCATCTGCGACCGGTGTGTAACGTGTATGCTACGTCGGCCATTTCGATCGCAGGGTGTTGTTTCAAATAGTCGATCAATCTGACCGTTGCCGAATCGAGGGCCGCAGCGCTTTTCGCAGACAAGACCAGTAACTGTCGATGCCTCGACGGACCTGAAGGTTCAACAACGGGCGCCTCTTCGAGAATGACATGGCCGTTCGTTCCGCCAATACCAAATGAGCTGACTCCTGCACGCCGCGGAGTATCGGTAGATTTCCATTCCGACAGCTTGTCATTCACATAGAACGGGCTGTGCTCAAAATCGATTTCGGGATTGGGTTCTTCAAAGTGCAAACTTGGCGGCAATACCTTGTGCTTGAGCGCCATGACTGTCTTCACAATACTGGCAACCCCTGCTGCGGCATCCAAGTGTCCAATGTTGGTCTTTACTGATCCAATGGCACAAAAAGCGTTTTTGTCGGTTTCGGTCCGAAATGCCTGAGTCAAGGCTGTAATTTCTATAGGATCCCCGAGAGGCGTTCCTGTTCCGTGCGTCTCTATATAGCCGATCGATTGAGCCTCGACACCGGCCATTGCAAGCGCCTCTGTGATCACCTTTGCCTGACCATCAACGCTAGGCGCGGTGTAGCCGATTTTCGACGCGCCGTCATTGTTCATTGCGGAACCTTTGATGACGGCTTCGATATGGTCACCATCAGTCAAAGCTTCTGCCAGCGGCTTTAAGATCACCACTCCTACTCCCTGACCACTGACGGTACCCTGGGCCCGGCGATCAAATGCGCGACAATGTCCATCCGGCGATTTAATGCCACCTTCTACGTAGAGGTAGCCTGCCTTCTGAGGAACGCTTATCGAAACACCACCCGCTATGGCCAAGTCACTTTCGCCATTGAGCAGGCTCTGACAAGCGAGGTGAATCGCAATCAGGGAAGTGGAACATGCGGTTTGGACTGTGCAGCTGGGGCCCTTCAAATTCAACTTATACGAGATAAGTGTCGAGAGAAAATCTCTGTCGTTGCCGAGGAAAGTTTGGTAAGCACCCACTGACTCCAGGAGCTCGCGATTGGATTGAAGATTGGACAAAAAGTAGGTGTTCATGCTCTCGCCGGCGTAAACACCGATTCGCCCATCGTAGGTTTCAGGATCGTAGCCAGCGATTTCGAGAGCTTCCCAGGCACACTCGAGGAAGAAGCGATGCTGTGGATCCATCAATTCCGCTTCCCTGGGGTTGTAGGCAAAAAACGAGGCGTCAAACAGCGCGATGTCCTCGAGGATCCCGCGGGCATTAACGTAATTCGGGTGATTGATGAGTGCGGCGTCTACGCCAGTCGCTTCGATTTGCTCCGGGCTGAAAATCGTAATTGATTCGACGCCGTCTCGGAGATTCTGCCAGAATTCAGCGACCGTCCTGGCCCCCGGAAAACGACCGGCCATACCAATTATTGCAATTTGGTCGGAATGATCAGGGGGCAGAGACTTATCCATCGTGACTTCCTTTCGAGGCTTTTGTCTCTCGCCGTTCTTGCCTAAGTTGTCTCTCTTCCCTCATCGAAGCTCTGCGCGCGATACCGCGTGCATGGCTTTCCTGAAATGGCAGAGGATCCAGCGCTCCGCTCAAGTACTTAGCGAGAGCACTCACCGTGGGATAACGAGTCATGTCAACCAGCGACACGTCTCGGTGGAAGGCTTCTTCGAGTTTGCTTTTAAGCTGAACCAGCAGTAGCGAGTGACCGCCGAGATCAAAAAAGTTGTCATGGGCACCCACTTTGTTCACGGCCAGCACGTCGGTCCAAATGGCGACGATCGTGTGTTCGGCAACCGTCCGGGGTGCCACGAAAGGTTCGGTCGACTCGGAACGAAGCTCGTCAGGAGGAGGCAAGGCGCGGTGATCTACTTTTCCGTTGGGCGTCAAGGGCAAACCTTCCGCCCAAACAAAGATTGCCGGCACCATGTAGACGGGCAAATGTTCTTTCAGGAAAGCACGCAGATCAGCGGTAGGAACAGGCGCTGACTTAGATACGACATAGGCGACCAGGCGGTTATTGCCGTTTGCATCCGTTTTGGCCAGCACTGCTGACTGGCGGACCGCCGGGTGTTGACTCAATACTGCTTCAATCTCGCCCAACTCAATGCGGTAACCGCGAACCTTAACCTGATGGTCCACCCGACCCAGATAATCGAGGTTACCATCCGGCAGATAACGCGCCAGATCACCTGTACTGTACAAGCGAGCGCCAGGCTTCTTGCTGAAGGAGTCGGGAATGAATTGCTTTGCTGTTAGCGCCGGTCGGTTCAGATAACCCCGAGCCAAGCCGATGCCGCCGATATACATTTCACCGGCCACACCGATGGGCATTGGGTGGAGATCGGTGCTGAGCAAATAAATCTGCGTGTTGGCAATCGGGCGACCAATCGAAATCTGTGCGGTGTCCTCGCTGCACGTCGTGAGCGTCGCACAGACAGTTCCTTCAGTCGGTCCATAGGCATTGAAGAAGCGGCGACCCGATGCCCACCGTGAGACCAGATCCACAGGGCAGGCTTCGCCGGCCACAATGATCGTTTCTAATTCAGGTAATGGTTCGGCCGGAAGTTGGGCCAGAATCGATGGTGGAATGACGATACAGGTAATCGCCTGATCGCGTAACAAGCGTGTCAACATGGATCCAGGCAGTAGATCGTCCTGGCTGAGTAGATGGAGACGAGCTCCCGCCCGGATTGTCCCAAAGATTTCTAAAACCGAAGCGTCAAAACTTAGGGATGAAAACTGTAGAACGTTGCTGTCGGGACGCAAGTCAAAAACCGAAGTGAGCGCGGCGGTCATATTCGATAACCCGCCGTGTTTGATCATAGTCCCCTTAGGTTGGCCGGTTGAACCTGACGTATAAATGACGTATGCCAGATTGTCTGCGGTCGCGCTGCTACTCAAGTTGTCAGCACTTTCATTCACGATCGACTCGGCCCAGTCGGTATCCAGACAGACTGTGCTGACACTGGTTTTCGGCAATGCAGTTGCCGATTGACTCGAGGTCACCAGGACGCTGACCTGAGCATCGGCCATCATGAAAGCCAGGCGCGCTTCAGGGTACGTTGGATCCAGCGGCACATAGGCTCCGCCCGCCTTGAGAATTCCGAACAAGGCGATGATCATTTCTACCGAGCGCTCAATGCACAGACCCACCAGAATCTCAGGCCTTACACCAAGCGCGCGAAGATGGCGCGCCAACTGGTTGCTCCGCCGGTTCAGCTCCGAGTAAGTCAGCTGCTGATCTTCAAAGACTACGGCCAAGGCGTCGGGACGGCGTTCGGCCTGCGATTCAAGCGCCTGTAGAATCGAGACGTCATCGAAGTACTCGCTCGTATCGTTCCAGTGGTCCAACACTTCATGCCGCTCCGTCGCAGTCAGGAGCGACAGTTCTGACAGATGCTGGTCGGGATCAGCGACCATTCTTTCAAGCGCGGTTTGAAAATGTCCGAGCATCCGGTTGACCGTTGCTGCGTCGAAGCGACGACAGTTATAGGAAATCTTGACGAACCAGGGTGTACCCGGTGCGATAACCAGGTTCAGTGGGTAATTCGTCCTTTCTATAGAATGAGCATTGCTAAACCTCAAACCTCCGTCCTCATCATTTAAAGACTCCCCTTGAGGATAGTTCTCGAAGACCACTATGCTTTCGAACAGAGGCTGACCTCGCGGAACTTCACTCCACCCGTGAATCTCTACCAAAGGGCTGTACTCATACTGGCGCGCTTCGACCTGCTGGGCTTGTAACTCTCTCAACCAATCCAAGAGTCGCGCGGTGGGAGGCATCTGGATGCGTACGGGTAGAGTGTTGATGAAAAGTCCGACCATCGCCTCCACTCCCTCCAGATCCACTGGCCGACCTGAGACCGTTGTTCCAAAGAGGACATCATTTTCGCCGCTATAGCACCGGAGCACTAAGGCCCAACCGCCCTGGACCAAAGTGTTCAGAGTCAGGTGCTCGCGCTGAGCTAAAGCCTCCAGCTCTCTAATCGTGCCAATCGAAAGTCTGATCGATTGCTCAGCGTATGCGTCCGCCTGATCCGCAGAATTCTGCTGGGTACGGTCCACTCCCAGCGGCGTAGGACTGATGAATCCTTTCAGAGTCTTTCGCCAATACCGCTCCGCCAGAGACAGATCCTGTTGCCGCAACCACTTGATGTAATCCTCGTAAGGCCTGACCGCAGTCAGGGAGACATCAACTCCTGAACAGATCGCTTTGTAGCAGACAAGAACCTCTTTCATGAGAACCGCCAGAGACCAGCCATCCAGCAGCAGATGGTGAAAGCTCAAAACGAATTGATAGCGGTCTGATGCCTCTGTGATTAGAGTGATCCGCATCAGCGGCGCACGATTCAAATCGAAACCACGCTCGCGATCCTCTTGAAGAAATGCCTGCAGTTGCAGCGTCTGCTCGGACGAAGAGAGTGCTTGCCAGTCGTAGTGCTCCCACGGAAGCTCGACGTGCTTACGCACGACCTGGACTGATTCATTAAGCCGCTCCCACACAAAGAACGTGCGCAGCGCCGGATGCCGGTCGAGCACTTTCTGCCAGACTGACCGCAAGACGGGAACATTCAGTGGTCCATCGAGAACATAGCCCACCTGAACAATGTATGCGCCGGATCTGGGAGCATACAGCGTGTGATAGAGTATGCCCTGCTGCATTGGTGAGAGTCGGTAGATCGATTCGATATTATCCGTACCCATCTCTCACTTACTCCGATAATCTTTTGAGTGTCATACTCAGGCTATCAAGCTCGGCTTGACTCAAAGCAGCCGCGCTAAAGTCTGATGGCGTATATCCAACCAGTTCGCCGGACCGGCAATCCGCAATCAATGATCGCAATATCGCCACGAAGCTCTCCGCAAGGTGCTCAATCGTCGCGCGACGATGGAAATTCTGACTGTAAGTCCAATCGATACGCATTCGTCCTCCGGCAACGAATGCATTGAACTCCAGCAAGTAACGACGCTTACTGTTTGGACTTTGCAGAGGTCCGTAGGATTCCTGCGCCCATTCAAAGCCAGCCAATTTCGGCAACGTCTGATCGAATTGCCCTGCATAGTTGAAAGAGATTTCCGCTTTGGGCTGGGCTTGCAGCTGTTCTGTCAAATCAGCTTCCCGGCTAAGAAACCGGAGAAGACCATAGTCCAGCCCTTGACGGGGAACTTGTCGCATCCGCTCTTTGACAGTCTTCAACGCCTCTAGTGGCGCAGTGTCAGGGGATACGCTCTGGAGTACTGGATAGATCGTCGTGAACCAACCAACTGTCCGTGACACATCGATGTCTGCGGACAACTCGGCTCGACCATGCCCCTCCACGTCCACCAGCCACGTTGTCTGTCCGGTCCAAGCGCGAAAAGCCTCTGCCAATGCAGTCATCAAGACTTCATTCGTTTGGACGCGGTAGGCAGGAAATGTCTGGAGCAGGGCTTCTGTGTCCTCAACTGGGAGCCAAACCGTGTACATCTGTGCAGATGCCTGGCTATTTGGCCCCTGCTGATGGTCCACTGGCAGGGAGAGTGGAGAATTCCCGTTCTCGACTAGCCATTGAGAAAGGTTCCGATTGAGTTGCGTGGATTGGGCATGCTCGACAAGCCGTTCCGCCCACTGTTTGAAGGCAGTGGTCTTCAGTGGGAGCTTCACAGGCTTGCCGCTACTGAGTTGCACATATGCCGTATGAAGATCCTCCAACAAAACGCGCCAGGACACCACATCAACGGCCAGGTGGTGGATGATGATCAGCAGCCGTCCTGGCTGCGCGGGACCCAGATCAAAATAGGCCACGCGCACGAGAGGGCCATGCTCAAGATTCAAACTCGCCTGTAGCCTGGTGCACGCTGCCTCAAGAATAGTTTCGTGGTTCTTAGACGGCACGAGCGTAAGATCAACCCATGTCACGACCTGCTGCGCTTCTACTTCAGCAATGAGTTGCTGCCAGCCCGAAGGAGTCGAATGAAAACGCAGACGCAGCGCATCGTGGTGTAGCAGTAAATGATTGACTGCCCGTTCCAGTGCGGTTCTAGAGCGAATTGATGTAACTTTCAGCAGCTGCGCCTGATTAAAGTGGTGTGGATTCGCCGGTTGATCGTCGAAGAACCAATGCTGGATAGGCGTGAGGGGGACAGACCCGCTCACCTGTCCCTGTTCAGCTTTCACGTTCCACGATGTCGTCGCCACCTGAGCCAGTTCGGCAACAGTCTGGTGTTCGAACAACTGCTTAGGCGTCAGGCGCAGCCCTGTCTGGTTAGCCCGAGCAACGATTTGAATGCTCAGGATCGAATCACCGCCCAGCTCGAAAAAGTTGTCGTGCACACCCACCTGTTCCACGTTAAGAATCTGCCCCCAAAGGTTTGCCAGTTCCTGCTCTATCGGAGTGCGCGGCGCGACAAACATCGCGGCCAATGTCGGGCGGGCCGGCCCGGGCGCCGGCAGCGCCCGCCGGTCAATCTTGCCGTTTGCGGTTACCGGCAGTCGCTCAAGCTGTACGACAGCGGCAGGCAACATGTAATCCGGGAGCTGCGTTTGCAGAAACTGACGCAGTTCGCTCACGGACAGTGTCGTTGAGGACTTAGCGACGATATACGCTGTCAGATACCGACTTGGCTTGACTGGCTGTGCTTCCGGCTCAAGACCGGACTCGTGTGCAAGCACCACGGCTTCCCGGACGGCCGGGTGGCGGCCCAGGGCAGCTTCGATCTCGCTTAACTCGATGCGATGTCCGCGGATCTTCACTTGTGTGTCTCGTCTTCCCAGAAACTCGATCGTCCCACCGGGCAGATAGCGCCCCAAGTCTCCCGTCCGGTACAGGCGCTCACCGGAGCGAAAAGGATGCGGAATGAAACGGTCCGAGGTCTGATCTGGCCGATTGAGATAACCTCGCGCAAGACCTGGTCCACCTATGTGAATTTCGCCCGGGACTCCGACCGGTACAGGTTGGAGGTAATTATCAAGGAGGTAGATCTGGGTGTTGGAAATAGGACGGCCGATGGGAACCGTCGTGGCCTCATCTGCTACGTGCTGCACCAACTCCCATGACGCATACGTCGTGCTTTCTGTTGGTCCATAAACGTGAAGTAAACGCTCAGGAGCAAAGTTATGGAGAACTTTCCTAACCCACGATGGGTCAACGGCCTCACCGCCGAAAAGAAGAGATCGCAACGAAGTGAAGGCCTCTGGTGTTTGCTGCGCAAATTGATTGAACAATGCCGTTGTCAAGAACAGCACAGTCACTCCTTGCTCACGGATTCGCGCAGCAAAAGCTGCCGGTGATAGCGCCACATCTTTCGGAACCACGACAACTCGAGCCCCGTGGAGCAAAGCACACCAGATCTCAAAGGTCGCCGCGTCGAAAGAAGGATTCGCAGCGTGCGCTATCCTGTCGGCTGACTCCGCCGCGATGTAATTTGTGTTAAAGACCAGTCGGTTAATGGCTCGGTGCGGAATTGAAATGCCCCTCGGTGTGCCTGTCGAACCCGACGTGTACATGACGTAAGCGAGATTGTCCGCTGAAGCACAGTTGATCGGGTTTGCCTGGCTTTCCTGGGCCAACTGCTGCCGGCTCGAGTTCAGATCCACCACGTGCATTTCATGCGCTGAGAAGTCTGCCTGGTGTGGATGCCATGCTACGAGTATTCGCGCTCGAGTATCCGTGAGCATGAAGTCGAGACGAGATTCAGGATAGTTGGGATCCAGCGGAAGATACGCCCCTCCAGCCTTGAGAATGCCGAGCATTCCAACGATGGATTCCAGCGAGCGTTCGCCATAAAGTCCTACGAGCAGTTCCGGACCGACGCCCAACTTCCGCAAGTGATGCGCCAATTGATTTGCCCGATTGTTTAACTCGCGATAGGTTATCTGCGTGTCTTCGATGACCGCTGCCACCGCATCCGGCGTCCGTTCGACCTGAACCTCGAAAAGCTGATGGACACACTGAAGCGGATAAGACGTTTCCGTATCGTTCCACTCAATCACAGACTTGCGCTGTTCTGCCTCTGATAAGAAACATAAGAGCTCGTGTCGATTTGAGGGCCTGCTGGTCATTGCCCTCAAGACCGTCAGGTAATAGTTCGCAAATTCCCTGACCTGCTCTTCGCTCAACTGAGTCGCGTCATAATCAATGTGAAGCAGTAGCTGATCCCGTTTTAGGTGGGATATTAAGGTCCGGTTGTGAAAGTGAGTGACTAGAGTAAAGTTGGTTCCTTCTGCATTGTTGTCGCCGATAATCTCAAGAGCGAATGCGTCTGACAGCTTGTCGTAAACATGGAAGTCCATGTAATTGAACAGCACTTCGTCACATAGCGGCTGCCGGCCCCAGTCTTTCTGGATAGTGGCGAGAGGATATCTACGAAACGGTACAAACTCTTGCTCGGCAGCGAACGTTTTCTGAATCAAGTCCAGCCAGGTACCCGGTGTCAGCTTCAGACGAAATGGAACTGTATTTAGGAATAGTCCAAAGAGCTTGTCGCTATGGATTTCTTCCGGGCGACCGTTTGTTCCGACTCCGGTCAAAATATCCTCGAGGCCGCTAAGCAGACTCATCACCTTGACGTGCGCCGACAATAGAATGCTTTTAAGCGGAACTGTCGCTGTCTGCATCAGGCGCTGCAGACTTTCGTAGAGTTCAGTGGAGATTGGTACTTTCAACGTACGAATTCGGCGGCCGTTTAATTGCGGAACTGTGGATGAGCGCCGCGGCAATCTCAATATGGTGCAGTCGCTTAATTTTTGAGACCAGTAAGATTGAATCTCCGCTGACTGCAAAACTGTCTGTTCAAGCGCGACGAAGTCCCGAAAGGAAATTGACGGACGCGGCTCTTCAGGGAGCGCTTCATTGGTGAGGCGGGCCGCGTAGTCGTTGAAGATTTCAACGATTGTGGAGTGATAGCTCCAGCCGTCATAGATGGAGTGACACTCCGTAATCGTAAACTGAAAACTATCTTCGGAGCGGAGGTGAATAAAAAAACGCAGCAATGTCGGCCGCGCAAGATCGAAAGGCCGCGTCCGCTCATTGTCTAACAACGCATCCAGGACTTCTTCCTGCTCACTAAATGACAAATGGCGAAGATCCTCGACCTGAACAGGCAACGAAGCCGTCTTATGGACCAACTGGAGAGGTCGGCTGTAGTTAGTGAAATCAAATGATGTCCGGAACACGGCATGACGCGCTACTGTCTGATCTACGGCTTCCTGAAAGAGTGCGGCCTTGAAAGGAAGCCGGCTTCGCATGTGAAAGCCGCCGGTGTTGTGGTACATGTTCGCGCTTGGCGTCAGTTCCATGTGAAAGAACATTCCCGCCTGGAGCATGGTTAGTGGATACGCGTCCTCCACATCATCAGGCAGCCTCCGGCGATCTTCGGCCGAGATGAGACTGAACGGCTCCGTTCTCGGAATAGCGACAATTTCCGCTCCGCCAGTTGTCACCTGTTGGGCCAGATCATTGATTGTCTGGTTCCGGAAGAACTGCTGAAGGGAGAGGTTCATCTTATGACGTTTCGCGCGGTCCAGAACCTGAATGATCCGTATGGAGTCGCCGCCCAGACCAAAGAAATTGTCGTGAATCCCCACCTTCTGAAGACCGAGAACGTCAGCCCAGATCAACGACAGAATTTCTTCCACCTGAGTTCGAGGAGCGACATAAGCTTCCTTCAGATTTGGTCTGGCCCGACCGGGAGCTGGTAAAGCCTGACGATCCACTTTACCGCTGGGTGTCAGCGGAAAACTCTTCAGACTCACAAACGCAGCAGGCACCATGTAGTCAGGTAACTTTGATTTCAAAAATCGGCGTAGTTCACCTGCTCCGACAAATGTTTCCTGGTTAGGCACAACATACGCTACGAGACGCTTGTCTGCGCTTGGGATGAGTGAGGTCGAAGTTCCATTCGAAACATCCAGGCGTTCCAGAACAACCGCTTCGCGTACTTCCGAGTGCTGAGCCAAAGCTGTTTCGATTTCGCCGAGTTCGATGCGGAATCCACGAACCTTGACCTGCCGATCGAGCCGACCCATGATCCGGAATTCACCATCAGTCGTATACCGCGCCCGGTCGCCCGTTTTGTAGAGCCTAGCACCGGGATCTCCGTTGAACGGGTTCGGTATGAACCGATCAGCAGTCAGCACAGGTTGCGCGAGGTATCCCTGGGCCAATCCTGTTCCGCCTACGTACACCTCACCCGGCATTCCCACCGGCATGAGATTCAAGTGGCTGTCCAAAACATAGAGTTGTAGCGTGGGAATAGGACGGCCGATCGGACTACCCTGGATTTCACAATCAACATCGTCTTCGGTGAGAAGGCGATAGGTTACGTGTACAGTCGTTTCGGTAATCCCGTACATGTTCACCAACTGCCCACACCGACTAGCGTGCCGATCAAACCATGGCTTTAAGGAACCCGGTGACAGAAACTCACCACCGAAAATAATCCACCGAAGAGCCGACAGTTCTTCCGTTGCATCAGCCTGCTCATCGGCGGACATGAATTGAGAAAAGGCCGAAGGCGTCTGATTGAGCACCGTCACGTGCTCTGAACTGCACAATTCGTGGAAAGCGTGCGACGACCGCGTTACGTCGAAAGGAACTACAACAAGCCGGCCGCCGTGGAGAAGCGCACCCCAGATTTCCCATACCGAAAAGTCAAAAGCATACGAGTGGAAGAGGGTCCACACATCACGTTCGTTAAAATTGAAATGGACCCGAGTTCCTTCAAAAAGCGTGACTACGTTGCTGTGTGTGACGGTGACGCCCTTTGGCTGGCCCACGGAACCCGAAGTATAGATAACGTAAGCCAGGTTTGCGGGATACCTGTAGGTGGGATTCTGTTCATTCTCAGTTGCAATAACGCTCCAGTCTGTGTCCAGACACACCACGTGGCCGCCGAACTCGGGTAGTCTCTCGACCAGGTGTTGTTGGGTTAGTGCTATGGGCGTCTGAGTATCTCTTAAAACAAAGTCCAGGCGCGCCGGTGGATAGGCTGGATCCAACGGCACGAATGCTCCCCCTGCTTTGAGAATTCCCAACATGCCCACGATCATTTCCAGGGATCTCTCAACACAGAGGCCCACCAGGACATCTGGTCCGACTCCCAGTTTTCGTAAGTAGTGTGCGAGTTGATTAGCGCACTTATTCAGGTCGTGATATGTCAACCACTTGTCTTCAAACACCAGCGCGACGGCATCAGGGGTTTTGTTTGCTTGTGTCTCAAACAGCTGATGGATTCCCACGTTTTGAGCGGTATCCAACGAAGTGACATTAGACGCAGCCAGTAGCTGATCGATCTCGGCTTTCGATAGAAGTGGCAACTCTGAAAGGCGCTTTTCCGGATCACCGCCAATGCCTTCCAGCAAAGTTCGGAAATGGTCCAGCATCCGTGAAATCGTTGTCGGTTCAAACAGGTCCGTCGCATACTCGAATATCCCGTTTAGGCCCGTTTTTGTCTCTTCCATTAACAGCGACAAATCAAACTTCGCTGTACCAGTCGGAACCGCCGAGGAATGGATATTCACACCATCCAGCTTCAGCTCAGCTGTTGAGTCATTCTGAAGCCCAAACATCACTTGAAATAGAGACGTATGGCTCAAACTTCGTTCCGGCTGCAATTTCGCGACGACTTTTTCAAAGGGCACGGCTTGGTGGGCCTGTGCTTCCCCCACTACTGTCCACACGCGTCGCAACAGTTCGCTGAATTTCGGATTGCCGGAAACGTTGGTCCGCAGTACCAGCGTATTTGCAAAAAATCCTATCAAGTTCTCGATCTCGACGCGGCTGCGGTTAGCACTTGGCGAACCCACGAGGATGTCGTCATCTCCTGTGTAGCGATATAGAAGGACTTGAAATGCCGCCAATAGCACGCTGTACAGTGTCACGCCTTCCCGGCGGCTCAGTACTTTTAACTCTGCCGCTAACTCAGCGGGTAAAGTGAAAGAGTAAGTTGCGCCACGGAATGTTTGGACTTCGGGGCGAACTCGGTCAGTAGGCAACGACAAAGCAGGTCGTTCACTCAGCTGGCGGTCCCAATAGGCGAGTTGATTCTCTAAAAGTTCGCCTTGCACGGATTGCCGCTGCCAGTTGGTATAGTCGACATAATGGAGGGGCAACTCGGTAAGAGGTGATGATCTTCCGGCTCCGAAGGCTTCGTAGAGCGTCGCTAGCTCTTTGCAAAACACGCCCATGGACCAACCATCAAACACAATATGATGGATCGTGAAGAGGATTACGTGCTGCGTATCGGTCAGCCGCAGCAAGGTCATTCGAATCAGCGGCGCGCGTGTCAGATCGAACGGCCGCTGGGCATCGGCGGCGGCTAATCGCTGGATCTCGGCATCCCACGTCGTTGCCGGTTGTTGGCCCAGGTCCAGCACCGGAATATCAATCGTTACCTTTCTCGAAACGACCTGCATTGGGCGGCCGTCCATTAACTCAAACGTAGTTCGCAGAGACTCGTGGCGCGCGACGATTGTTTCGACGGACTTCCGAATCGCCTCAATGTCCAGCGAGCCGGAGAGATGGATGATCCAGGACAGGTTATAGAGAGGGCTGTCAGGTCTCATTTGATTGAGAAACCATAGCCGCTCCTGTCCAAAAGATGCTGCGAAGGCGAACTGCTCACCTGACATTGCGCTCTCTCCCGTCTTACTCATGAGGAGGCCTTTAAGATGTGTTTGTCGCGCGGAAGCGGCACGACTGGAGGTAACTGGAGTCCAGCACCGCTCTGCCTTGCCTGTTCAATGACGTTCGCGAGACCGGCAATTGTTGGAACTCTGGAAAGACTGTCAAAAGGAATATCCACTTTGAACGCAGCCAAAACGCGCGATATCACCATCGTGGCTTTTAGCGAGTGACCACCAAGTTCGAAAAAATTGTCGTCACTGCCGATCGTGTCAACAGCAAGGACCTCGGACCAAATCCTGGCGAGCCGTTGTTCCACAGGTGTTTTGGGCGCTACAAAGGTGACTTCCATGCTGTCTCTTACGTGTTCAGGCGCAGTCAGCGCCTGCCGATCGATCTTGCCGTTGGGTAATAGCGGCATAACGTCCAACAACACGAAGACTGAGGGGACCATATAACGAGGTAATTTTTTCTGTAGGAAGTTGCGCAGCTCTCGAATCGCCGGCTGCTGATCACGCCTTCCGACGACATAAGCGACGAGGTATTGGTCACCTCCAGCACTGGAGGTCGAAGAGTCATCAGGTGCATTCGATCGCGCGAGCACCACGGTTTCTCGCACCGCGGGATGTTGACTCAACACTGCCTCGATCTCACCCAACTCGATGCGGAAGCCCCGGACTTTCACCTGATGATCGATCCGACCCAAAAAATCAATGTTGCCATCGGTCCTGTACCGAGATAGATCTCCTGTCTTGTAAAGACGCCGGCCCGGCTCATTAGAAAAGGGATTCGGGATGAATCTTTCCGCGGTCAGGTCAGGCCGGTTCAAATAGCCACGAGCCAGGCCATTCCCGCCTATATGTAATTCACCAACGACTCCGATTGGAACGGGCTCGAGATGTGCATCCAGGAGATAAACCTGTTTATTGGCAATTGGCCGGCCGATGGACGGCGGCTCGTCAGTTCCCTTGGTCAACACAGCGCCAGTCGAGTACGTAGCATCTTCGGAAGGCCCGTATAGATTGAAGACCTGCGAAATGTGTTTACGCTCGTAGATCTCCTGCACGAGTTTATTTTGAAGCGGCTCACCAGCCAGGATCACACTGTTCACTGAAGAGGGAATTCCATCAACTCTCAGTAACTCGGCCATCGCGGAAGGAACTGTATTTACGAGTGTGACAGTTTCAGCTGCGGGCGAGCCGGGCAGATGAAGCGCATTCTCGACGAGGATGACCTTGGCCCCGCGGGAAAGGGGAACAAATAATTCAAAGATTGAGAGGTCAAAGCAGATTGACGTTGAGGCAAGAACACCGTCGACCTGCTCGTGCGTAAAAGTTATTCGTGCCCAATCCAGCAAGGCAACCGCACTGTGATGTGAGATCGTGACTCCTTTGGGGCTGCCCGTAGAACCGGAGGTGTAAAGGACATAGGCAAGATTCGTCGGATCAACTGCCGAAGCCAGATCCTGTTCGCTCTCCCGAGCGATGGTCGGCCAATCTTTGTCCAGGCAGATCAGCTTCGCATCATTTCCTGGCAATCTCTTTATTAAATGTTCTTGAGTCAGCAGTACGGGCACTTGGCCATCCGAAAGTACGAAAGCCAAACGTTCTTCCGGATAGGTCGGGTCAAGAGGTAGATAGGCACCAGATGCCTTTAGGATACCAAGAATTCCTATCACCATTTCTGTCGAACGCTCCACGTTGAGCCCGACCAACACCTCTGGTCCAACCCCCAGGCGTTTCAGATAACGAGCCAGCTGATTCGCGCGGCAGTTCAATTCCCGATAAGTGAGTTGCTCGATCCCGAAGCCGATCGCCACAGCATCCGGAGTCTGTCGCGCCTGCGCTTCAAACAGTCCATGAAGACACTGCTTATGCGAAAAGGTATGAGCAGTATCGTTCCAGGTGACGAGCAGTTGCTGCCGTTCGCTTTGAGTTAAGAGAGGAAAATCAGCGAGACACCGATCAGGATAGGCTGCGAAGTTCTCCAGCAGAGTAGCGAGATGGCCCAACATCCTGGCTATAGTGGCAGAATCAAAATGGTGGACCTTGTAACTCAGGCGAAGCTCCAATGCCGAACGCGGCACCACGATGAGTGTTAGTGGGTAGTTCGTTCGTTCAAAAATACGCACATTGTCGATTTCCAGGTTGCTATCCTGTGCCTCCCGCGAAACGTCAATCGGGTAGTTTTCAAAAACCACGATGCTCTCGAATAAAGACATACCCCTCGGAACACTGCTCCAGCCGTGGATCTCGACCAGAGCACTGTGAGCGTATCGCTCGCGTTCAAGCTGGCGAGTCTGCAATTGCTGGAGCCATGGTATTAGCCGCGCCCGGCCGGGCACATGCACCCGTATTGGTACGGTATTGATGAACAACCCAACCATCGCCTCCACTCCGGCCAGCTCCGGTGATCGCTCTGAGAGGGTGGCGCCAAAGACGACATCTTCGTGCCCGCTGTAGCGGCTTAACAACAGAGCCCATGCACCCTGAAGCAGAGTATTCAAGGTCAGATCATGCTGCTGAGCCAGACGCTGAAGAGCAGCAGTTGCCGATGGAGATAAATGATGCTCCTGCTCTGCGTAGTTCTCGTTCGGACCCGTCACATTTTTACCGCCGTGGTCCACCACCAGCGGCGTCGGGGAGGTAATACCCAGCAGCTCTTGCTTCCAGAACACTTCAGCATTGCCGACGTTCTGCTGCTGCAACCAGGAAACGTAGGCTCGGTACGGTCGCGGATTGCGCAGCGATACGGATTGGCTTTGACTAATCGCGCGATATATCGTCAAAAATTCTTTGATAAGCAGCGCCATGGACCAGCGATCCAGCAGAAGATGGTGATAACTCCAGATCCATTCGTGAGTATCCTTATTGGTCTGTGCTAACGCACACCGCATCAGCGGAGCCTGATCGAGATTGAAGCCCTGCACTCGATCCATTTGAAGGAAAGTCTCCAACTGCTCTTGCTGTTCCACCGCAGACAGTCCTCGCCAGTCATGCATGGTCCAGGTCGCTTCTACTCCTTCAAGCGTCGCCTGCAACGGTTTATCAAGCTCCCGCCAAAAGAAAGCAGTGCGCAACGGTCCGTTTCGTTTCATCACCTCCTGCCACGCGCTCTTGAATGCGGGGACATTTAAATGACCGCGGATTCTGCAGACGAACTGTTCGAAATACACTCCCGACTTGGGTGAGGAAAGCGCGTGAAAGAGAAGACCGTGTTGTATGGAGGTCAGTTCGTAAATATCTTCGATTCTGCCGACCAGCCCCTCTCTATTCGTGTGTTGGAGACTGGTTGTGAACCGATCAAGTTCTCCTGGTTTCAGTCTCGCCGCAGGGAAGTCTGACGACATATAGCCGTCGAACACCTGAGAATGAGAACTTAGACTTGTCAGTGCCTCTATGAAACGTTGCGCTAAGCCTTCTATGCGAGCCCGTTTGTGAATGTTCCGGCTGTAGCTCCAAATAAAGTGCAGCCTATCACCCGCAACGAATCCAGTGATCTCCAAAAGGTAGCGTCGCAGGCCGCACACACCTTGATTCAATTCGATGGACTCCTGGGCCCACTCAAACAACGGAGTCTCCGACAGGATCTGATCCAACTGGCCCAGGTAGTTTAGACTCAGCTCGGCCTGCGGCATTGAACTAAGCTTAATGCGAGCAGTTTCGTCTCGGGCAAGGTATCGTAGTAGACCGTAGCCTATACCCTGATTTGGCACGCGACGCAGTTGATTCCGCACCGACTTGAGCACTTTCTCGGGATGGGCCTTGTCAGGGAGCGCCAATCGAACTGGAAACACTGTGGTAAACCAGCCGACAGTGCGTGATAAGTCGATATCCGGAAACAGCTCTTCTCGCCCATGACCCTCCAAATCAATCAGGAGATCACGCTCATCGGCATCGCGGGGCCACGCCAACGCTAATGCGGCCAGCAAAACGTCATTGATTCGAGTGTTATAGACTCGCGGCAGCGCCTGCAACAGCGTACGGGTCTGTTTCTGATCAAGGGAAACAGTTAACTGTTCGACAGAAGCCAGCGTGTTGGCTGGACTTCCCGAATAGTCCTGTGGCAAATGCGCAATATCGCGCTGAGGCGGTTCCAACCAGTAGTTAAGTTCCGTAGCGAGGGTTGATGATTGCCCATACGCCTGTAACCGCTCGGCCCAACATTTGAACGAAGTTGTCTTAAGTGGTAGTCGAATGGCTGATTCACGGCTAACTTGCTCGTAGGCTGTGTGCAAGTCTTCCAGCAAAATCCGCCAGGAGATGGCATCCACGCCGACATGATGGATGACCCATAGCAAATGACCAGGCCTCCGGACACCAAACGTAAAAAATACGACGCGCACGACGGGTCCGTCCGCCAGATTGAGACTGGCCTTCACTGAATCGACAGCAGACTTAAGCGTCACCTGCTGCTCGTCAAAGGTAAGATCCGATAAATCAACTACACTGAAAGGTATCTCGCCCCGTGCTGTATTAACTTGTTGCCAACCATCTTCCAGATGCACGAACCGGAGACGCAGCGCATCGTGATAATCGAGGAGGTGGCCCACGGCCTCAGCGAGCTGTGACGGCTTCATGCTCGAAGGTACTCTCAGCTGGACAGACTGGCTGAACTGGTTGGGATCCGGCGGACTCAGCTCAAAGAACCAATGCTGAATAGGTGTCAAGGGAACTGGGCCAGTGATCAATCCTTGTTCTGCTTGAACGAGTGCAATAGTGTTGGTTACGGCCGCCAGTCGGGCAATAGTCTTGTGCTCGAATAGCTGCTTTCGCGTGAACTGCAATCCCGCCTGATTCGCCTGAGTGATGATCTGAATAGCAAGGATGGAATCACCGCCGAGCTCGAAGAAGTTGTCGTCGACGCCGACTTTTGTGAGACCAAGAGCTTTTGCCCAGATGCGAGTAAGGATCTGTTCATTAGGAGTGCGCGGCGGCGTGAATGCTCGTTCAGGAACATAATGAGCTTTATCCGGAGAAGGCAGCGCATGGCGGTCTACTTTTCCGTTCGGAGTCAACGGAAACTCAGGCAGCATCACAAAAGTAGTGGGCTGCATGTAGGACGGGAGCAACTCCTGAAGGAAGCTGGACAGTTCATTTGAAGTGACGGCCTGCCTTGCGTTAGGAACAACATAGGCAACAAGGCATTTGTCAGTGCGCGTTCTAAACGACGGCGAAGTAGGACCAGTCTCTTTCCAAGTTACGACTACAGCATCCCGCACATCGGGATGTTGTCTCAATGTCATTTCGATCTCACCTAGCTCGACACGGAAGCCGCGGATCTTCACCTGATGATCAAGTCTGCCGAGAAATTCGATGTTGCCGTCAGGGCGGTAGCGAGCCAGATCTCCAGTTCTGTATAAACGTGCTCCTGGCGCATCGCTAAAAGGATTGGGAATGAACTTGCTGGCGGTTAGGTCCGCCAAATCAAGGTAGCCGCGGGCAAGACCAGCGCCACCGATATGCAACTCCCCTGGGATTCCAAGAGGTACAGGCTGAAGAAACTGATCGAGAATATAGAGTTGCGTATTCGCGATAGGCCGTCCGATTGGAATCGATTCCGGCAGCGAAGAAGCGGGGGGAATCTCATAGACACAGCAACCAACCACACTTTCTGTCGGTCCAAACTCGTTAATCAGTCGAGTCTTAGGCGCATGAGTGATCCACGACGTGAGACTCTTGCGAAACAGTGCCTCACCACCGATAACCAGGGCCCCGATCTGTGCTCGCATCTCCTCAGCTGGTAATAGTCGGTTAAGTAAATCCAGCAGAGATGGCGTGATTTTAATGAGGCTGAAATTGTAATCAGACCGTAAGGCCTCGCTAAGAGCTTCGATCTCCTCTTGCTCCGGAAGCATCAGCACTCGTTGTCCAACTATCAAAGGCGACCACAAACTTGTAATCGTCGCGTCAAACGCGGTCGAGCTGTTGACTGGAGCCCCGGATCCACTTGCTACTGCGTATGCCTTTTCGCACCAATTAAGATAGTTGACGAGTCCTCGGTGGGTGACCATTGTTCCTTTGGGTTTACCCGTAGACCCAGAGGTGTACATCACGTACGCCAGATTTTCGGACGTTGCACCGCTATTAATATTCTCGGTACGCTCTGCACAAATCGAATTCCAGTTGGTATCCAGGCAAACTACACGCGCGGCGCGGTCCGGCAAGCTCATATCGAAGTTCTTCTGTGTTAGTAACACCGACACACGGGCGTCTGACAGAATCACGTCCAGGCGCTTTCGCGGGTAGGTTGGGTCCAGCGGCACGTAAGCGGCGCCAGTTTTTAGTATGCCTAACAAACCTAAGACCAACTCGAAAGAGCGAGGGAGACAGACGCCGACCCGCACTTCTGGTCCAACACCAATACGTCGTAAATACCTGGCCAGTTGATTCGCCTTTTGATTCAGCTCCCTGTAGGTGAACTGCTCTTGCTGGTAGGCCACTGCAACGGCATCGGGAGTGCGCTCGGCCTGGATCTCCACCAGTTGATGAAGACATTGTTCGTTTTGATAAGGCTGCTCAACATCATTCCATGCAACTAGTAATTGATGCTGCTCAGCTTCGGTCAGGATGGATAAAGCAGATACCCCGCAGTTTGGATCGGCGACAATATTCTCCAGTAGAGTCTGGAAATGCCCCAGCATTCGCAGGATTGAGTCTTTGTCAAACAGGTCCGCATCATATTCACAACTTAAAGTTAGTGTGCTGTGAATTTCGGCGACCACGACAAGGTCGCACCTGGTCGTATATTCCGCGATGTCGTTAAGGTGTTCTCGTGAGATCGGAATTTCCGAAATGCACTCTGGTATCTGGCACGGCACCAGCATCACTTGAAAAAGAGGGGCACGGTTGTAGCTTTCATTCGAGTTAACAGCATCAAGGAGTGCTGAGAATGGATAATCTCGATTGGCTGCGGCGCCCTCTACAGTGAAAGCCACGCGGTTCAGGAGCGTTCTTGCTGTTGGATTCCCGCCCAAACTGGTTCGCAGTGGGATCGGATTGACTAATCGAGTTTGCTTGTCTACATCCGACACACTGTTAACAGAGACTGAACCGATGACGATATCTGTCTGACCTGTATATCGGAAGAGAAGAATCTCAAGCGCGGCCAGGAGCGTCTCAAAGAGCGTTACGTTTTCCTTGAAACAGAATTTCCTGAGCCCGGCCTGCAAGCTCTGTCGGAGCTCGATTGCCTCCTGCGCCCTGATGAAGGACGGAACGGCGGGACGTGGATTGCTGAACGGGAGTTCCAACGGCGCCGGCTGTTTGCTGAAGTGTCTTGTCCAGTAAGCCTCGTGCTCATTGAGACTAGTGCCGACATGTTGCTGCTTAGACGAAACCATCGCCTTCCCGTTGATGCACGATCGAACTTGTTATCTGTCTTGAACTTGATTCGGCAGTTGTCCAGTGGAAATGGCTCGCTAAACCAATCAGTGTGTCCTTCACGCCGCCGAAGCTTCGGCTTTCACGGCGAAATATGAGTGCAGCCGGTCAGTTCCCTCATTGAACCTTTCGCTTGTGAACGAAAGTCGAAGCATCCCGGGAAGACCGAAGTCGGCGCCCGGCACGGTAGCAACACCTACACGTTCCAGAACATCCAGAGCCAAATTCAGGCAATTTGGAACTTGATGGTTAGCGATAAACTGTCGGCAGTCCAACATGCAGTAGAAACCGCCGGATGCCGGCAGCAAGTGCATGTCAGGAACATTTGAGAGTTTGCAGCGAGCGTATTCCCAACGTGCCTGGTGTGTTGCCTTGACAGCTGAAACGTCCTGCCGGTGCTGCAACGCTGCAATGGCACCCTGTTGTACAGCCGGATCGACGGTGAGCCTGGTATGCTGCTGAATAATTGTCATCGGGCGAACAATTTCCTCCGGAAGCACGCACCAGCCGACACGTCGCGTATACATTCGGTAACCCTTCGAGAACGAATTGGTCAAAATAATCCGCGACTGCCATGCAGGGTCGGAAAGCAGGGTGGTCACCATCGCACGTCCATCGTCTGAAAAATGAATATTGTCGTAAACCTCATCAGCGATCAGGTACACGTCCGGAGGTACGATCGCTAGAATCTGCTCCAGATCTGCTTGCGAAATGACATTGCCTAATGGATTGCCGGGCGAGTTCAGGACCACTGCCTGCGTGTGTTCTGTAATTCCGTTTGCTATTGCCTCGACGTCGGGCCTCATCGTCTCAAGGTTGATCGGGTAGTAACGGCAAGTCAGTCCGTTGAGGGTCGCGGAGAACCTGTAGAGCGGATAGTAGGGTAGAGGCAGGAGAACCTCATCGCCGGGTCGACTGATAATCTGAAACAGATTGCGGAAAATCGAGCTCGTTCCTGCGTCCACGAGAATCCGATCAAAGGGAATCGACGCGCCACAGCTTTCGGCGTAGTACTGGGACAAACATTGGCGCAATTCCGGAAGACCGGCCGGACACACGCGGCGTGCACTCAGAGGGTCGTAGGTGGTCGAGCCGATAGCATTAAGGATCTCGGCGCGAGGCTGCAGGTCTGAAAGACCCAAGGTCAACTGAATGACATCGGCGCCTCTCCGACGCGCCTCAAGTGCAGCCTCATCGAGCACGAACATGCGAAATTCATTTCCGGCACCGTCGCCATCAGGGGGACCTTCAACGACATTGGGTGGTCTGCGCATACAATCCTTGAAAACAGAGATGATTATCCGGAAGCGGAGGGGGGTGCTTTCGGTTACGGTTGCTGAAACGCCCGATTCGTCGCTACGAGGAAGCGACGCTCTCCCATGGTGAACCTGAAGTAAACTTCACGGCGTGCGGCATATACTACTAGCTCAAACCGAAAAAGCGCAACGAATCTTTATCCATCACTTGCCCTGGCCCATAAACTACAAAATCCCCTGCTCCAAATCGTCGTTCGTTTACGCGTTTCTCTAAAGAGTGGCTTGCGAACCAAGTCGCATGCGCCGCGTCAACAAAAATTAAATCCTCTACAAACGCTGTATCTTCGGAGGTTCCTATGTTCCGTCAAAGCGTTTCACTTCCCTTCCGACTCACTTTCATGCTTCTTAGCTTCATCGCGCTACACGGATGGGCATGTGCAATAACAAACGAACCCGAGACTACCAAACTCGAGGTCGGCAAACACTTTGAGCGCCAGATCGCAGGTACCGAAGTACACTCGTATGAGCTCGACCTCGCCATCGATCAATACGCCTTAGTCACAGTGGACCAGCGAGGCATTGATTTAGCCATCTGGAACTACGATCCCAAGGGTCAAAAGATGTCCGAGGTGGACGCCATCAGGGCGGGTGACGTTGAAGCGGTATTCTTCGTGGGGGAGATTGCCGGGCCTTATCGTCTCGAGATTAGAACGACGTCGCCAAAAGCACCGGTAGGACAATACGACATTAAGATTAAGGAACTTCGCCCTGCCACACAAAAGGACAAGTACTCCTGGGCCGGCGCAAAACTCGTAACCGCAGCTTTTACACTCGAAAAGCAGGGTTCGGCAGATTCGTTTCGGAAAGCCATCGCGAAATATAACGAAGCCCTTCCCATCTTTAGATCAGGCGGCCTGCGTACCTGGGAAGCGAATGTCCTCTACGTGATGGCCAATGACTACGTCTTTCTCGGTGAGAAGCAGAAGGCACTCGAGTTTGGTAATCAAGCAGTGCAGGTCAGCCAAATCGCAGCTCAGGAGGCCGACAAGGCAGAGCGAGAAACTGCGATTAAAGTTCAAGCGAATGCACTCGACATCCTGGGCCGAGTTCATAACGAGTTAGGAGACAAGAAGAAGGCGTTGGAATACTTTAATCAGGCATTGCCCCTTCACAAATCGATCGGTAACAGGGCGGGAGAGCTTACTAGTCTGACGAGTATTTCCATGTCGTATCAATATATCGGCGACTACAAAAAGTCGCTCACTTTTGCGGAACAAGCAGGCGAACTCGCAAGGGAATTGGGCGATCACGCCAGGGAGGGATCTGTATTCAATAACCTCTGTGTGCTTTACGAGTATATCGGAGAATTCAAGCGAGCACTCGATTAGTGCAATCGAGCCCTGGAGGTCAGACACAACTTCAATGATCCTCTCGGTGAGGCGGTCACCCTGGGTAACCTCGGTGGTGTGAATGCCGACTTAGGTGACTACCAGCAGGCTCTCGATTTCTACCAACGCGATGAGGCGAAGTATAGATCACTTGAAAATCGCTCGGGCCAGGGCCTTGCATTCAACAACATCGGATGGGTTTACGCCACACTCGGCGATTACGATAAAGCGCTCGAGTTCTACGGTAAAGCGGCGGAGATCTTCACAGCTATGGACGATAAATATCGAGCCGCTCACGCCCTCAGTAATCAGGCTGCGAGCTATTCGGTTCTGGGCCAGTACCAGAAGGCACTCGATATTCAGCTAAAAGTGCTCCCGATGCGACGAGCCGTCAATAACATTGACGGCGCCGGCATTACATTGCGTCACATCGCAAACGCCTACGCACATCTCAATCAAAAACAAACGGCGTTGGACTACTACAAGCAATCAATCGAACTGCTTAAAGAAAATCCTCGTCAACTCATCCCGGCTCTTCGTAACCTGGGCAACTTATATAAAGAGATGGGCGATACACAGAACGCACTTGCGTCGCTAAATGAAGCCCTTCAAATATCCCAAAATATCGGCGACCGGCTCAGCGAATCAGACATTCTCGGTTGCTTCGCTCAATTAGAACGTGATCGAGGAAATCTTACCGAAGCAAAGCGTTTGCTGGAGACAGGACTCACGAAGTCCACGTTATGCTGCGTTGACTCAGCCAGTGCCGTTGAGCTTGAAGGAGATCCAATCGCAACTGCTCGATGAGAATACAGTTCTGCTCGAATACAGTCTCGGCGAAGACAACAGTTATGTGTGGGCCATCAGTCCAAACTCTTTGAAAACTTTCACGTTGCCGAAGCGCACTGAAGTCGAAGACGCCGCTCGACGTGTTTACGATCTTGTGACAGCCTCACATCGTAACGTTCCAGGTGAATCAATCGAACAACAACGGAAACGGTTATTGCAGGCTGACGAGGATTATCCGGTTGCGATCGCGGCGTTGAGCCGAATGTTGCTTGGTCCGGTTGGTTCGGAATTGAAGAACAAGCGTCTGCTCATCGTTGCCGAGGGCGTGGATCAAGCACGTGAGGTTAAAAGATCAGCGGAAGAGTCTGGACTGTCGGATTTCCCACGGTTGCGCTTCAGTCGTGAAGAAGCAAACCAGATAATGAAGTTTGCTTCGCGAAACAATAGTCTCGAAGCGCTCGACTTCTCAGCCAGCCGTGCGAACGCGACCAGCACCGAGTTACAGAATTACCGAATTGTGCACTTCGCGACGCACGGAATAATCAACAGTCGTCACGCTGAGCTTTCAGGCGTCGTGCTGTCGCTCGTTGATCAGAACGGCAAACCGCAAAATGGATTCTTGCGGCTGTATGACATCTACAATGAAGGTTTACTTTCGCGCCGGCTGAGCCCCGCCGCAGCCTTACGCAGCGCGCAAGTTGCGATGTTGCAGGACAAACGCTGGCACAACCCGCGCTACTGGGCCGCGTTCACGATTCAGGGCGAGTGGAAGTGAGACCGCAGCTGAACGCCGTGAAAACGGTTTCTGATTTGTCTCGGCGTTCATAATGCCTCTTCACCGCACTTCCTAATCTGATATTCTCTGTGTACTCTCCCGGCGAACGATTTTGGCCATTGCTGTAGTTAATCTTCCTCCCAGTAGCAATGACGGTTTCTCTTCAGATTCTACTGATCCTGAGTGTTCTCGGTGTTGCACAAGCCGCATTGTTGGCCGTCGCACTGCTCCGTACAAAACGCGGCAATTTGGTTTCGAATCGCCTTCTGTCCGCATTTGCTGCCACCATCGGGCTTGCTATAGCGGGTGCCTGCCTGACGAAACTTCGGTACAGCCTAACCCTCTACAGTCTCGGAAAGATTAATCAGCCAATTTCATTCCTGGGCGCGCCCCTGCTCTTTCTCTACGTCAAAAGTCTGTGGTTGGAGAAACCGTCTTTTCGCAAAATTGAACTATTGCATTTTGTGCCGGCGGTGCTTTGTGCTGCTTATTTCGTGCCTTTTTACCTGTCCCTGGGCTCAGCCAGTCACGATGCGCTGGTCGCGCGGTATTATTCTCAAACATGGTTTAGGGTACGAGCCTGTTTACTCATCCTTCAGCTCTTCACGTATTTAGTCTTAATCGTCAGAGGATTTGTTAGATACAAACAGGGGAACAGCTTCAGTCAGAGCGTTACTGCGAAAATACGGTTTTTGTTATTAACGTTCGCCGGATTGTGGATAGTCGGATTCGTTCACTATGTGCTGACTCTCCTGTCCATAACGTACTACCGCGCCGCTGAAACCGATCTGATCGTTCCCGTTTGCTTAACCGGCATCATCTACGCGGTCGCTTATTTGGGTTTGAGAGAGCCCGATACCTTGACTGTTACTAATGTCGGAGCGCGAATGGCAAACCGAAAGTACATCAAATCAACCTTAACGGCTGAGCGAGCGGACGATTACGTAAAGAGGTTGTTCAGGGTTATGGAAAACGAGAGACCTTATACCGATGGAAACCTAACGCTTCCGAAACTCGCAAAACGCTTATCGATTTCGTCGCATCATCTCTCACAGATTCTAAATGAGCGGGTAAAACAGAATTTCTTCGATTTCGTAAACAGCTATCGTATTGAAGAGGCCAAACGAAAGCTGGTTGAGCCCCAAACACATCATTATTCGATTCTGGGGATCGCTGAAGAGGTAGGCTTCAATTCGAAATCAGCATTCAATAATGCCTTTAAGAAACATACAAATATGACCCCGACCGAGTTCAAGAACGCGTCGAACAATCACTCTCACAGCCGTCGATGAATTAGGAGCTTTGCCTGTAACTGTAGGGGCGGCCCTCTGTGGCCGCCCGATGTCGGGATTCGGGCGTGTTTCCAACGACGGGCGGCCACGGAGGGCCGCCCCTACAGTTATTTGGTACGCGACCGAAACCATATTCATCACTTTCTCCGCTGGAGCTCGATTCGCACGATAGCGAGATCGTCGTTTCTTATTCTGCCAGCCGATCGCTCATCGTCAAAGAATTGATTCAGCTCTTCGTATCCATTCGCGCCTAAAAATTCCTCGACTGCGGAATCGCCATTCTCGAGACGTTGCAAGCACCACGCTGCTGCTGCGTCTGACATCAACAACAACACATCTCCATTCTGGCAGTTACCCGAATCGATAACGAGCGATTGCATACTGGCGTCGTGCAAACAGGAATTCGAGGCCACCAGTACCGGCGCTGAGTTGAAGTTTTCAGCACGGGAAAGAGGCAGACTCTTGAGGAGAGTTCCGCGGCGACAGTGT
>DASUYO010000302.1:0-19513 GCA_036377375.1 Pyrinomonadaceae bacterium
CCTCCACCGCCACCTTCACCTGCCGATCAGATCAACGCTCTTATCGCGCTGGTGCAGAGCTTCAATCTATCCGCGACGCTCGAGAGCAGTCTCGTCAGCAAGCTTCAGGACGCACTCGCAGCCGTTAATGCATCGAACACCGCCTCGGCCTGTTCATCGTTAACGTCCTTTATAAAACAGGTGCAGAGCCAGTCGAACAAGAAAATAACACCTGATCAGAAAAGCCAGTTGATTACTTCGGCTAATCAGATCAAAACAAATCTGGGATGTCCGTGAAAGCACAGAATGAAATTAGCCGCAAAAAGGCACAAAAAGCACAAAAGATAAAAGCAAGAAGACGCCCTGGAAAGGGCGCCTTGCTTCATAAAACGTTTGTGGCTTTTGTGCTTTTCTGCGGCTAATGGTGCATCACTGCGCCACGTACTTATTCTTGATCCTGATGTCGCGATCTTTAAATGGTCCGGTTTCAAACTCGTAAATCTCGATCTCCACACAATTTCGATCGAACATCTTCGTCACTTCACGAAAATCCTGATTGACTCGGCATAGCCCATCAAAGAACGTCTGATGCAATTGTTCATCCGGCGCAACTGAACTCGTCGCGTCTTTAACCGTTTCCAGTCGAATCTTCAAAGATCGGCAGTAGTCAGTCTCATTGACACCCTGAAGTGACGCCTGTATACGCCACCAAGCATTGAACGCCATTCTGCTTACAACAGAACTGAAATTTGTCCGCTGAACTGGAACCGGAACTGACTATGTCACCTGGAACGGAGACACTGTGGCTGGTTCCACATTGGCACTCGGCCTGACAATCTATCGTGTCGTGGGCCGCTCTGTAGCAACTTGCTCCTGGCGGGGACTTGTACCTAACGAACTCGAAAGTGCCGGTCCCACTGCGATTTATTGGCTGCGTAAGACCAATCCATTTCGCGGTTCTACTATCAAAGCGTAACCATTCTCCGGTGAGCCAACTAGTATGATCCTCGAAGTCAATAACTTCCGTTGACAACTGAGCCACGTTTATCTTCAGATATTCGCCTTGTCCTTTTTGCTGAACTATTTCTTTGAGAGCCTTAACATCTACATTAACGCCGAGTTCTATCGTCTGGCCGGGCGTGAGAATTTTGCCGGAACTACCGAGCATTCGACTTTCACCATATTCTAATCCCTCGACGTAAAAGGTGCGCTTAGGTGTATCTTTTAACGGAAACTGAAGTTCGAAGCGCATATAAGAAATGTTTTTGTTAGTGGCATTCCTTACCTTGAAGCTAAGCTCGCGTATCCAATCGCGATCATTTGAATTATAGGATTGCTCGAAGGAAATCGGTTTGGCATTGATTCGTACGTCGTTAATATCGACGGGTTCGGGTCCCCAATTTACTTTCTTCAAGATTTTCGTCGCATTTAGAGGGATTGACGAAAGTGTGGGTGGCGTATAATGCGTGAAACTGAAAACTATCCCGAGAACAAATATGGCCAATTGTATGTTTAGTCTTTTCATGTTTCCTCCCCGGAGATGGTGGTTTACACAAGAGGTCTGAAAGCGAGGTGCACTTCTTCAAAAACGAGGAGTACAGGCTACACTAAGATTAGGAATTAGTGCTAGCGAATTCTTTAATAGGTATCGTGTCAATACGATGAATGTAAGTACCAACCGTTGATGATATGGAGTTCTTCATTTTCGGATTGCCGAAGCGGGTGTGGTCACGCGTTTTAGGAATTGTGCGCTTTGGTAAGCGGCGCATGGAGTAGCGCAAGCTTGGGTAAATTTAGTATGACTCTCACAACTTCCAGCTATCGTTCAGGTGTGATTCTGACGACTATCTTCATCTGCGCGATCTGCTGCCAAGCCCAACCTGGTCAGTCGGAAAGCGGCAGCACTCGGCAGCAGGCAAACGCCAAACAAAGAGCGAACGCGGCTCTATCCGATGCAAAAGTCAACGAGGCAATTTCGCGTTTGAGTGCGCTCGTAGTCGAAGCTCAGACACTCAATCCTGCTTTGAGATCTCATATACAGACACAAGTGGCGAGCCTTCTCTGGAAGATCGATAAACTCTTTGCTCATGATGTCTTCCTTAGGGCGTGGGAAGCTGCAGAATCCGCGGACCGCGAACTTGGAGAGAAGCAAGACAGTAGTGGAAAATCTCCCGTCGCGAGTTACCCACATGACGCTCGGCGAGAGGTAATATCGGCTGCTTGGAAAATGGATCCCGCTTTAGGAGAACAGCTATTTGCCAGGATGATTAAGAATGACGAACAAGATCAGTCGGATAGTGAGTCTCTGAACAACTCCTCAAACGCCCTGCATGGTTACAAACTCTCGCCTTCCGAACTGCAACGCATAAATGTGGCGACGCAACTCCTCGAAAATGGAGAGACGGAGCAAGCAGCAAAGTTCGCAGGGGAGGCTCTCAACCTAGTAGTTACCCCTACGCTTAGGTTTCTTTCTGAACTCAGGGAAAAGAACGCCACCGCAGCCGATGAATTGTATGTTTCGTTGCTTGCGCGAATCGTCACGGATCCCACTGCCGACGGCAATACCGTTTCGCTACTTTCATCTTATATTTTCTCTCCATACCTGTATGTCACCATTGGCAGTAATGGATTTCCCATACTGGTGCAAAATACTGGGCCAATACGGCCCGTTGATGTCTCGCCGAGCATTCGTTCGATGTTTCTCAACGCGGCTGCGCAAATTCTTTTGAGAACACCTTCGAACCCGACAGCGCAGCGGATCTCCTACATGGTTGCCACTCGTCTTCTTCCTCTTTTTGATCGCTTCAATTCCAATTTAGCGACACAACTTAGATCACGGCTCAGTGAAATCGCTTCAAGTATACCTTCCGCATTAAAGAGTCCCGAGGTCGTAAACAATGTTAGAAAGGGAGTAAACAACACTGATCCGACCGAAAGCATTCAAGAGCTTCTGGAGGGAGCAAACCACGCGAGGGATTCAGATTCGAGAAACCGCCTTTACATTCGAGCAGCTACTTTAGCAGCGGAGTCAGGCGATGATGATAAGGCTACGAGCATTCTCCAGGAACTCGATCCCGACGATCTAAGGAATCGGGTGCGGGCGTATGTATTTATCTTATTGGCTAAGCACGCTTTGGAAAGAAAGAATATCCAAAAGGCGCTTAAATTCGCGAGCTCAGAAGATCTTCCTCCCATCGAACGCGTTTGGATTTACACAGAAGCAGCGGAGATCATTAAAATCAAGCGTGGCACAAACCTAACCGATGTAATCATGGATGCTGTCTCAGTTGCGAGACGAATGGAGGCGATGGATCCAAATAAGGCGAGGGCGTTGACGGCAGTCGCTCTTCAGCTTATGAGATATAACTCACAACTTGCTAAACCGTATTTGATCGAAGCAATAACGGCTGCTAACAAGGCAGACAGTCTTAACAGTGAGGATGCTGTGTTAGAGATTCGTCTTCAAACACCGCTAGGTGACTGGGGGACCTCTTACGGTGCGCCAAACTTTGCCCTTAAGAATTTGTTTCGAGAGTTAGCTAAAGACGACTTCTTTCAAGCCATAAATATGGTTGATAATCTGAGAAACAAAGAAGCCCTATCAGTGGCAACGGTTGCAATTGCAGACGTTGTCTTAACGAGAAAGAATCTTTCAACTCCTTAAATAGTCTCTTGTGAAGACTTCCAACGCGAAACTGCAGCCGCGTCCAGCCTGTAGTCTCCCAGAATCCACCTATACAAGCGTTAGCTATCGACTAGATGGGCAGCCGCATTTCCAATAAGAAAATAACACCCGACCAGAAAAGGCCGCAAAAAAGCACAGAATGAAATTAGCCGCAAAAAGGCACAAAAAGCACAAAAGATAAAAGCAAGAAGACGCCCTGGAAAGGCGCCTTGCTTCATAAAAACGTTTGTGGCTTTTGTGCTTTTCTGCGGCTAATGGTGCATCACTGCGCCACGTACTTATTCTTGATCCTGATGTCGCGATCTTTAAATGGTCCGGTTTCAAACTCGTAAATCTCGATCTCCACACAACTGCGATCAAACATTTTCGTCACTTCACGAAAGTCCTGATTGACGCGGCATAACCCATCAAAGAACGTCTGATGTAATTGCTCGTTCGGAACGACTAAACTCGTTGCGTCTTTAACCGTTTCCAGTCGAATCTTCAAGCGCCGGTTAATCGCTTCATCTTCATAGCTGCAAATCTGATACGAATTGATCTGTCTCACTAAATTCACATCAGAGTTGATGATCTCTTCGATGTCAGTCGGATATACCTTCGCGCCGTAAAATGGAACAGTCAGATCGCTGCGACCATAGACGAACAGAATCGGAAAGCGACTTTGCGGACTTGCCAGTTCGAAAATGTCGATGTCTCTCGACGCCAGTTTTTCTCGGAGCTGCGCGTGCGTCATGACGCCGCCGAGATCGTGCAGATTATATCGGAGCTTTGGAGCCGCACTCGTCTGTCTTCCGATAGTGAAAACTAGTTCTCCTGCGGCCGTCGTCTCGATGATGTAATCAAGCGCGTTATATTGAAAGATCATCGGCGGCATTTCGCGTCCGAAGAGTATCTGCGAAAGCTCACGGTCTTTCATGCACAACCGTCGCAAGTTGATCGTGAGTTCTGTCTCCACGCCGATATTGATCTCGAGGTCCGACGCGCCGTAAGAGGAAATTACAGTCTGGAAATACTGAAGCAGATGAGTGCGCAAGGGTTCGGAGATACCTTCTCCGCCGACGATCAAGTCCATTCGATATTGTTTGAGATCGAGACGGGTCGTATCGACGAATGTTTTTATAAACGGTGGATAACCGAAAATCAGATAGCGATAGTTGGTGCCGAATAATTCCAGCGAGTTTTCCAGTTTCTTCTGATCGGGCCCAATCGACTTCAGAATACCGACATCAACGAGCGACATGGAGACATTCATGCCGGTCGCCCATGGACCAAGCGCAAAACAATTAAGCAGGATACATCCACTATCGTGATAGATGAGCTGATAGTTGAGTTGCAAAATGCGCTTAACGTCTTCGCGTTCATCCGCACTGCGCACCCAATTGTTTGGAACTCCCGAGGAACCTGACGACTCGTCAATCACGACGCCCGCAGCAGGTAACTTCCCGTAATAACAGCGGTCAACGAGTGGATACTTCTTGACGTAATTATCCTTGGTTGTGATGGGTAGATCCGAAAGCTTCCAGTGTCCATTCTTTGCTTGGCCCGCGGCGTCGAGGAAAGCGCGATAAGCGGGGCAATTGCTCTTCGCCTTCAGATAAACAGCGTGAGCGCGCAGCATTCCGATTCGCGCGAGAAGTGGCTGGATCGAACCGGCGCTGAGCAGCATGTAGGCGCGGCGATCAAGACTGATTATTCTGCGAATGATCCAGAGCAACCAGAGCGTAGTTCCGGTCAGCAAACGATCAATCAACCAGCACCTCCTCGACACTGCGGCGATAACTCTGCGGCGGCACTTTTGAAAAACCGATTTTGAAAACCAGCCAGACATCGGGAATCCCGAGTCTTTGCAGACGCCATTCGGCGGCAGCTTTGTTGGTCACGAGATTACCGTATGGATGGATGTACAGATCGCGCTTTGCCAATTCCAGCCAGAAGCGCATCAGGAATCGTCCCGACTCGAAGGCGCTGTCGGGCTGCCAGAAAGGACCTGATAGCAAACCAATAGTCGGAACGTTACCCAGTTGTTTGCGATAGATCTTTTTCAACATCGGTCGCGTTACTGGAAGCTCCATTAATTGAGGGAAGCGCGCCGCTAACCAAAACGATATACGCGAAGAATTCATGCAACGATAATCGAGGCCGTCGCGGGTCTGGCGTGCAGCGCAAGCGCTGAAGCGAAACCACTCCACGATCTCATCGTGATAAGCGGGCGCGTTGAGATCCTCAAACACAGCATCGATATTGCGGTTCAGAATCTGTTCGATAGTCTCAGGTTCGGTGACCTGTTTGTAAGTTTGTCCCCAATCGTCTGCAAGCTTCGACAATGCCTCGATAGTTTCGTCGGGTAAGCCTTGCGGTAACAACGAAATTCGCGAAGTCCTGCGTGTCAGGAATAATGAATCATCAAACCCAGAATCGATTTGATGCGTCTGCTCACCTGGTCCAAGGTTCAATCTCGCATACGGCAACAAGTCAACTGCTGTTTTCGCGATGTGCTCTGGCGTAAATTCAGACTGCGATTGATACAACTGATAATGGAGCTTAAAGGAGCGATTTGCAGCCAGTATCGTAAGGGCTTCGATGAAAATTCCCATCGTCAGAATGATGAAGCTTCCGGTGGGATCTTCTTTAGGGAGAGTGCGTCGTTTTTCGATAAATAGATCAGCACTCTCGTCGGAGTGAATGCGCAAACGCCATGGCTGCACATTGTGTGGCGAGGGCGCGTGTATGGCTGTTTGCAACAGCGTCTTCCATACGCTCATACCTGCGACAGATTACTGGATGTTACCAGCGCACGACTACGGAAAAATTTCGTTGACAGCCGCACAAACCAAGAGTACAGTGCGGCTCAATTCTCCCTAACCCATCAACTGACTTCGAGCAATGGGCCTTACGTACTCATTTGCCCCATTTGTGAAGGAGTTCCGATGTCAAAATCAAAATCCTGTTACCTCATGGTGGCTTCACTTTCGGTGCTGCTGGCGCTCGCTGGCTTGTCTGCGGCTGCATTTTGGAGAACACCAAAAATCCTCATGCAATCGCAAGTTTCTGCTACAGCAGATAATCCAAACGAACCGCTTCAGAATATCAAGTTCACAGTCTACGACGTTGGTATTTATCCGCAGGAAATGCAAGTGAATGCGGGCCGTCTCGGCATCGTTTTCGATGATCGCACGGGAATGAGCCCAGGTTTCGTGGTCCAGCGGATAACTGAAAACTCGACGCAGCTTGTGACGCAGATAAACGCGGTGACGAATCATTCGCGCACACGAGGTCAGGTAAAACTCACACCGGGGTGTTACCACGTGTTTGATAGCGTGCGACCGCAAATGTACAGCACGTTGATAGTCAGTCCTCAAAACTAAGACTCGCGGAAGTGTTTTATGTCCTCTGACTCACGCTCACGGAAAGGCAACTACAATGAGACGACCTCATCTCGCACATCTTTGGCTCTTATCACTTCTCCTCATCGGCAGCATCGCGACATTCACTTTCGCGCAGGAGCAGTCACAATACGATAAGGGAACACCGCCGCAGCATGCCGCAGGCGTTTCGCCCCTGGGAAGCTACACGTCAACGGAGCTCGGCTCTGTGAATCTCAGCAACGGAGCCTTGAACTTTAAGATTCCGCTCGCAACGGTAGGCGGTCGTGGATTTTCCATTCCGCTGACTCTGAACTACAGCAGCAAAGTGTGGTCAGCGAGTATGGATACAGCCGTCGACAACAACAATCAACAGTTTTCCGCAGCTTATGCTGATTATGCGAATCTGGACGGTTTTGTAGACTTTTTTGAGCGCGTTGGCCCAGGCTGGACCATCGGCGCCGCGCCGACCATCTTCAACCGGATTGTTCGTATCAATCAATTACCGCCACCGCCCGGATCGCCCAGTCCTGGATGTTACACCTTCACGGTTCCAAAGCTAACTGTAATGCTTCCTGATAAAGGCGAGATTGAATTTCGCGATGACGCTTACGACGGTGCGCCACTTCCGAGCGATTGTGGTGGTTGGGTTGGCTCTAACAGCAGAGGCAAACGCTGGCATGCGACCGATGGCTCCGGAACGATCTACATCAGCGATATTGACAATGCAGGGGCGCAACGGTTCGGGGATTTGAGCGGCGTGGTTATTACTGCCGATGGCACGCGTTACAAATTCAGTGGTCCACGTTGCACGGCGATAACGGATCGGAATGGAAATCGAATCAACATCGATTACACGAATCAACCCTCAAAGATTGAGTACAAAGATCAGATGGGCAGGATCACCAAAGTCGAGCAATTTGTAGCCGACCCGGATAATCCGAGCGTCACTCTTGCCGTTCTCGTGACGATTCCTGGGTATACCGGCAATCACTACATCAAGATAAAACGCGATGTGATGAGCGCAAATTACCGCAGCGACATTACTCCTCCATCCGCGGTGTGCAACGGGACCTACGATCCATTCAGTAAAGGGTATTGGAGCTGGTGCGGTTCTTCGCCAACAATACTGTTTCCTCATTCCTACGGTGCGTTTTTGCAAAGGATCGACACCCAGCAAGTTCTGACGGAGGTTGTCTTACCTGATCAACGTTCACTTCATTTCAAATACAACGTTTACGGCGAAGTTGCAGAGGCTCAACTACCGACTGGCGGAAAGCTTTGGTACGACTTCGACTATCAAAGCGTTCCGGTAGGTAACTCGCCGCTGTGGGAGATTGGTGCAGCGTTTCATACCGAAGTCGAGGAAGTTGATCGGGCGCTGGTTCAGCGCCGCGCATTTGATGGAAGCACGCTGCAAACAACCTGGAACTATTCGTACACGGGGAATGACGCCCTCGTCGTTGCTATCTCTCCCACAGAAGGCGTACTTCTGAATGAGCGGCACCTTTTCATGCCGAGCGGTCGTTACACGGACTATATCGGAGGTACTGGCGCGCATGACGGCACTCAATATTCGCTCTGGTCGACTGGAATCGAGTCGCGCACGGAAATGCGCAACGCTGATGGCACCGCAGTGTTGTCGGCAATCGAAAAGGACTGGAAACAGCGTGCGACCGTTTCGTGGACCACCGGCTATGCGCAGGAGCAACCTGCTAAAGACAACCGTGTCAATCAGGAACGTCATTATCTCGAAACCGGGATGATGGCGAAGGTCGAAACCGTTTACGACCAATACAACAATCCAATAGAAGTGAAGGAATACGATTATGATCAAACCACTGTGAAGCGGCGCACAGTAACGTCCTACTATAACGGCCCTAATTATCAGACAGACGACTCAATTCACTTGTTGCGGTTACCTGAAATACAAACCATCTACGAGGGCAGTGCTCAGAAAGCGCAGACAGTTACGGAGTACGCCGTTTATACGGACGATCTCAATCATTATTTGCTGACTGACTATTCTTCAGTGAGTCAACATGATTCAAGCTATGGCGCTTTGAAAGTCACGCGTGGCAATCCAACGCGGATCGGAACATGGCTGAATACAACTGGCAGTTTTATCTACACGTATCCTCGTTATGATGTTCTCGGAAATGTAGTCTCTATGAAAGACGCGCGAGGAAACGTGAGCACGATCAGTTTCGCGGATGATTTTGGGAACGGCAGTAATCCCGGCAGCCACACTCAGAATCCCGCAACGCCGACGTATGCGCTGCCGACGCTGATAACCAGCCCACCACCGCTGCCGGGACAGCCTGCTCATATAGCTCGTTCTCAATACGACTACTCCACGGGCCTTTTGACGGGCTTTCGCGATCGCAACAACGTCGTCACACAAACAATCTACAACGATCCTTTTGACCGACCGACGTTGATCAAATCCGCACTCGGACTCTCAGGCATCGAGAGTCATACGAAAATGTACTACGCGCCGGCAACATCATTTGGAATCACTCTGGCCAACAACGACGTGTTGACTGCAAAGGACCAGACGACGCTCGACGATGCCAATCTACGCTCGTGGATCGTTACCGATGGTTTTGGCAGAACTACACAGGCGTGGACGCGCGATCCGCAAGGCGATGTGAAGGTAGTGACCATCTATGATGCGCTAAGCCGTACAAAGCAGGTAAGCAATCCTTTCCGCCCGTCGCTTGGCGAGACTGCGGCCTATTCAACTACAACATACGATCTGCTGGGACGTGTTACGGCGGTAACGGGTGTTGATGGTTCAGTAGTGAGCACTGCTTACAGTGGCAACAGTGTCACTGTTACGGATCAGGCGTCGAAAAAGCGTAAGAGCGTGACCGATGCATTGGGAAGGCTCACACAAGTTCGCGAGGCTCCCGACGTACCCGGGTTCGACTTCCTTACAACTTATCAGTATGACGCGCTGGATAACCTTGTCACCGTTACACAGGGATCACAGACACGTTCATTTACTTACAATTCACTGAAACAGCTCATCTCCGCCAGCAATCCAGAGAATGGCACTGTCGAGTATCAGTATGACGACGCCGGAAATCTTCTGGTCAAGAAAGACGCGCGCGAAGTCTCAACACATTTTGCGTACGATGCGTTCAATCGCGTCACGCGGCGCTGGTATAACGGTTCGATTTCGACCAGTGCAACGACTCATAACCTCCCTGAGTTACCCGCCTCGGTCGGTGCAAGCAATGAAGCGAACTTCTTCTACGATGCGCAAGCACTTCCCTCCGGCGCACCGAGCTTCAGCCGCGGTGCCGCGAATGGCCGACTGGTGGCAGTGACATACGGCACTAACAGCAACACGGGCGATTACCTGGGCTACGACGCTGCGGGACGCAATGTCCTGAAAATTCAGCGCACCGGCAATACTGATTACCCGTTGACCAGCACGCTTAACATCGCCGGTGTACCGACGACTGTGGTCTATCCGTCCGGACGCTTGGTGAGCTACACGTATGATGTTGCCGGACGGACTTCGAGCGTCATTGGAAATCTTGGTGATGGGACCAGCCGGAATTACGCGACTAGTCTGAACTATTCACCCTTTGGTGGTCTGACGAGAGAACAATTCGGCACGAACACGCCGCTTTATCACAAGACGTTCTACAACATCCGCGGGCAGCTTTTCGATACGCGCTTGAGTAGTGTCAATGACGTGTGGGATTGGAACCGCGGGCGTTTGATCTTCTACTACAGCAGCAATCATCAATGGGGGCAGAGCGGCACTGATAACAACGGGAACGTGATGTTTGCAGAAAACTGGATTCCGCCAGAGAATGCGACGCTGGACCAGTTTTACAGTGTCACAGAAGATAGTTACAGCTATGACGCTTTGAACCGCCTCAGCAGTGTTCAGGAGCAGCTAAAGATCGGCAGTGGTCAGTGGCAGTCGCAATTCCGTCAGGCTTACGACTATGACCAATATGGCAACCGGACAATCAAACCATTCCCTGACACGAACGGCACGGGAATCAATAACAAACAATTTGAGCGGAACGTTGGCAACAAAAACCAGCTCGGCGTGCCAAGTGGCCAAGCCGGAGTGATGATTTACGATACGGCCGGTAATCTCACGACCGACACGTATACTGGCGCCGGCGGTCGTACCTACGATGCAGAAAACAAGATGACTTCGGCGCGGGGTGGCAACAACCAGGACCAGTCTTATATGTATGACGCAAATGGCCACCGCATCAAGCGCAGAGTTGATGGCGTAGAGACGTGGCAGGTCTACGGGTTCGGTGGTGAACTACTGGCGGAGTACGGAGCTAATGCTCCCGCTTCGAATCCGCAGAAGGAATATGCTTATCGCAATGGTGAGTTGTTGATAACAGCGGAGCCGTCGCCGCTGTCATCGTTGTCAGGCGTGAATGTCGCCGCAGCCGCCAATGGAGCGGTGGCGAGTGCTTCATCGACAGTGAGTACGTATGTCGCAGGTAATGCGATCAATGGCGATCACGTTGGAATCAACGCAAATCGATGGGCAGATGACACGGTGAACGCTTATCCCGACTGGATTCAGGTTGACTTCGCCGGAGCGAAGATTATCAGTGAGATCGATGTTTATGGCTTGCAGCAGAATTGGACCAATCCAGTAGAGCCGACGCTTGCGATGATCTCCAGTTATGCGCTCACAGATTTCGAGGTGCGATACTGGAACGGCAGCGACTGGGCCACCGTGCCGGGAGCCAGCATCACAGGTAATAACAAGGTCTGGCGCAGATTCACGTTTGCACCGTTGACGACGACCAAGATTCAAGTTCGTATTACAAATGTGACTGGCGACAATCGTAGCCAGATCGTCGAGATTGAGGCTTATACATCTGCGAATGTTGGGTCCGCTGCGAATGGAGCGTCAGCTAGTGCATCGTCGGCACTGAGTTCTTTCGCGGCAAGCAATGCGATCAATGGGGATCATGTTGGAATCAGTGGGAATCGATGGGCAGATAACACGGTGAATGCTTATCCCGACTGGATTCAGATGGACTTTGCGGGATCGAAAACGATCGGCGAGATCGATATCTACGGGCTACAGCAGAATTGGACGAATCCGGTAGAGCCGACGCTCACGATGACGTCCAGCTATGCGCTCACGGATTTCCAGGTGCAATATTGGAACGGCTGCGACTGGGCCATGGTGCCTGGCGGCAATGTCACTGGCAACAACAAAGTGTGGCGCAAATTCACCTTTGCACCGTTAAGCACGAACAAGATTCGCGTGTACGTAACCGCCGTAGCTGGTGACAATCGCAGTCAGCTAGTGGAGATCGAGGCTTACACAACACCTGAAGCGAGGATTCAGTGGTTAGTAACAGACCACCTCGGCACCCCACGCATGATCGTAGACCAGACGGGCGCCCTCGCCAGCATAAAGCGTCACGACTATCTGCCCTTTGGTGAAGAGCTATTCACCGGCACCGGCGGCCGCACGTCAGCGCTCGGCTACTCGTGCGGCGACACCACCCGCCAACAGTTCACCTCAAAAGAACGCGACGTTGAAACCGGACTCGATTACTTCGAGGCAAGATACTATGCGAGCGTGCAGGGACGGTTTACCAGCGCGGATCCTTTCACAGTGACACCAGCCAGAGTTATCGATCCACAACAGCTAAACCTCTACACTTACGTTCGAAACAATCCACTGGTCCATATCGATCCGACCGGCATGATCATTGACACAAGCAGGCTGAGTGAAGATCAACTCAAGAGGTGGCAAAATGTTGTTGAGCTAGCCATTCAAAAGGACGATCAAGGCAATTACGTCAACCCCAAACTGCACGAACAATATGAGCGCCTCAATAACGACGAACGCACTTTCTTCATTGAGAATAAAGATTTCGGCAGTAACGATCAAACTATCGGGAACTTCGAGATTACAAAGTTCAAAGGTAATAACGATTTTAGCGAGGCTGTCATCCAGCTTGACTTTAAGAAGATAAAGAGACTTGTGACTCCTGTAGCGGCTGACGAAGTTTCTGGCTTTAAGAAGTTCGAGGGATTATTTGGGGTGAAGAATGCTGCCATATTGAGGTTGGCTGAACTTTTCGGACATGAAGGAGCGCATGCCGTGTTTGGGCTTGATAACGTGTCCGAAGCCGTCAAGCTACAGCAGCAGCTTAACGATCGCGATGCGGCATTCAACGCCTTACCAAAAAAAGGCCGCTATCCCTTACCACCTGATATAACACAAAAGCAGGAAGCTGCTATGAAAGCATTAATTCCGACAGAGCGTTATGCTCAACAAGTGGAAAAGATCATTAACGGTGAACTGCGAGCGACCTCAAAGAGGAAAAACTAGAACAATGAGGCTGAATTCGATCATCTCAACCGGTTTACTACTGCTTGTTTTACCGACATCAGCTCAACAGTTATCAGAAGACTGCAAGACTAGGATCACTTATGAAAACCGAAATCAGATTGAATATCGGCCGCTGTCTATAAGTACTATTGCCGGTGTCGCTCTAGACAAAGACAAAGTGCCAGTTCCAGTTGTGTGCTTAGGGTTGTTCACTGAGTCCGATCACCGGCTGGTTGCGAGTACAGTCACGGATGGGAAGGGCAACTTTGAGTTCAGCCAAGTGGCTCCCGGACGATATCGTTTGGTCGCAAAGTACAATGGTTTTTGTCCTGCGAACGTTTCGCTTCGCATTGTGCGGAGATCGTCCAAATCACAGCGACGAGTTGAACGGTTAGTTCTCCATATGCAACTGGCAGGCGTAGATAGTTGTAGCTATGGCGACTTAAGTAAATGACACGCGCCTTCGCGCTTTACATCTCCAACCAATGCAGTCCGTGTAATCCGTGCAGATCTGTGGCAGAATTAATGCCAATCGATGCCCCATTCTGTGCCGCAGCTTCCGCCGCAGCAACTGGCGCGTTGCAGGACCTTCTCGCTCTGCTTCGCGCTGGTGGCGTTTTGTATTGGCGGGGCTGCCTTACTCGGCTGGATTCTCAATAACGAGTTTCTCAAACGCATTCATCCTTCGTTGGTCACAATGAAGGCAAACACCTCCGTTTGCCTGATGCTGGTTGCAGTCTCTGTATGGTTGATCCGCGACAGAACTCCATCGACGATCAGGCGCACTCTCACTCGAGTGTTTGCTGTTCTGGTCGCGCTCGTTGGACTCATCACGCTTAGCGAACATGTATTCGGGTGGAACACAGGACTGGATCGGCTGCTTCTTCACGAGTCGACAAAAGAGGCCGGGCAGTCGTTTCCCGGTCGCATGGGTGTGGCGGCGTCACTCAACTTTTTCTTTCTCGGCATAGCGCTTTTGTTTGTCAACGCGCGTTCCAGGCGTTGGCTTCGTCTGGCGAACGTTGCCGTGCTGCTGGTCGTAACGGTTACACTCCTCGTTTTCCTCTATTACTTTTACGGCATCGATCCGGACGAGCCGATCGGGATCTATTTCACTATAGCGCTACACACCGTCATCGCCTTCCTCTGTCTTTCTGCGGCGATTCTTTTGGCACAACCGGAGACTGGTGTTATTGCTACTCTGCTGGGAAACAGTCCTGGAGCTGTCGTCGCGCGGCGGATGTTGCCTGCGTTTCTGGTCGTGATTCTCCTGGGTTGGATTAGAACCATCACTCGCAACTCGTTTAGTCCCGGATTCGGCACTGCGGCTTTGGTTGTAGCAGTTGTCTTGCTCCTCGCTGTGTTGATCGGGTTAACGGCGCTATCGCTCAATCGCACGGACAGAGAACGCCGCATTGTCGATGCGGCACTGCGAGACAGTGAGGCACGTTTGATCGCTCTTCTCGAGCAGCTTCCAGTCGGCATTGGGCTCACCGATCGCGAAGGACGCTTCCTGATTCGGAATTCGATGTTGAACAACTTCGTCGGCGATCGTCTTTCATCACTCGATCCAGTTTTCGCTGCACGTTGGCGTGCGTGGGACGACGAAGGTTGCCTGCTGGATCCGTCAGAGTGGCCCAGCGCACGTGCGCTTCGCGGCGAGGAAGTGAGTCCTGGCTTCGAAATGCTCTATACCGGCGCGGATGGAAAGCAGCTTTGGACGCGCGTTGTCAGTGTGCCGTTTCGCGACGAGGCGGGTGAACTGAGCGGTGTAATCGTCGTGGTCCAGAACATCGACGAACAGAGACGCGCTGAGAATCGTCTCGACGTGTTCGTTCGAGTCAGCGAGCTCATACGCACGCGGCACGATCCGTACGAATTGTCTTATGCAGTTGCTGAAACTGTCGGCACGCATTTAAACGTGCGTCGCTGTTTATTCAACGAGGTCGATATCGAACGCGATCTCGAGATTGTTCATCGCGACTATTGCGATGGCGCCGTGTCGGTCGCCGGTGAGCACCGGCTTTCCGACTACAGCAACGTCACGACGTGTGAAATGGAAGTGGGCACAACCATAATCAATTGCGATTCAAAGACTGATCCGCGCACCGCAGCCGATTACGAGCGCAGTTATGAAGCAACCGGGGAGCGCGCATACGTGGCTTTTCCCTTGATGCGCGAAGGCCGTTGGGTAGCGTCGCTGTGGGCGAGTGATGACAAGCCTCGTGAATGGAGTAAAGAGGAAGTTTCGCTGCTGCAAACTGTTGGTGAACGCACGTGGACGGCGATTGAAAAATTGCGAGCGGAAGCCGAGCGCGAGCGATTGCTGAAGAGTGTGCAGGAAGCTCGCGATGCTGCCGAAAAAGCAAATCAGCTCAAGGACGAGTTTCTTGCCACGCTGTCGCACGAGTTGCGAAACCCGTTGAACGTTATCCTCGGTTACTCGGAACTTTTATTGCGCATGCGTGAAGTTGAACAATCACCGCGCCTGGCCCAGATGGGTGACGCGTTGCGACGAAACGCACAATCGCAGTCGCAGTTGATAAACGATTTGCTCGATCTATCGCGACTTCAGCGAGGCAAAGTTTCGCTCAGCCAGGAAACGGTATCACTGGCAGCCATTATCGATAACGCAGTGGAAACTGTACGCGCGGACGCGGCGGCAAAGGGAATTGACATTCGCATGAATGTGGCCGATCAGCTTTTGCTGGTAGACGGCGATCGATTGCGGTTACAGCAAATCGCCTGGAACATTCTGAACAACGCGGTGAAGTTTACGCCGGCAGGCGGAAGCATCGAGATTGGTCTTGGTAGTGAAGATGAACGGGCAGTGTTGCGCATTGAGGACACAGGGCAGGGAATTGATCCGAGTTTCCTGCCGCACGTGTTTGAAATGTTTCGTCAGGCAGACGGCAGTAATCGCCGGCGGCATGGTGGATTGGGTATCGGTTTGGCGCTGGTACAGCAGCTTGTGCAGCTTCACGGCGGAACGATCACCGCAGAGTCAGATGGACCAAACAAGGGTTCGCGCTTTACTGTGCGTTTGCCGTTGTTGCGCGAAGCGGCGTCGTTGGCTCCTGCTACGACGAGCGCTGTTGAGCTGAACGTTTTCGCGCAAGTTAATTTTTTGATCGTTGACGACTCTGAAGACACGATCTCGATGCTCAAAGAACTGCTCACGATTGCCGGAGCGAATGTCACGACGGCAATGACTGGTGCCGATGCGCTGCGAATTGTTGCCGAGAACGAGTTTGATGTGATCCTGTCAGACATCTCGATGCCCGAGATGGATGGATATGAGTTTCTACAGAGACTGCGAAAGATCGAGGGCCGGCAGGACGTGCCTGTGATCGCCATCACCGGTTTTGGTCGCAGTGACGACATCGAGCGTGCTCGCGCTGCCGGCTTCTATTCCCACCTGACGAAACCGCTCAACCTGCAAGTGCTCACGGAAGTGCTTCAGCAACTCGCGAAAGACAAGACGGCGCCTGGACGCGCTGAACCAGATGTCGATTACGACGTCAGCGCAGGTCCTGTTTGTTAATGATTGTCCACCGGGCGGCCACGGAGGGCCGCCCCTACAGTTTGTAATCAACACGCGACAAATCGGAATGTGCTTGATGCAAACAACTGTACGGCGGCCCTCCGTGGCCGCCCGCTTATTCATGAACGGAGTTCGTACAGCCGATGACTGTAGATCAAACACCTCACCCAACACGCCAACAGCGCTAATTTCCTCAGTACGCTGCGGAACACTTCCACGGCATTTTCCTTGCCTTTTATTCCGTGTATGAAGCCGCAAAAATTACTACTCGCTTTGTGCGTCGTTCTCTGTCTTGCCGGCATCAACGCTGCTGTTGCTCAGGACACGGTAAAATCAGCACTCGCGCCTCCGCCTGTATCCCCTGCTGACAAAGCAGCTATTCAAGGCTTTGAAAAGCAACTCAAAGAATATATCGACCTGCGCAACAAGGTGAGAGCGAATGCGCCAAAGCTCTCGAAAGACAGCACTCCGGAGCAGATTCAAGCGTATCGAACAACGCTCGAACGATCTATCAGAGACGCACGGCCTAATGCCAAACGCGGTGAATTCTTTCAACCTGAAACTGCCGACTACATTCGTCGCACACTGAAGAACGAATTTCAGGGAAAGAATCGAAAAGAACTGCGCGAGACGGTCTTCGAGACCGAAACTCAGGGAGTGGTCCTGCGAGTCAATTACCCGTACGCACAAAGCGCGGAGCTGTCGGAGATGCCGGCAACGCTTTTGGCCAAGCTTCCGCAATTGCCGAAGGAGCTGCGCTACCGGTTTGTAGGACGAAACATGTTGCTCGTGGATCGTGAGAGTAACGTGATTATCGACTTTATGCCTGAAGCACTTCCGTGAATGCTTTGGTAGAGCGAGGTGAGGGAACATGCGAAGGTTTCAAATTCACAAACTTCTGATTGCACTCCTTATTAGTGCGACTCTTTCGATCCCGGCATTCGCACAAAAAATTAATGGCTCTGTCGCCAACAATGCGCACAGTTCTGCGCTAAAACTTTTATTGCCGCTCAAGGACGGTTCTGTGCGTTTTGCGGTGATTGGTGACACGGGCTCCGGCACGGCGAAACAGCGCGACGTTGGCGACATGATGGTCCAGTATCATGCGATCTTTCCGTTCGACTTCGTTTTGATGATGGGCGATAACCTGTACGGCGGAGAGGCACCGCAGGATTTTCAAAAGAAGTTTTCAGAACCTTACCAGGCTTTGCTGACGCAGAAGGTGAAGTTCTATGCGACGTTGGGTAATCACGACCTGCCGCTGCAAGTGAATTACGCGAACTTCAACATGAACGGGAAAGAGTATTACAAGTTTAAGAAAGGGAATATCGCCTTCTACTCGCTGAACAGCAACTACATGGACAAGAAGCAGGTGAAGTGGCTGGAAGATGAGTTGTCGAAAGAGACTGCTGACTGGAAGATTTGCTTCTTCCATCATCCGCCGTATTCGTCTGCGAAAAAGCACGGATCGGATCCTCAACTGCGCGAGATCGTTGAGCCGATCTTTCTGAAGTATCGAGTCAATGTGGTTCTGACCGGGCACGATCATGTGTACGAACGAATCAAGCCGCAAAAAGGTATTTACTACTTCGTATCCGGAGCAGGCGGCAAGCTCCGAGAAGGTGACGTCAAAGATACCTCGCCCCTGACTGAGAAGTCGTACGACCGCGACCTGCATTTCATGCTATTTGAGGTTGCAGGGAATCAGATGTACTTCCAGGCCATCTCACGAACCGGAGAGACGATCGACTCCGGGGTGATCACAAGAAAGTAAGATAGCCACAAAAAGGCACAAAAGGGCACAAAAATAATTTTTGTGCTGCTTGTGCTTTTTTGTGGCTACGGTAAGCTTCGTATCTGATTCTGGCTCCTATAATCAGAAGCGAGCTTCACGTGAAAGACGTCGACAATATTGTCCGCAGGGCAGCGGATCCGAATAGTTCTTCAGAGCTGCGACGCGAAGCTTTTGGCGAGCTCGTGATTCGCTTCCAGGACATGGCGTTCGCGTGTGCGTTTGCCGTGCTGGGCGACGCCTACCTTGCACAGGACATAGCTCAGGACGCGTTCGTCATTGCATGGCAGAAGCTTGCGCAGTTACGTGAACCGGCGGCGTTTCCAGGCTGGTTCAAACGGATCGTGTTGACGCAGTGCAATCGCCTGACACGTTGTAAACGTTTGCAGCTCGTGCCGCTCGATGCTGGCGCCAACACAGTTAACACCGATCCTGGACCACATTCTTTTGCGGAACGACACGAAATTCTGACCAAGGTGCTGCAAGCAATAAACGCGTTACCGGAAAATGAGCGGCTCGTGACGACTCTCTTCTACGTCAACGGCTACACGCAGGCCGACATCGGCGAGTTTTTGGAAGTGCCGGTATCGACTGTGAACAAGCGTCTTTATTCAGCGCGCCAGCGGCTCAAAGGCCGGGTAGTCGAGCTGTTCAAGAGCGATCTTCAGCAGCAGCGTCCGTCGCGAAGCAGAGAGTTTTCAAATGAAGTGAACACGAAGCTGCGCCCGTTTCACGTTCCCGATTGGCCCACTGTCAGCGCTATTGCCGCAACGCGGGCGGGTGATGATGCGCGCGGTCA
>DASUYO010000303.1:0-7712 GCA_036377375.1 Pyrinomonadaceae bacterium
GCGTCGAGTTGCACTAGTTGGTGCTGCACAAACTGCTGCTCTAAATCCTGCTCGAGTTGAGCGGCTCGGCTTGAAACGGTGGGGACAATGCGGAAGAAAACGAGTATGAAGAATCCAACGAACAGCCCGACAATCAAGCGAAGAAGCTTGTGAGAGGTGCGCTTGCGTACCACTGGGGGAAGGTACTCCTATCGATTTGCCAAAAGCGTTCGGCCTTCACGCTAAATCAGCATGAATCCATTACTGCTCGCGCTTAATATACGTAGGCGACTACTTTCTCAGATTGCTTCTGCTGGATGGATCGTGAAGCACTGAGAGGACTAGAACGAATACTTCAGTGCAAGCTGTACACGTCTACCAGGTGTGATGGAGGAGGCTGCTTTACCGAAGCCCGGCGCCTCCAGCAAGCGTATGGGAACACCAAAGTTCGTTCGGTCGGTAAGGTTAAAGATGTCGGCCCGTAGAGTCAAGGCTTGGCCGGCATGAAGTGGCAAACGCTTACTGATAGCAAAATCAATCTGCACTATCCCACCAGCGCGGAAGGTGTTGCGGCTGATTTTACCGTCCTGACCAACAGGCGCAAGCAACGTAGCAGGAGCAGCAGTCACACGCAGCGGCTGTTGTCGATCACCGGTTTCGATAATGCCATTCGTTGTGTTCAGCCGATCCGTTAGATTTCCGTCGAGGTTCACGTCGAAGATACTATTCACTGTAAAAGGCTGGCCGCTCTGAAACTCTCCCGTGCCTGAAAGCTGCAATTCCTTGATGAGCCAATCCAACGCACGATGCTGTTGCAAGCGCGGCACGTTGTAAACGAAGTTGTAAGTCAGCCTGTGTCGCACGTCGAAGTTTGCCAGCCCTCGTTCGCCCGCAAACGTGAAACTGTTCTGCGGCAACGCTGGAGCGCCCGCCAGATCAAAAACATCCGAAACATCATCTGAGGTTTTTGAAAATGTATAACTGATCTGGTGTTGCAAGCTACGTCGAAACCGTGATCTTAACTGCAATTGAAGCGCGTTATAACTCGAGCTTGCAGTGGTCTCGAACCGACTGATTGCGCCTATCCCGCTTACCGGGCGCACTGGAATTCGAACTCTCCCCAGTATCTCAGGCACGGGAAATTGTTCCTGGAATACTCCGAAAGACGTGGGCACGATGGTTAATGATGGACCAAGATTAGGAGACGTAAAGCGCAGCAGATGACGGCCGCGCGTCCCGATATATGCACCGGTCACTGACATGTTTGTGCTGAGCTGCTGCTCGACAGTGAAACTGAAATGGTGGGCCATCGGCATTTCCATCCGGCGCGAAGGAAGTGTGGCTCCGAAGGCACTGGGAAAAGTTGTACTGGAAACGTTAATAAGACCCGCCAGCGAAAGACCCGGGTTTAAGGTATTGATCGTTCCTGGTTGGACCAGAGGAACAGATCCGAGATTGGGATCGAGGGTGAAAGTGGTTGCGGGGTTAAAAAGATTGAAGAACGTTTCGTTTGTAGCGGAATTTAATCCACCAAAGTTGAGAGTCAAAAAGGTGGGAAACACATTTCGAGATTGGCTGGCCACTGCGCCAAGGATCTGATCGTAGAACACACCATATCCCGCACGTAATACGGTAATTCGATTTTTGTTGAATGGATTTGGTGAATAGGCAATGCCGGCGCGTGGCGCAAAATTGTCGCGGTCGGGATCAAAGATTCTGGAGCGTCCTTCGATGAAGGTACGCAGACCCGGTACTAAATTCAACGCCGGATCGGAAAAACTGTTTTCGATTCTTTGGTGAGCTTCACGGATTGGAGTGTTGTATTCGTAACGTAATCCATAAGAGAGTGAGAGTCCCGGGCGAATGCGCCATTGGTCCTGGCCAAAGAAGTCGAGCTGATTGAAGCGCAAACCGACCGCATCGTTACCTGTCGAGCTGATTGTCAGATAGAAGTTACTCGCAGCTCCCAGCGCGACGAGATCTTCCGGTCGTATGAGTGGAGTTAGATCGGTACTCGCCGGCAGGCGGAAGGCACCATTCTCGAAGACAAGTCTGGGAGCACCATTAAAACTAACCAGTGGCCGAGCGTTGCGCGGTAGTTCGCTGTTCAAATCACTGCGACGAAGGTCGAAGCCGAGATTGTAGTTGTGCGTACCTTTGCGTAGCGTTAAACCGTCAGCAAGTTGATACGTAATATTTACGCGTCGCTGCGGAAAGTTATAGACGTCGACACCTATTGCGCTAAATCCCGCCACGAATACCTGGCCCAGCGGACCGACTTCCTCTTCGACAGTAAACGGCTGACGAACGAACGTGACCGGCAATGTGTTCGGAACACCGGGCGCCGCCGGTGTGGTGACATTGAGAAGCTCCACTGCATTTAGAAGAAAAGGAACGTCAGGGAATTGTCCGCTGGGAATCAGATGTTCTCTATCTCGTACTTCGTCGAACCTGAGTCTTGTGCGACCGTAGGAAAGTCGTACCTGGTTAAGCAGAGAACCTTCAGTTTCCTGAGCGCTAAGGTTGCTGTTAAGGAATAGCGAAAGATTCTGCGTCCGTATAAACGGCTTGATAGAAGAAAAGATGGCGCCACCGCTTACCGGAATGACGCGCCAGTCATTAGTGAAGTTGTAACGACTGGTAAACGACTGCTTTCTCTTCATTACCAGGAAGTTGTGATCGAGCTTGGCCGAGGCGATTGTACCGCGACTGTTCGCAGGGAGTGTCTGCGTGAATGTGTTGTCGCTAAAGATTCCCTGCGGATTGTTCGGAAAGGGATACAGACTGAAAATTGCAGCTCCATTACGGGTGTTGGGAATCGTCGAAACCGGTTGGCCTGTGAACGGATTCTGGAAGATGCCGGTTGTGCCAGTTCGAAAAGCGCCACGCTGCTCAATCGTAGGCACGGCGAATGACGCTTCCTCATTCGCATTTGTAATCTCTTCTTCAAAGGACAAAAAATAGAAGGTAGCGTTTTTACGAAGCGGACCGCCGACAACAAAACCCGTCTGAACAAATGTCAATGAGTCTTCACCACCACTTTCATTTCGAGTGTTTAGCGGTTCCTGGCTGGTTACAGCTCCGGCAGCATTCCTCGTTTGGACCAGCACGTTCTGACTGTTTGCGCGCAGCGGAACGATATCTGTTCCGAATGCGGTATCGAAGAAGTTACGCGCATTAAGTTGGCTTGAATTGAATGTCGCGAAAAATGTGCCATGGACGTTGTTGCCTCCCGATTTTGAGACAGCATTCACTTGCGCGCCGATATTTCTTCCAAACTGCGCCGGCGCCAGTAATGTGATTAACTGATACTCCTGAACTGATTCAATCGGCTGCGGGATTAAGGCAATAAATCCCTGCCGTCTGACGCCGATGTCTTCGTCGTTGTTATCTGATCCGTCAACAGTAAAATTGTTGCCGCGCGAGCGTAGACCGTTAACCGAGAATTGTCCCGCCGAACCCACGCCTGAGCCCACACCGGGTCCAGCCACAGTCCCGAGTGTTTGTGGCGGTCGCGCTACACCGGGCAAAAGCAGCGCTAATTGATCGAACGAACGACTGTTGGTGGTGCCACCGAGAGGTAAGGCAACGATCTCCTCCTCTGTAGATGAGCCGCTGCGCCGCGCATCCATCGTGATGATCATCGCGCGCGTGTCAGTGTCGTCAACTGAACCTGGTCCAGGAGGAGTTGCGACGGTGGACGGGTCCAGCGCGACGGGTACTGGCACTACTTCGCCGGTGTAAGTGATCCGCAAACGCTGCCGGATTGCGCGAGTTTGGTAACCCGTCATCGAAACGGTTACCGTGTAGATTCCCGGTAAAAGCAGACCTTGAAAAAAGCGGCCTCGATAGTCAGTACGTAAGTTGAATGAAATGCCGGTTTGATCGTTGGCGATCGTTAGCGCCGCGCCTTTGATAGGCGCACCGGTTCGGCTATCACTGACGATGCCCTCAAATGCTCCGGTAACCGTGTCTTGAGCGCTCGCGCACATCAAAGATAACAGCATCAGCGCAAGAACCACTGCTGAACGAATTAGGTTCGCTGGAGAGGCAAGTCCAAAAATCAGCATGGGAGTGTTCCGAATTATGCAAGGTTACTAACTCCCTACACCCAACTGCAAGAATTAACTTTATTATGTCGTGGTGCGGAAGGGAGGTTAGTCCGGTGACTGCGCTTGCACTTTAATACCGATTAGTGTGGAATGCTTCAACGAATTCGAAAATCGCAGAAGTCGGGATACGTTAGAGACCTATGAACCGCGTAAGTACGCTTTTCGAAAGCAAGTCGATCGTGATTGAGCGTTTCGATCATCCCGAACACTGTTCACATCAAGACCCCAAATCCGAACAGACTGCGGATACTGTAGTCACCTTCGTGGAGAGCGGCGCTTTTGAGGTGATGCAAGACCGGCAGTGGTGGCGATTTGATCCCGGTGACGTGCTGGTTTCCACTCCCGGCCTCAGACGTACATATCACCATCTTCAATCTTGTCCCAACGATGTGTGTCTGTCGGTGAAGTTCACCGCGGACGTGGTGGAGGGTGGGCTCGGTCGGATTCCACAGGATCTTCCTTCCCTCAGGATTACGACTGGTGTGACTTCCAGCTTTGCGTATCGTTGGTTGATCGATGCGGTGCGCGGATCCAACAGCCTCGATATAGAGAGTGCCGCTTTTCATTGTGCCGTCGTATTGGGCCCGCATCGCTGGGAAAGACCCTCACGACTATCAGGTGTCGGCGCTCACGCGCGCAAAATACGAAATGCGTGCCTGGCAATCGCAACTCATTGTGAAGAAGACCACTCGCTTACTTCACTTTCCGCAGAAGCCGTCATGAGCCCATTTTATTTTGCCCGAGTCTTTTCGGAACTCGTCGGTGAGCCGCCACATCGTTATCTGTTGCGAACGAGATTGAGCCGCGCCGCCTGCATGTTGCATGAAGGAGCGCAGGTCGCGGAAGCAGCAGTCAAGAGTGGATTCGCTGACGTAAATCACTTCAGTAAGCTTTTCCGACGCCACTACGGCATGCCTCCCTCACGCTATTCCTCGTAATTTTTAGCAAGAAAAGACTGATCCATCGCGCGCAAGCACTCGATAATTCGATAGGGCTTTGCTCATTAGTCAGAACAGAGCGCCGACGGCGCGAGATATAAAAGCCAGGGGCAAGTGCGAAGCGAAGCGCGTCGCCCCTGGTTACAACGAGACCACAACGCCGAGGCCTGCAGGGCCGAAATATACAAAGCGCATGGAGAACAACGATGATTTCTATTTGTGCAGCGACTCGCCTGATCATCAGTGCAGGCATCACGGTTAGCATGATGGCCTCAACTTTTTCTAAAACTCACGCGACAACCGAACCGCAGAAGTCACTCGACGAGCGCACGGCTATGATTGACGTGCTTCCGGCGCTCGCGCCACATCCATCACTCGGGGATGAGGCGCGCGTCTTTGATCGTTTCGTGGGCACCTGGAATTGTGACTACACGTTTTACCTCGAGGATGGCCGCAAGAAACAAGTGAAAGGCGAGTTGGAGTTCGGCTGGATTCTCGACGGTCAAGCAATACAGGACATCTGGATTTCTTATCCAGCTCAACCCGGAAAGGAACGTGGCATTGGCACCACAGTAAGGTTCTTCGACGCCCACTCCAAAACCTGGAGAGTAATCTTTGTAGATCCGGTTCACGGCGCCTTGCTTGATATGAAAGGCGGAGCTGAGGGCAATCGGATCGTGCTGCGCGGCGTCGATGATGATGGAGCACTGCTGCGATGGTCGTTCAACGACATTACGACAAACGCGTTTGTTTGGCGTGGAGAAAAATCGCGCGATAGCGGAAAGACTTGGATACTCGAGGAAGAACATCACATGACGCGGAGAATTGCGCCGCGATTCGGCGAGAGTTCATCCGCGCACGCGAGTGATCCGCGCCTGGACATGATTCGGATGTTAAGAAGCTCTGGTCCAAGTCCGAGTCTGGGATCTGAGGCGCAGCTTTTCGATCGCTTCGTCGGAACATGGGACCTCGACTGCACATTCTATGACTCTAAAGGTAATACAAGCCGTCTCGTGGGAGAGTGGAGATTTGGCTGGGCACTCGATGGAAAGATCGAACAGGATGTGATTGTCGAACATCACGGGCGCGAACGAATCGCACGGGGAACCACGTTGCGCTTTTATGATGCCCGGGAGGGTGAATGGCGCATCGTTTGGATAGCGCCGCAAACGGGGAACGTCGCAAAGCTCAAAGGGGGCGCTGTCGGTGATCGGATTGTGCTGGAAGGCACCGACCTTGATGGTTCACCATTCCGTTGGTCCTTCAACGACATTCAGCCCAATTCGTTTCTTTGGAAAGGTGAAATCTCTCCAGACGCAGGCAAGACCTGGCGATTGGAACAACAGATGCGCCTTACGCGGCGCGAGTTGGCGGCGGCACAGAAACCAAACAGCGTTCTCGCGTTTGAACGTTTAAGCTCACTGGTTGGTGAATGGCGCGGTGTGGAAGACGCCAGCGAAGTCAAACTCATTTACACGTTGACCGCTGATGGCAGCGCGCTTATGGAAGATTTTCGCGCGCCAAAGGATGAAATGATCACGATGTTCACGGTTGACGGCGATCACCTTATTGCCACCCACTACTGTAGCGTCGGCAATCAACCTCAGATGATCACCGGGACGATCAACGACCCGGCATCAAATCTTGTTTTCTCGCTTTCACGAGTTACGGGATTGAAGACGCCTGATGATTGGCACAATACAGGATTGACAATGAGGCTTGAAGACAAACAGCATCTCACACAGGTGTGGACCTACGAGCATAAAGGACAGAAGGGCACCAACACGTTTCGCTTTATACGCACACGGTAGGAGCAAACGCTTCATTTTCGGAATCTGGTTAATTGAAAAGTTTAATTGGGACTTTGCACGAAAAGTTAATTTCAGTGGTACGAGAGTATTTTGAAGCTAAGCTCTTAGCCTGCGAAGCAGGCGTAAGCATAAAGCCTGGGGCGCAAGCCCCAGGATCTCGGAATAAATGTTTGCAGCCCGTGAAACGGGCGACAGTCTTAAGATTGCAAGCTTTCGCCCGCTAGCGCGGGCTCCATCCCTAAATGCAATTTACAACCTGGGGCTTACGCCCCAGGCTTTATGCTTACGCCTGCTTCGCAGGCTGAGCAAAGTCCTTCAGGCCCTCGAGGTCCTTTGCTCCGGAGGAGCAACATGTTTATAGCTCTCTATGTTACTAATTGATCGATCGACGTTGTTAGCTGTGTCGGATTAACTCCTAACGAAAAATGAATGATGGCCCAATCACCCAAATCAGAAAGTCGGCCACGAAGTGGGCCAGCATCGCTGCTTCCAAACCGCGTCTCAAATAAAGGCTGGTAAACGCTATCGAGGCGACACCGTTCAGCAGTAACGCTCCCAAAAGAATATTGAAAGTGATGGGCATCAAGGGAATTACTGAGCCCAGATGGCCTAATCCGAAAAGCACGGCAAGGATAATATTAGCGGCCCAAAACACCTGGTGCCTCCGTGCTCCGGCGCCACTCCGCCAGACTTTGCTGAGAAGCCAGGCGAGCAGGCTGAACAGGAATATACGCATCATTATTTCTTCAGTCAGCCCACCGTAGAAGCAAATTAGGAATCTTTTCCAGAGTGGTATAGCGGCGGCTTTCCCGAAAGGAAGCTGCGGAAGTTCCTTTCGCAGTAGAAGCGAGGACAGCAGGAGCACCGCAACG
>DASUYO010000304.1:0-12872 GCA_036377375.1 Pyrinomonadaceae bacterium
TAACCCCCTACGGTAGCCATCGACGATAGCGCATCCATTGCCTGCGCGCGTGTGATGCGTGGAATAAGTTCGACAGAGAATGTGGTGACGCCTCGATCAAGTGCCGGTAACAGTGCGGCAGGTTCATCGAGCGGACGCAGAAAACCGATCACGGCTGCGCCTTTTTTGAGTCGTGCGAAATCGTTTGCTGAAGGTCGATTTACAACAGCGAGTACGTCGGCACCCGCCAACAATGCTTCTCGATCGGAGCTTACTTCCGCTCCGGCTTCGCGATAGTCGTTGTCAGTGCGCGCAGCTTTTAGTCCGGCATCAGTTTCTATTTGAACAGCGACGTTGAGAGCAGTGAGTTTCTTGACTGACTCGGGCATGAGCGCGACGCGTGCTTCACCCTCTTGTGTTTCCCGCAACACAACTATGTTCATAATGTGCTCCGTTTGCAGGATGGAAAAGAAAAGGGGAGGTGAAGTGCTCGTGCTGTGTGGGCGCCAACAGCTCCGGAGTTTGGCATAGACGGACTAATCAGTAATCGCGTTCATGGGGATCATCTCAAACCTGTGCAGTATAGCAAATTTGGGCCGCAGATTAGCGCGGATGAAGACGGATCGTGTTGTAACCTGCGGCTAACTTGCGATCCCGCGGCTCGCGCACCTATAATTCGACTCCGTTGCGGCGCATTGGTGTAGTCGGCTAACACGCTGCCCTCTCAAGGCAGAGACCACGGGTTCGAGTCCCGTATGCGCTACCAAGAATGACGAAGGTCGCTAGGATTAAGCCCAGCGGCCTTTTCTTTTTGCCAGTTTGACGCGTAACACTTCACGACAACTATCATAATGTTTAGCATCAGGGTGCTGCATAAAAGCATACGATAAAACTCTCACTATAATTACACCGTGATGACCTTGTCTGATGAGGATGCTATTGACAGTGCTGAGGACCGGTGGCATATCTTTCACGAATGTTCCTCAGGCGCTGGATGAATCTCATACTCAATAACGAATCACAAGACTGTCCGGCATCAATTAGTTTTCCCGTCCGGCAGTTAATTGTTGCTCGTCACAGGACACAAACACGTTGAAAGACGAAAGATTCATTCGCATATTGAAGCGGAAAAGGTGAGCGTTATTCAACATGTCAGAAGTGACATGAACACACAGATTGGTGAATGGAGTCGCTCTTTATGCGTATGGAAACGAAAGGGCTACATCACTTCCCGCTTTGTCCAGATCAGGATACAGACAGTTTGCAGACAAAAACTTTGATATCGAGCGTAGCCTGGAAATCTCATGAATAATCAACCGCGCCTCTTTGTTGCATCGTCTTCGGAAGGACTCCACGTTGCTGAGGCCGTCGTCATCAAACTTGAGCACGAGGCTCGGGTCAAGCTGTGGGACAATGCTTTCGATCTCTCTTCGGTCACTATTAACTCCCTGGTGGCACGCACCAAGGACACGGATTTCGCGGTCTTCGTGTTTCACAAAGACGACAAGTCCTACATTCGAGGGAACATCTACAACGTTGTCCGAGATAACGTACTTTTCGAATTAGGCCTGTTCGTCGGCGCATTGAGCATCGAGAAGTGCTTCATTCTCCTCCCCAAATCCGGCGAGAGCGAGTTTCGTCTTCCGACTGATCTGGCGGGCGTGACTCTGTTGACCTACGATGACAACTCCGATGATATGGTCGATGCTGTGGCTGCAAGTTGTGCCAAGATAAAGATGGCACTCCGAAAGCTGACCAAAGCCGGAACCGCAGATCCTCAGGAAGCAAAAGCGAAAGCTGTTGAGCAGGAATTGCAGGCACTTCAATCGGAGATTTTGCAACTAAGGATCGATACGGAACGGGCTAAGAAGGAAAAGGCGGAACTCCTCCACGCGCTCGCTGCACATTTCTACACGGTCGCGAAACCTGCGACCCAAGCAGAGATCCTGGCTTGGGAGGAAGGGGCCAAAGTGACCTACCCCGAGGGGCCCAAGATTGGTAAGCGCAAGGTCTACTTCGTCGACAGAGACGTCATCCTGCCACCCTTCTACGGATCGGCGTCGATATCAGTAATTGTTGCTAAGGGCGTAAAGGTACACGGCCTAGATCAATGGAGCCACAACTCTGTCTATTTCATGGATGGCTTCAGAAAGCTTGAGTAGACGGTTGTCTGATTTGAACGGCGCAATGAAGCTGCCAAACAGCCGTTGAAGCTGCCATTGACATGTGTGCTAATACGAACGTGATTCCGGCAACTGATGGAAGAAACTGAGCATTTCTGCCGGCGGCAGCCGCAAAAAGTTGCGAAGATTGCCCCGTATGCGCTACCAACCTTTTCCTTTCAAGCAATTACAACTCTTGTCGTAAACTTATTTTAATCGGGCTGCTAGCGCGTTCTTCGGTGAAGAAGAAGAGGAACTATGAAAATTCAAACCAGCAAAGTCTACGTCGCAAAGGTTCGTACTGATGTTGAACCTCATCTTGGCGAATTTGTTAAAAGTGATGAGCACCACATAGCCGTATCTGATGATATTGGTAAATCCATTGAGCTGCGCCCCGAAGCTAAGGTTACAGTTCCTTCGGGGCAGACGTTGCAAGCCGTGCCTACAACGAGTCCAAAGATGACCGCAGAAAAGCGTCTCGCTATAGAAAAGGCGGCTATGACATTTGTCTCAACCAACCTGCCCATGATTAAGAAAATTTACCCTCAACTGGGTGGGCCCATAGAGGGGGTTGAATTGGTATTCGCCTCGAAGATCGCATTTGATGCGTGGACTGACCCGGAGAGAAAGTCGATGGTAAAGCCTGTGATTAAAACTGCGCGTGCGTTTGTCGAATTTGTAGACGTCGCAGCAGTAGCAGTTCCCGCCCTAAAGAAGGTTCCATATCTTGAAGCAGTTGGAGTGGTCCTGAAAGTTGGCGATTCTGCGTTTGCAATGTGGACTGATATCGTGAAACCCATAGCTGGTTCAGACGCGAAACACTAACGGGGTGGCCACAATTTTGGTGTGGTCACACTCAAAAAGAATCAACTCGCACCTTTTTCCTTCTCGATCTTACGGAGCAGGAGTAGGATCCGAGCATGCGGGTTGTCCTTGTCCTCATTGCGATGGCGTTGTTGCTGGTTGAGTCTGGTGGTGTCGCTAAACATTCCGGAGCGACGGCAATGGCTTCGCCTGTCTCGGCGCCCATTTCTTCAGCGCCGAAGGCCCGCGTCGATTTCGACACTCAGTTGAAACCGATCTTTCAAGCTAAGTGCATGCCGTGTCACTTCAGTGGCGGGCAGGTGTACGATCGCTTGCCATTCGATAAACCCGCCACGATCAGAAGGCTTGGTACAAGGCTCTTCACCCGGATCAAAGACGAAAACGAAAGACGTTTGATCGAAGACTTTCTCAGTCAGGCGCGGTAAGCTTCCTCGCGCGGCGCGACGTGAGGTATCCTCCGCAACGTATAATCCCTGCTCCTGAATGACAACGAAATCAGGTCACAGCAGACCGTTGTTGATCGTCGCTACCGGCCTTGTAGTGCTGGCGATGATCGTGTTGCTGCATGCACAAGGGCGCAGTTTTCTTTGTACGTGCGGTCGCTTTGCGGTGTGGACCAGCGACTGGTGCAGCTCTGTTACTTCACAGCAGTTGTTCGATCCCTACAGCTTCACGCACGTGCTTCACGGTATTCTTTTCTTCTGGCTGATTGCGCTGCTGTTTAGGCGAATGCCGCGCGCGTGGCAGTTCTGGCTGGCGCTTCTACTGGAAAGCGCCTGGGAAGTTTTTGAGAACACCAGCTTCGTTATCAACAAGTATCGCACGGAAACCGCAGCGCTCGGTTATCAAGGCGATACGATCGTGAACTCACTCGGCGATCTTGCGTGTGCTCTGGTCGGCTTTCTCGTGGCGCAACAACTCGGACTGCGCCGCTCGTTACTCTTGTTTGTAGTGGTGGAAGTGGTCCTGACTCTTTGGATTCACGACAGTCTGTTGCTACAAATCTTGATGCTGGTGCATCCGATTGAAGCGATCAAAGCGTGGCAGATGTGCATCAATTGACTATACGACTGTTGAGATCTTTCAACGCGGCCAGATTGTTTTCGCGCAGCTCTACTGAGTCGCGCCCCACCTGAATTCCAACCGATTGCGCGAGCGCCATCTTCTTGAAGGCGGCGTAAGGGATCTGCGCTTCCAAAATCTCGACCTTTGTATCCCACGTGCCGGACTTGCCACTGCTCACCGGACTCATCCGACCCAATTTGATCGTCTCTGTATCGATCACGACAGACAAATCTCTTTGTTCCGGCGCGTGAAAGTGAACCCAGTCTTTGTTTTCAAACACGACTTGCAAGGTAACGTGACGAACGTAGTTGACCTGCGTTCCCGGACAGTGCAGTGCGACTTCGATACTCACGCACGCATCTTTGAACTTGTCTTTGAACCCGTCGCAATCGACCTTCATCTTCCGCAACCGCATCACGGTCTCGAAGTTGAAGCCGTCGTATTTAGTCTCGATCTTGCCGCCATGTTTGACGGGTTGTTGCGCTTGCGGCTTTGTCGTCGCCGGAAAGAGAAGGATCGCAGCGCAGCCGAAAAAGAGCAGGATTTTATTCATGACAATTCTTCAACTCCAGGTTAATTCTTTGCGACTGAGGTGAGAATCGGGGCTTGAACCCGCGGGGAAGGCTCATAAGCAACATAGCGAACAGGCCAATGCCATGTCAATAGTTTGCTAAACTAGCGCGCACATTCATCGCGAGGACAACTTATGACATCTTCTCTTTCCGATACGTCTCTTGCTGATCTTACCGACAGCCTCCAACAGGCAAACGAAGAATTTACGAGTCACTATCCTGGAGAAACGGGTCGTCGCCAGCCTGTTCACACTGTCTACGGAGGCGCGCACCTGTTCAAGTCTGACACTGCAAAGCGTCTTGGCTCGCTGGGAAAACGCTCGCTGGATCAGTTTGCTCCTGACTTCCTCACGTTCGCGCGAGCCGTCGATCTGCCTGGATCGAACGAGCTTCCGGAGTCATTCGACGAAGCTAACGAGCTGCTTTCGTTTTTGAAGGAGGAGCCTGAGCGCGCGCGCAAAGAGAAGAAAGGCGCGTGGCTCGCGCACACCATCTATCACCGGGTCGTGGAGAAACTCGAGCGCGAGCCGGTCGAAGACTTTCGCATCGACTTTGAAGATGGTTATGGAAATCGTCCGGACGATGAAGAAGACGGTCACGCAGTTTCTGCTGCTGCGGAAACGGCTGAAGGAGTAAAGAACGGTACCCTGCCGCCGTTCATCGGAATTCGCATCAAGCCTTTCAACGAAGAGTTACGTGCTCGCAGCTTCCGCACGCTCGATATCTTCGTCTCCTCGCTTGTCGAGCTGAACAGAGGCCGTTTACCAAACAACTTCGTAGTGACGTTGCCAAAGATCACGATTCCCGAACAGGTCTCAACTCTCGCGACGTTGCTCGAGCGACTGGAGAAGGAAACCGGATTGCCGGACCGCAGTTTGAAGTTTGAAATGATGATCGAAACCACGCAGTCGATCATCAATCATCACGGTCAGATCAATCTTCCGCTGCTGCTGGCTGCCGCTGAAGGACGTTGCATCGCCGCTCACTTCGGCACTTACGACTACACGGCCGGCTGCAACATCACGGCAGCTCACCAGCACATGCTGCACCCCGCGTGCGATTTTGCGAAAAGCATGATGCAGGTTTCGTTTGCAGGCACCGGCATCTGGCTTTCTGATGGCGCCACGAACATCATGCCGGTTGCGCCGCATCGGTTTGTGGAGGGCGACGCGCCACTGACGCAGGAGCAGATCGAAGAGAATAGAGAAGTGGTCCATCGCGCGTGGAAGCTTCACTACAATCACATTCAGCACTCGTTAGTGAATGCTTTTTACCAGGGCTGGGATCTTCACCCAGCGCAGCTTCCGACGCGTTACGCTGCTGTGTATGCGTTCTTTCTCGAAGGACTGGCAGCGGCTTCGGAGCGTTTGAAGAATTTTGTCGAAAAGGCAGCAAAGGCGACGCTGGTGGGCGACGTGTTTGACGACGCCGCGACAGGACAGGGCCTGCTCAACTATTTCTTACGCGCCATCAACTGCGGAGCATTAACGGAAGATGAAGCCGTCAATTTATCCGGACTGACATTACCGGAGCTGCGCTCGGCTTCGTTCGTGAAGATTCTGAAGAACCGTCAAGCGCTGTGAATGTGGTAAACTGCTGAGAACTCAAAAACATCGGAGCGTTATGACTACCAAAGCACAACTTCTCACCATTGCTGATTGGGACGCCATGCCATATGGCGATGGAAACCGTTACGAAATAATAGAAGGAGAACTTTTTGTGTCCTGCTCACCAGGCCTCACACATCAAAGAGTTTTGGGCAACCTCATAACTTTGTTCGCAATTTTCCTGAAGGAGAATCCGATCGGAGAGGCTCTTCCGACGCCAGGTTTAATCCTCAGCGAGCACAGTGGCGTCATTCCCGACGTCGTCGTCTTTCTTAACGAGACGGGTGACACGATTATCAAGGGCGACCGGTTAAGTGGACCTCCGGATTTAATAATCGAGATCATTTCACCAGGTTCTGCCAATACTCGAAGAGATCGAGTGGCTAAGCTCCAACTTTACTCTAAGCATCGAGTGCCAGAGTATTGGATTGTGGATCCTGGGAACTTGTCCGTGGAACAATACGTCTTACACGGTTCTTCTTTGAACTTGATGCATACTCTACACGGTGAACAGCGTCTGTCGAGTTCCGCTCTTCCGGGCTTCTCGTGTCAATTAAGCGAAATCTTTGAGCACCTTAGAACCGTATGATTTCAATAAAACTAACCATCTCACTCGCATTAGCAATGGCACTACTCTCCACTACCTCGACTGCGCAAAAACAATCAGCGGGTGATCCGGAACTCGCGCGCAAGATTGCGCGATTTGCGCCTACCACGCTGACGGCTGACACATCAAAGCTCACAGCGAAGGATCGGCAGGCGCTCGATAAGATCATTGCTGCCGCCAAATTGCTCGACCCGTTATTCCTTCGACAGGTTTGGAGTGGCAATGACGCACTCGAGAAGAAGCTGCTGGCCGACAAGACAGACACCGGCCGCCAGCGACTCCACTATTTCTACATCAACGATGGTCCATGGTCTCGACTCGACAACAATGAGCCATTCATCGAAGGCGTCCCACATGAAAAGCCCGCGAACGCCAGCTATTACCCTGACGACATGACGAAAGTTGAATTCAATTCGTGGGTTCAGGGACTCTCTGACACAGATAAACAAAAAGCGACCGGATTCTTCTATCTGATTCGACGTGGCTCAGACAGGAAGCTGACGATCGTCCCTTACAGCGAGGCCTACAAAGAGTATCTGGCGCCAGCGGCGGCGCTGTTGCGCGAAGCCGCGGCGTTAACCACCAACACGACGCTGAAAAATTTTCTGAACAAGCGCGCAGACGCATTCGCCTCGGATGATTACTACGAAAGCGACGTCGCCTGGATGGATCTCGACTCGCCGATAGACGTCACGTTTGGCCCATACGAGACCTACGAAGACGAGCTATTCAACTATAAAGCAGCTTTTGAAGCGTATGTGACGTTGCGCGACGACGCCGAGACCGCCAAGCTCACGAAGTTTAGTGGTCACTTGCAGGAGCTGGAAAACAATCTGCCTATCGATCCTCGTTATCGAAATCCGAAACTCGGAGCAGCGTCGCCCATTCGCGTTGTAAACGAAGTCTTCGCGTCTGGCGAGGGCAACAGTGGCGTGCAAACGGCTGCTTTTAACCTGCCGAATGACGAGCGTGTAGTGAAGGAAAAAGGCTCCAAGCGCGTGATGCTGAAGAACGTGCAGGACGCGAAATTCAACAAGACACTGATTCCGATCTCGAAGGTCGTTTTGGATCCAGCCGAGCAGTCGGCACTCTCGTTTGATTCGTTCTTCACGCACATACTTTGTCACGAGCTGATGCACGGTCTTGGACCACACAACATTACAGTTGACGGTCAGGAAACTACTGTGCGGAAGCAGTTGAAGGCCCTCTATTCGGCGATTGAAGAAGCGAAAGCCGATATGACCGGGTTATGGGCGCTCCAATACATGATCGATCACGGCATCATCGACAAGAGTATGGAGCGCACGCTTTACACCACGTACCTGGCAAGCATGTTCCGCTCAGTGCGTTTCGGGATCACCGAGGCGCATGGACGCGGTGTCGCAATGCAATTCAACTATCTCACTGACGAAGGTGCGATCAAGTTCAACGAAGCGAAGGGAACGTTCAGCGTCGATCATGTGAAGATCAAGGAAGGCGTGACGAAGCTCACGCACGATTTGCTCACACTCGAAGCCGAGGGATCGTACGATAAGGCGAAAGCGATACTGGATAAGTTTGCGGTGATCAGGCCGCCGATGCAGCAGGCGCTGGATAGGTTGAAGGACGTGCCGGTGGACATCGAGCCGATCTTCCCCTTAGGAAAATAAGCCGCAGATGAACGCAGAAGAACGCAGATGCCGATCAGCGTTCATCTGCGGCTGAATTCTCTTCGGAAAAAAGTCGCGATCTTCCAGGCGTCGATCGCTTTCCAGGGAAGCTCGCCCGTTGTGTAGTGACCGCAAGGCAGCCAGACCACGTCGAGTGGAAGCTTGTGCCGTCGTGCTTCGGCGATAGCTTGGTGCGACAGATCGAGTGGAAACGTGAGATCGTAACGCGCCACAATGAATCGTATTGGCCTGTGGCCCATCTGCGCCACGCGAGGCATAAACGGCAGCGGACTAATCGGCTCCCAGTAAGCGCGCAACTCCTCCAGCGTTAATTGATCGCCAAAGCCCGCGCGAACGTGAGCGGTCGAGAGTCCGTTCCAAACCACGTCTGCGAAATATCCGGAAACATGATTGAAAGCTCCGGCGTTGAGATTTGGCTCATGAGCAAAAGCCAGAAATGCCACGCATGAGCCTACACTTGTGCCGAGAATTCCAACCTGCTCATATCCTTCCTGTTTTAACCATTGCACGGCGGCTCGCGTATCCAGCACAGCCTGTTTGACTGATTGAATAGTGCGGCCGATGTTGCTGCTGACGAGATGATCGGCGCGTTCGAGCTCGGCAGGCTTTCGTTCCAAATGGTAGGGAAGCGTCAGTCGCAACGCCGACATTCCAATCATGTTGAAGATGCGGCATGCTTCAACGTGACTCTGAGGTTGCGCATTCCACTGCGGCAGCACGACTACTGCCTTGCGCGATCGTTTGCCATCTTTGCCTTTGGCGGGGAAGAACCTGGCGCGTGCGGTGTTGTTCTCAACGCAAGGTGTATGTACAGCGCTGGTCCATGTTAGCTGATCGCCTTGCAATCGAAAGTCAGTAAGGGGCGGAAGCGCGTAAAACTCTTCACTCGCGGGCATCACGCGCGCGGTGTGCTTGCGCAACACTTCGCGTGGATCTTCGCCATTGACGTGGTCGAGGATATACGACAGGCCCCATTCAAAAGGGCGAACAATGCGGTTGTTATCACGTTGATGGTACCAGCGCTCGCGCCGGTACATGTAGTTTTTCCAGAACATAAAAAGGCCACGGATCTTACAGGATCTGTGTTGATCTGTGAAATCTGTGGCCTATTCGCCTTAGTTACAAGTCGAGAGTTTGAAGCTGTAAATCCACGTAACCCAGTTGAAGTTACCGTCTGCCGGCTGATACTGAGACGTGAATACCATCTGACATCCGTCAACCGGATCAACGGCGATCGTGCTGTAGTCGCCCCACCGATGCAGGGTTGCGGTTTGAATCCCGCTTCCGACCAGGATCGAGGTCTCGTTACCCAGCGTGTTCAGCGGATCGGACGGGCCACGATAAGCGTAGCGAATACTCGGAACGATCGTGGTGGCATTGGAGATGTTGTAACCGATGGCGATGCCGCCGGTCTTGTCCTGCGCCGCGCTGCCCATCCAACGAAAATCATTCGTTGGCGCGAACGTTCCCTGTTGGTAAACCACGGGCGGTGCTGACCCGAAGGTCTGTCCCGCAGCATTTCGCAACTCATACCAGCGAACTCCAACACCGCTGCCGCTCGTGACCGAGTGGTTAATCACCACCGATTCATGGTCGGCGAATTTACGATAGCTCAATCGATACATCAGTCGATCGGCTAAAGAGTCGAGTTGGTTACTGGTTCCTGGTTGTGGAATGCAAGTACCGCCACCGCATGCTCTGCTGAACGCAGCGACACCGCTGACGGCTGTTGGTCCAGTCAATGTGCCTGTGCCTGTGCCCCAGTTGACTGTAAACCTCCAGAAGTTAAGGGCTGTTGAAGTTATGCTCAACAACAGGTTTGGTGCGCCGGCAGGTGGCAATGTTGTTCCTTCCAGATCTGACGGCTCAAGACTGTGATTGGCATTGTTCGTCATGGCGCACGCTTGCCTGGCTACACCACCAACCAGCATTTGAGCGCGTTCAAAAGCACAAACCTGATTGCCGATGAAGCTTTGACCGTTGCGGAACATGTTGTAGGTGATGTAGTAGGCGTCAGGCCAAACGCCCATCTTCGGATAGTCGTTGAAGTTTCGGCTGTACGAATACGAGTAGCGAAAATAGGTCCCGGTCGGATCCGGACTCGTCGATACGGCCACGCACTGAGTGTACGGTGTAGCTGAGACGGCGAACTGCGTCAATATCCAACGATCGGCCAACTGATCGTATTGCACGATCGGATCGCCGTCGTTGTCTGACTGGCAGCGCCCGCCGAAACCCGACCATATCGTGCTGCCGTTCTTTGGAAAACCAGGCACGAGAGTGAATCCAGTGATCTGGTTATTAGCATCGCGGGTCAATGTGTAGACCGCATAGCGCAAGTTGACCCATTGCACGTAGTGATTTGGACCAACATCGCCAGTGGTGTCTGGCGGCGCAACGCGAAAGCTTGGATCCACAGGAGTGCCACCCGTGGACGCCTTAATATCAGCGAGAGCAGACGGCAAGCCGACGCCTCTGTCAGCCAAAGGATCGGTGAATGGTCGGTTGGTGTTTCCGATTGCTTCAGGTTTGCCGGGTTCGAAATCTCTGCCACCGCGAGCGGGTTCAGGCCGCACGCCGTTGTCAAACATTTCGCGGAGAGGTTTGGGTGTTTTGTCGAATTTGATTGGATAACTTATCTCGGCCCTATGTTGCAGTGCCGTATCGCTCTGAGCATGGACCACCAGAGGCAATGAGGTCACAACACACAGGATCACCATCAGTATTAACGCGTGAATCTTTTTCACTGACATCCTCCAGAAAATCAGGGCTTTGTGAGTTACGGATTGCGGTAGTATATGGGAGAAAACTACAGCGACTTTTTCCAACTGCAATAAAACTGCAAGGTCAAAAGAGACTGTCTTGGGAGGGCGGGCAGTATAGCACTTAGTGCTCGTAACTACTAGCACTATCGACGCTCAAATAAACGTCGCACTATGTCTGGTATTAACATAGAGGATCTAATGACTGAGCCAGTTGTGAAGCGCCGCGCAAAAGCACGAAATAGCTCGCCTGCTTGTTGCGTATACGGAAACCACCACGTGTCCGGCAAACTCGGCATGGCGTTGACGTGAATGTGCTGTGCGCTGACGAGTTCCAGCAGTCCGAGCCCGCCATGGGTCCGGCCATATCCGCTTTGCTTAACACCGCCCCAGGGAGTTTGCGCTACGGCGTGTGTGTAAACAACTTCATTAACCATCACAGTACCGGCGTCGATCTGCTCAGCGATCCGTTTTCCACGCGCAAGATCGCTTGTAAATACACTCGCAGTCAGCCCATAAATACTGTCGTTCGCCAATCGAATCGCCTCGTCATCTGTCTTGAACGTCATGATTGGTAGAACAGGACCAAACGTCTCGTCGCGCATCAGCTTCATCGAGTGATCGACGCCAGTCACAACAGTCGGCTGGTGAAACCAGCCGCCTGAGCCGTTGAGACGGTGACCACCAGCGCGCACCTGTGCGCCACGCTCAACTGCATCGCGAACGTGATCCTCGACGATCTCTAACTGGCGCTCATTCGTCATCGCGCCGATGTCGATGCCGGCAGTCGAGGCTTTGTCTTGTTTGAGCCGTTGGGTTTCTTTAACGACCGTGTCGATGAACTTGCCGGCGATTGATTCATGAACGTAGCAACGCTCGATCGAAGCGCACGCCTGGCCTGAATTGCAGAAGGCGCCCCAGATCGCGGCGCGCGCTGCGTTCTCCAGATTTGCGTCTTCAAAAACGATCATCGGATCTTTGCCGCCGAGCTCGAGCACGACTGGCGTCAAATGTTTCGCAGCAGCTTCCGCGACACGCTTGCCGGTGTTCACACTACCCGTGAACATGATCTTGTTCACACCTGCATCGACGAGCGCGGCGCCCGTCGAGCCATCGCCGGTAACAACGGCGAGCAAGCCTTCCGGCAATCGCGCTTGCTTAAGGACCTCTGCAATCTTCAAAGCTGTGAGTGGCGTTAGCTCACTCGCCTTAACAACAACGGCGTTGCCGGCCATCAATGCCATCACGACTTCGTCGAGCGGCGTGGCCCATGGAAAATTCCAGGGCGAGATTATTCCGACGACACCGAGCGGTTTATAGAGGATGTAAGACCTGCGCGCCATGAAGTTGTATTGGTTCAGACCGATGCGGCGCCGCTTGAGTAGTTTCCCGGTGTGTTTCGCAAAGTGGTGCATGAGATCGAGCGTGGGAACGATCTCCATCGCGATTGCTTCAGTAACAGGCTTGCCGGTTTCGCGTGATATGAGCTTCGCGATTTCTTCGAGATGGTCCAATACGATTTCGCGTGCACGGAGGATGATGCGTGCACGTTCGCGATAAGAGAGTTTGGCCCATGCAGGCTGGGCACTCCTGCCCCTGCTGACTGCCGCAGCAACCTGACTT
>DASUYO010000305.1:0-5885 GCA_036377375.1 Pyrinomonadaceae bacterium
CAGTGGAGGAATAGCCAGATAGTGCGCTGGTCGTTTGGCCCTGCCAAGTTCTTTGTAGAGCGCCTTAAACGTCTCTGGATCCTGGTAATCACCGTCTACGTAACGCAACAATTCAAGGAGTTTTTCAAAAGCCACCGGATCGACCCCGCCATGTTTTTCAAGACTGTCGTGCACCCGTGCTCTGAACTGCTCCAGATTCCAGCCGGATTTAGCGACACCAATGACCGGCACATTCAGGTGTCCGCGCTTCACCATGCTTTGCAGACCTGGGAAGATCTTTTTGTAGGCGAGATCGCCGGTCGCGCCGAAGAAGACTAATGCGTCTGAATGCTGATTGCTCATAAGTGTCTCCTACGCGTTTTCGGCCTTTTTCTCCAGGTGCCCACCAAATTGATAGCGCATTGCAGAGAGGAGTTTGTCCGCAAACTCCGCTTCGCCTCTTGAGCTGAATCTCGCAAACAGAGCCGAGGTCAACACTGGAACAGGCACGGCTTCGTCAATCGCAGCCTTGATGGTCCAACGTCCTTCGCCGGAGTCAGACACGCGACCTGCGAATTTCGACAAATTCGGATCCTCGTGAAGAGCTGTCGCCGTGAGATCCAGCAACCACGACGCGATTACGCTGCCACGTCGCCACACCTCGGTAATGTCCGATAAATTGAAGTCGTACTGATAATGTTCCGGATCGCGTAGCGGCGTCGTCTCGGCGTCAACTCCTTGTTTACGGTTGCCGGCATTGGCGGAACGCAGTACACCGAGCCCCTCGGCGAATGCGGCCATGATTCCGTACTCGATTCCGTTGTGGACCATCTTCACAAAATGGCCCGCACCATTTGGGCCGCAGTGCAGGTACCCATACTCAGCAGTGCCTTCAGACTTGTTGCGACCGGGTGTTCGTTCAATTTCTCCAATGCCCGGAGCCAATGTGGCGAAGATCGGATCGAGATGCTTGATCACATCCGTCTCGCCGCCAATCATCATGCAGTAGCCTCGCTCAAGTCCCCATACACCGCCGCTTGTGCCAACATCAACGTAATGGATTTGTTTCGGCGCCAGTTCCTTCGCGCGACGTATGTCGTCAACGTAGTAAGAATTCCCGCCGTCGATCAGAATGTCTTCTTCTTCAAGCAGGGGCAGAAGATCACTAATCGTTGAGTCAACGACTGCCGCAGGCACCATTAACCAGATCACACGCGGCGTATCGAGCCTCTTCACAAAGTCGACAAGCGACGCGGCGCCCACTGCCTTTTGGTTAACGAGTTGACTCACTGTTTCCGGCGAACGATCAAACACCACGCAATTGTGACCATTGTTGATTAGTCGCCGGACCATGTTGGCTCCCATCCTGCCAAGCCCTATCATTCCAAGTTGCATAAGTCCTCCGTGGACAAAAGAAGTATTTACCCTTTGATCGTAGCCTGCTTAATGTTCGACGCCTCGAAGATACTCTGAATGGATTTCTCCAGCACCGAGTTGAACTCCGCATCGGATTGTTGAGCCGATAGCCCTTCTACCAGCGCCCGTGAAAAGCTCGCCACCATGCCGTGGTCCCTGCGCAGCCGGTCATCGGCGTCTTCCTGCGAATAGCCGCCGGACAGCGCAACCACCCTTACGACCTTGGGATGCCTAATCAAATCCGAGTAGAAGTCGTCTTGCTCCGGCAACGTCAGCTTCAGCATTACGAACTGATCTGCCGTCAGGTTATTGAGCTTCTCGAGGATCATCGCTTTCAACAACTCTTCGGACTTCGCCTTTTCAGCGCAGTGAATGTCAACTTCCGGCTCGACGATTGGTAGGAGGCCGGCGGCAATGATCTGCCCGGCTACTGCGAACTGCTGATTCACAATGTTCTTGATGCCGGCTGCGTTGGCTTGTTTGATGACGGAGCGCGTTTTGGTTCCGAAGATGTGCTTTGCTTTGGCTTTGGCTAGCAGCGCCGGAAGCGCCGGCATGGGCTTCATTAACTGAACTCCGTCCTCCTCCGCTGCAAGGCCCTGGTCTACCTTCAGGAAAGGCACGACTTGTTTCACGTTCCAAAGATAGTCCGCAGTGGGCCGCCCCTCGATTTCCCTGTCCATCGTGTTCTCGAAGAGGATGGCGGCAATAATCCGCTCCCCGTTAAAGCTGGGGCTGGTAATGATGCGCGTGCGCATCTCGTGCACGATCGTGAACATCTCATCCTCGTTGGACCATGCGCCTTCTTCGATTCCGTAAAGACGCAGCGCGCCCGGCGTGCTGCCGCCGCTTTGATCCAGCGCTGCAATGAAACCGGGATGCGATTTCATCTGCTCAAATTGTTGTTGGTTAAAGCTTGTGGTCTTCATGATGCCTTTTTCATCCCCTATGATTTGCGAGTAAGTGATGGGTGTCGTTCCACAGTCGAATTGCCGGCTGCGCAAGCCTGTTTTCGTAGCCGAGAACGCTTAGGCTCGCAGTACTGAGCATTAGAGACTTGGCGCCGATCGTGTCCATTCCAGTCCAGCGTGCGGCCAACATTCTTAGGAAATGCCCACTGGAAAAGAGCAGAACGTTTCCTGAGACTGAGCGCACCAGATCCACCACACGGTCTGCACGCGCGGCGACCTGTTGTGGTGACTCGCCACCCGGGCAACCGTCGCGGAATAGTTGCCAGTCAGGTCGTTCTTTATGGATCTCAACTGTAAGACGCCCTTCGTATTCACCGTAATCCCACTCGACCAGATCGTGGTTCATTTCCACGGTGGACCTAAAACCGGCGAGCTCGCAAGTTCGCCAGGCGCGACGTAACGGACTGGAGAAAACCCTCGCGAACGTCACGCTTTTCAATGCGTCTCCAAGTTTTCCGGCGTTGCTCTCGCCCACTGGAGTCAGCGGCAAATCGGTGAGCCCTGTGTGTTGGCCCGTGAGGCTCCAGGCGGTCTCACCATGTCTGGCGAGATAGATCATAGGAAGTTCTGCACCGTCCATCTTTACGGTTCCTCTCCAAAATTCTCCAAACCATTATGCGGTACACCCACCAACGCGGCGCTAATCAGATCGAACCGGCAGCGATGACATGTGCAATACGCATTCCGCCGCACGCCATCAATTTTCTGCCAATACTCAAGAGTGCTTTCGTAATTTCACCGTGGATTTACGATTGCGCATTTTCAGGAAGCCGTGGCTTTGCCTCAGTGCGCCGGGATAAACCGGCAGGTTGTAGTGAATGAAAGAGTCATACGTTAAAGGTCTAGCCAACCATAACGACCCCGAGTCATGCGGCGGCGCTCGTAAGAGCGACGGCGAAGCGTTGACAGGGGCAAGTGCAGGCAGGGTATTGAGCCGCGAAAGTAGCCGAACACGGGATGCCGACTCAGTTGAGGCAGGAGGAAGGCAACAACCAGCGCGCCGCTTTGGCAAGGCACGGTGGTATCCCGCGCGGTCTAAGACCCCAGGCATGCATGGAAGCAACTTGCGCGAGAACCGGGAGATCCTGCGGCTACCCGAGCAGGCACGCTTGGGACGCATCGTGAAGTCCAAGGACGCACGGCGATGATGAACGGCCGCAGGAAGTCGGACAATCCCATAGTAGCAACGAAGCCCGCGAACAAAACTGGTGCGCCGGGAGCGGAGCGGGTGGAGCAAAGGGGGTTGGCCAAGGGGAAGCCGCTGGGGCAAAACACGAGCCGGGCACAGGACCGGGAAGTCGTGCAAAGTGCGCTCTCGCGGATACGGCAAGCAGCGGTGAAAGATAAGCAGGTGAAGTTCACCAGCCTCATGCACCACATCTACAACCTGAACCTGTTGCGTGAAGCTTATTACGGGCTGAAGCGTGATGCGGCGCCAGGAGTGGATGGGGAAACGTGGCGACTGTACGGGGAGGAACTGGAGAGCAATCTCGCAGACCTCGCGGCGCGGCTGCGACGTGGGGCTTATCGAGCGAAGCCAGTGCGTAGAGCCTACATCAGCAAAGACGACGGGCGGCAACGACCGCTGGGCGTCACTGCGCTGGAAGACAAGATAGCGCAGCGGGCGACGGTCGAGGTGCTGAATGGAATCTACGAGACTGACTTTCTCGGCTTCTCGTATGGCTATCGGCCCGGCAAGAGCCAGCACAAGGCTCTGGATGCTTTGTTCACCGGGTTGCTGACGAGGAAAGTGAACTGGGTGCTGGATGGCGACATCAGCTCGTTCTTCGATAAGTTGGACCATGAATGGCTGATTAAGTTCATCGAGCACCGCATAGCGGACCAGCGCGTGGTGCGACTCATCCGCAAATGGCTGAACGCGGGCGTGCTGGAAGAAGGACGGTGGTGGTGCAGTGAAGAAGGAACGCCACAAGGCGGCAGTGCCTCGCCTTTGCTGGCGAACATCTATCTGCACTACGTGTTTGACCTCTGGGTGCAGCACTGGCGTAAGACAAAAGCCAAAGGCGATGTGATAGTGGTTCGCTGGGCCGATGACTTCGTGGTGGGCTTTGAGCACCAACAGGACGCCGCGCAGTTTCATCAAGAATTGGCGGAGCGCTTCGCTCAGTTCAAACTGAAACTGCATCCCGAGAAAACGCGCATCATCGAGTTTGGCCGCTTCGCTGCCAAGCAACGAGAAGCGCGTGGCCAAGGAAAACCCGAGAGCTTCAACTTTCTGGGCTTCACGCACAGTTGTAGCCAAACGAGAAAGGGGAAGTTCACGGTGTTGCGGCGGACGATGAGTAAGAGGAAACGCGCGAAGCTGAAGGAAATCAAAATGGAACTGCGCCAACGGCTGCACTATCCGGTGCCGGAGGTGGGTAGATGGCTGCGCTTGGTGGTCGCGGGACACAACCGATACTACGGGGTGCCTGCGAACCTTAGGTCGCTGTCTGCGTTTCGGTTCCATGTGGGACGCGCCTGGTATCGCACTTTGCGGCGACGCAGCCAGAAAACGCGACTCACCTGGGAGCGGATGCGCCGCTTGATGAATCTTTGGCTGCCCCGACCTGCGCTTCATCACCCTTATCCGCAGCTACGGCTTGGCGTCAGCACCTAAGGCAAGAGCCGGATGCGTTAGTAACGCACGTCCGGATCTGTGGAGGGGGTGTTCAGTAATGATCATTCCTACTCCAACAAACCTCTTTTCATTTACACCGGGCTTTAGCCCGGTGCCAGGTAGGAGGCATGGTAGAAAACCGTTTCAACGGTTTTCCCGGCAAACCGTTAAAACGGTTTCTTAAACACGCGTTGCTTTCCACCGGGCTGAAGCCCGGTGTGAATAAAAGAACTGCCCCTTTGCTCCTTTGTGCGAAACTCACTACAATTTCCCGATTCTCTGGCGTTTGACGTATGATTGGCGCCTAAGGCTGATGCTCAAATATTTCAACGCCTCCAGAATGGTGCCCGCCCGTTTACTGCTGTCAGTCTTCGCTGTCTCAGTTCTGTTGTTTAGTGCCGGGTGTGGTCTGTTCGGAGCGAAGAGAAAGATCCAGGTGCCGCAGCTTCTCACTCCTTTGAGAGAAGCTAATAAGCAGCAACTGATTGAGGCGATCAATCGCCTTTCGACCGTGGAGTCGATACACGGCAAAGTCGATATCCAATTTGAAGACACGTCGTTTGCTTCATTCGGAATTGCGGATCAGTATCGACTAGTCGATGGTGATATCACCGTGCAACGACCCGGCCAAATCTATCTGGTAATTCAGTTCACCTTTGTTGACCTTGCGCAGATGGCGTCTGACGGCGAGCACTTCAGCGTCGCAGTCTTGAAGGGCGACGACAAGTACAGGCGTTTTGTGAGAGGAACGAACAACGCCGACTATGGGAAGCTCCAAACAGACGGAACAACCCAAAAACAAAACGAGCAGCAGAAAAAAGAGAAAGAGACTGTGAGCGCGCTCGCGAACCTGCGCCCGCAGCATTTTACTGAAGCGTTCATGGTGCGGCCGATCGAGC